>CATOJE010000084.1 GCA_951800145.1 uncultured Lachnospiraceae bacterium | reverse complement strand
AGAGCGCGGTGACGTTGGGACACGGCTGCTGGGGCGCGTAGCTTCCCGGCGAATATGCGCCTGCACCCATACCCCGAAACCTTGGATTCCCTAACGGGTTGCGACGTATACCCGGCTGGCGCTTCCTACCGGGTTGCGACACCCACTTGGCCAGCGAATCCTACCGGGTTGCGACACACACTCAGCCAGCGATCCCCTAGACCTTCGCGATCCCAGAGACTAAAGTAAATAGCAAAATTCCAGTGACCTTGTACAGCGAAATATTTTTAACGAGATTTTAACAAATATATCAGATGGATAAAATTAACGGGTTTTTAACGGAAATTACAGAGCTAAAAGGAAGATTAAAGGGATGCTATTCGCATAATAATCTGATATTTAGTGGAATAATGATTAATTAACAGAAAATTATAATTTGAAATATAGTTTAAAATGCATAATAATTACAATAATAGTTGCTAAATATAGTATAAAATATACATATAAATATGTAAAAATGTAAAAGTGCACAAAAAATGGACTCTAAAAATGGTATTTTCACAAATGGAAATCAAAACAGCGATATGGCAATATATCAGTGTGGGAGTTATAGAGAAAAAAGCATTTTTTAGCAAGGAGGAGTGTAGCATGAATCACGTATGGAAGGGGATTGTGATGTGGGAGAAGCAGAGGCTTCTAGGTTTAGGGAGAGGGAGGTGTATTGGTTTATGAAAGGGATGAAGCAGGCGCTGAATAAGTTTATCAGCGCGTTTGATCATGTTTTGTGCTTTTGCGGGGTTGTTTTTTACATGACCTTTGTGGTGTGCGTGCTGATTCAGGTTATCAGCAGGAATCTGTTACCTAGCGCACCGTCCTGGACGGAGG
Source organism: uncultured Lachnospiraceae bacterium (assembly GCA_951800145.1). GTDB lineage: Bacteria > Bacillota > Clostridia > Lachnospirales > Lachnospiraceae > Caccovicinus. Next base: position 16,070 of record CATOJE010000084.1, on the reverse strand, counting down.
AGGCGGCCCGGTATTCGTTTATTTACATGGTGGCCTTTGGATGTGCGGTGGCAGTTCACCGCAATGAGTTTGTGAATGTGGAGTTCCTTCACGATGCGCTGGAGGAGAAGCATCATGGGGTGAATAAGATCGTTGACTTGCTGATTAAGGTGGTTCTTTTGGGATTTACGGTGTATATACTGATTCAATCTGTGGTGCCGTTTGCATTTATTAAGTTTCCGATGTTTTCTACGGCTATGACGATCCCTATGCAGTATGTGTATTTTTCTTTGGTGCTGATGTTTGCCTTTATGGCGGCTGCATATTTGTGTGAGGTGCTGCTGGTGGTGGCCGGATGGAATGAAAGGGAGGGGGAGTGAGTATGGTACCTGCATTGTTTATTACCTTTGTGGTATGTTTGTTTATGGGAGTTCCGGTGGCCTTTAGTCTGGGATTTGCCTCATTGGCGTATTTTGTGGGGGCGGGGATGCCCATCGCTACCTTCTCTCAGCGCTTTTTTGCCGGCATTGACAGCTTTACTCTGCTGTGTATTCCTGGCTTTACCCTGGCAGGAAACCTGATGAACCAGGGAGGTATCTCGGACAAGCTGATGGATTTCTGTGATAAGCTGGTAGGACATCTCACCGGCGGCATGGCATATGCGAATATTTTGGCATCTATGGTGTTTGCCGGGATTTCCGGTACAGCTTTATCGGATACGGTTGCTCTGGGAGGGATTGAGATTCCCATGATGGTGGATACCGGGTATGATGCGGATTTCTCTGTGGCAGTTACGGCAGCCTCCAGCTGTATGGGACCTATCATTCCGCCCTCGCTTCCCATGATTATGGCAGCTACCATGACGGGGCTCTCTGTGTCTAAGATGTTTATGGCCGGCCTTTTGCCGGGGGTTCTGATGGGCGGCGGTATGGCGCTGGTATCTTACATCATTTCTAAGAAGCGGAATTATCCAAAGCGTGACCACATGTGTTCCCTGAAGGAGATTATGACCTCCGGCCGGGAGGCGATCTGGGCGATTATTATGACTCTGATCATCTTAGGCGGAATTATCGGCGGCGTGGTGACTCCTACAGAGGCATCCATTATATGTATTGTGTATGGAACCTTTGTCGGCTTTGTGATATACCGGAAGCTGACCCTTAAGAATTTTTATGAATGCTTACAGCAGACGCTTTCCAGTGCAGCATCTATTATGGCCTTGGTAGCATTTGCGAATGTATTTGCCTATATCCTGACTATGGAGCGGATCCCCAATATGATCGCGGATGCTATGCTGGGATTAACCACGAATAAATATATCCTGCTGCTGCTGATTAATCTGTTCCTGATCTTTGTGGGAATGTTTATGGAGACCATCGCGGCGATTCTGATCCTGTTCCCGGTTCTTTTGCAGGTAGCGACCTCTGTGGGGGTGGACTCGATTCAGTTCGGCGTCCTGGTGGTGATGAACCTGGTGCTTGGTTTATGTACGCCGCCAGTTGGTGTGTGCTTGTTTGCAGCGACGAATATTGCCGGGAATAAGCTTTCGGATAATGTGAAGGCCCTGATGCCGTTTTTAATTGCAAATTTTACCGTGCTGGCGTTAGTTACCTACGTGCCATTTATTACGACGGGGATTGCAAATCTGATTCTGGGAGCCTGATCTGAGGTAAAAATCAAGAAAAATGTAAAATTGGGAAATCCTTACTTGGCAAATCCGGTGTTTCTGTTATACACTATTGGATATAACGAAATGAAGGAGGACAATGCCAATGACTCTTGAGGTCTTGCGACAACGCCATCCCGATGAAAACAGCCGGGCATATTCTTACTGGGCTTTGCGGAGGAATATTATGATCCTGCGTCTGGAGCCGGGAGCGATTTTAAATGAGGCAGAGCTGGGGGAACAGCTGGGGATGAGTCGTACGCCGATCCGTGAGGCACTGATTTTACTTGGCAATGAAGGCCTTGTGGATATCCTTCCACAGAGGGGAAGCAAGGTGAGCCGGATTAGCTTAAGTCATGTTAAGGAAGGATATTTTATGCGGAGGGTCCTGGAGGAAGCGATTATCAAGGAGCTGGCAGGAACTCTTTCGCCAGAGCAGATGGAGAAGATCAAGGAGAATATTGATTTGCAGGAGGAAGCGCTTTCTGGCTCGCCCGGGAAAATTAACGATGTTTTTTTTGAACTGGATGATGAGATGCACCGTCTGCTTTACGAATTTAGCCACAGGGCGCGGATATGGGACAGCGTACATGGGCTGTGCTCTCATTATGATCGGATTCGGTATCTGGATACCAGAATTAATGTGGAGAATCAGATGATGATTCTGGAGCAGCATCGGGAGCTTTACTATTACCTGATGATGGGAATTCCAGGAAATGTGGATCTGGAGCTGTTCTATACCGATCATCTGGGGCGCTGGCTGGATGATTTCCGGAATACCTATACCGCATATCAGGAGTATTTTTGTGATTAAAAAGGGCTGGATAATATATCAGTTGCGATATTTTTGGGATTTTCCACGAAAAAAACCAGGGTGTGTTTATAAGATGTAAAAAAATACCCTGGTTTTTTGATTTTTTTATTAAAAATGTTAAAAATCTATAATAAGGAATCTTGACAAAATCATGCATAACAACTACAATATTAAGTGTCTGGTATGTGCAAAACATACATAGAATTATTGTAAGAAGGTTATGGTTGTAAAAATTCAACAAATAAATCAGGGCGGCACAGATGGCTTATGGAAGAAATCGATATTTACATATAAAAGATATATTACAGGAGCTGCGCTGAGTCCGGATGCAAGATTATGGATGGATGCACGTACATACGGAATAAGAGAATGAAGGGAGAAGAAAAGGATGAAATTGAACAAAAAACCAATTGCTCTGCTGCTGGGGGCAGCATTGACCTTATCATTGGCAGCCTGCGGGGGAGGAGGTGGATCCTCCACAGCGACCACTGCTGCAGCAAACAGCGGAGGCGGGGCTGCGGCAGCACCTGCAGCGCCGGCAGCGTCAGATGGACAGACCTATCAGATCAATATCGGCCATATTAATGATGAGCGTGACTCCTGGCATCAGGGCGCATTAAAGTTTAAAGAATATGTGGAGGAGGCTTCCGGCGGACGGATTACAGTGAATGTATACCCCAACAGCCAGCTGGGAACTGAGGTTGATATGATTCAGTCGATCCTGACTCAGGGCGGATGTGATATCACCTTTACCGGCGAGTCCATGCAGACCTATCAGCCGGATCTTGGAATTATCGGCATGCCCTATCTGATTAAGAGCGACGCGCATATGGACGCAGTTCTGACCGGCGATGTGGGAAAGGAACTGGAAGCATTGATGGAGAAATGCGGTATGAAGGTTTTAGGCTACTATACCCGCGGACCTCGTAATGTAACTGCGAATAAGAAGATCACCTCCCCGGCAGACATGAATAACTTTGTTATCCGTACCCCGCAGTCTGCTATGACCGTGGCAGCATTTGAGGCAGTTGGGGCAAAGCCTACCCCTATGGCGCTGGCAGAGGTATTTACCAGCCTTCAGCAGGGAACCATCGAGGGCCAGGAGAACCCGCTGGCTATGATTCAGAACAGCTCCTTCTACGAGGTACAGGATTATGTAATCCGCACAGAGCATCTTCGCGCGTGGGTATATATTGCCATGGGCTTACAGCAGTTTAATGCCCTTCCTGCTGATCTTCAGGAGGTTGTAATCGAAGGCGGAAAGGCGATGCAGGAATATGAGCATGAGCTTTTCTTAAAGAATGAAGCAGAGCTGGAGAGCACCCTGACCGAAGAGGGCATGGAATTTGTGGATGTGGATCAGGACGTATTTGCAGAAGCGATGACAGAGGGAGTTTTGGCCGTTCTTACAGACAGCCAGAAGGCTCTTTACGAGAAGATTGCAGCTGCAAATCCGGATAAATAATCCAAGGTATCATTGAAAGCACTGGCTTTCGGAGGTGTTTTCCTCCGGGCCTTATAGGCACAGTGCAATACCAGCCTGGTATGCACTGTGCCTGTTTTTTGACAGCTGTGTTAAGAAATTTTAACGGTAAACGAGAGTGTTTAGAAAGAGAGGTGCTTTGGTATGAGTGGTTTGAAAAAAGCGCTGGACAAGTTTGTGGATGTGTATAATCATGTACTCTGCTTTTTTGGCGTTATTTTTTATCTCACATTTGTGGTGTGCGTTCTGGTGCAGGTAATCAGCCGGAACTTCCTGCCCAGCGCTCCGTCCTGGACCGAGGAGGCAGCACGTTATTCCTTTATTTATATGGTTGCCTTCGGAAGCGCAGTAGCTGTTCACCGCAGTGAGTTTGTTAATGTAGAGTTTCTTCACGATGCTTTGGAGGGCAAGCTTCACATTGTCAATAAGATCATTGATCTGGTAATTAAGGTTGCTCTGCTGGGATTCTCAGCATATATCTTGTTTAATTCCGTGGTTCCCTTTGCATTTATTAAGTTCCCCATGTTTTCCACGGCTATGACCATTCCCATGCAGTATGTATATTTTTCACTGGTGCTGATGTTTGGCTTTATGGTGGTTGCTTATCTGTGCGAAGTGCTGGACGTGATCTTAAGCTGGAATGAGAAGGGAGGAAAGTAAGTATGGTACCGGTATTATTCATTACCTTTGTAGTTTGCCTGTTTGTAGGCGTTCCGGTGGCGTTTAGCCTGGGACTGGCATCACTGGCGTATTTCCTGGGGCGGGAATGCCTATCGCCACCTTCTCTCAGCGGTTTTTTGCCGGCATTGACAGCTTCACCCTGCTGTGCATCCCCGGCTTTACTCTGGCAGGAAATCTGATGAATCAGGGTGGTATCTCGGACAAGCTGATGGATTTCTGCGATAAGCTGGTGGGGCATCTCACTGGCGGTATGGCTTATGCCAATATTTTAGCATCCATGGTATTTGCCGGAATTTCCGGTACAGCTTTATCGGATACGGTTGCCTTGGGCGGAATCGAAATTCCCATGATGGTGGATATGGGATACGATGCGGATTTTTCCGTGGCGGTTACGGCGGCATCCAGCTGTATGGGCCCCATCATCCCGCCCTCCCTTCCTATGATTATGGCGGCTACTATGACCGGGCTTTCTGTATCCAAGATGTTTATGGCCGGCCTTGTGCCAGGCGCTTTGATGGGCGGCGGCATGGCGCTGGTATCGTATGTGATCTCCAAAAAGAGGAATTATCCTAAGCGCGACCGCATGAGCTCTGTTAAAGAGATTATGAGCTCTGGGCGGGAAGCCATCTGGGCGATTATTATGACGCTGATTATCTTAGGCGGAATTATCGGCGGCGTGGTGACTCCCACAGAGGCATCAATTATTTGTATTGTATACGGAACCTTTGTAGGCTTTGTGATTTACCGGAAGCTGACCCTTAAGAACTTTTATCAGTGTCTGCAGCAGACGCTTTCCAGCGCCGCGTCCATTATGGCACTGGTAGCCTTTGCGAATGTATTTGCTTATATCCTGACCATGGAGCGGATCCCAAATATGATCGCAGACGCTATGCTGAGCTTAACCACCAACAAATACATCCTGCTGCTGTTAATTAACCTGTTCCTGATCTTTGTGGGAATGTTTATGGAGACCATCGCGGCGATCCTGATTTTATTCCCGGTTCTCTTGCAGGTGGCATCCTCTGTAGGCGTGGATTCCATCCAGTTTGGCGTGCTGGTGGTAATGAACCTGGTGCTTGGCTTATGTACGCCGCCAGTTGGTGTGTGTCTGTTTGCAGCAACCAATATTGCCGGGAATAAGCTCTCTGACAATGTGAGGGCTTTGGCGCCCTTCCTGGTTGCAAACTTTACGGTTTTAGCATTGGTTACATATGTGCCTTTTATTACCTCTGGTATTGCTAATCTGGTGCTGGGAGCTCAGTGATTGCAAAACGCCTGGCGGGATACCGCTGTGAACAGTAGCATTGCAGCATCAGCCCGGATTTGTTTACAGAATTGAAACTTTACCTGAAATATAGGATGCGTTATAATGGTAAATATAGTAAAAGGAGGAGAAGGACAAATGAAAGCAGTAAAATTAGAAGAGCCAAGAGTTGTGGGGGTAGTGGAGCTGGAGAAGCCAGTGCCGAAGCCAGGGGAAGCGCTGATTCGAATTAAGACAGCCGGCATCTGCGGAAGTGATATCGGTGCATTCCGGGGGACGAATAAGCTGGTGTCTTATCCCAGAGTGATCGGCCATGAGCTGGCTGGTATTGTAGAGGAAATCCCGGCGGATAATCCTAAGGGACTGAAGGTGGGGGATCAGGTGATTGTGGATCCGTATCTCTATTGCGGTTCCTGCTATCCCTGCAGCATCGGCCGGACCAACTGCTGCACCAGCTTAAGGGTATTAGGGGTGCATGTGGACGGCGGTATGGCAGAGTATTTTTGCCACCCGGCAGACATGCTGGTGAAGAAGCCGGAGGATATGGATTGGATTGACGCTGCTATGGCAGAGCCCCTGACCATCTCCCTTCACGGGATCCACAGAGGCGGCTTAAAGGCGGGAGAATATTGCGCGATTATCGGGGCAGGGCCTATCGGCCTGCTGGCAGGTATGATTGCCCAGGCTTACGGGGCTCATGCGATTCTGTTGGATCTGGTTCAAGAGCGCCTGGATTTCGCCAAGGAGCTGGGGATTGAATATGTAATTAACTCCGGCAAGGAGGATCCGGTGGAGGCTGTGAAAAAGATCACCGGCGGCGAGATGGCACAGCAGGTAATGGAATGCAGCGGGGCGAATGCAGCTGTGCGCTCCTCTCTGGACTTAGTCAGCAATGCAGGGCGTATTACCCTTACTGGCTGGCCGCCAAAGGAGACCTCGATTCCTACGGATATGATTACCAGAAAAGAGATCGATATCCGTGGCGCCAGAACCAGCGCAAAGGAATTTGAGGAGGCCATCGATCTGATTTACACAAAACGGGTAGATGTAAGAAAAATATTAACTAAAACCATCGGACTGGAGGAAGCTCCGGAGACGATCCGTGATATCGAGAAGAATCCTGGAAATTACATGAAGGTAGTTGTAGAGATGGATTAAGGATATTAAGGCAATTCAGCCGCCGCTATCGGATAAAGGATGGCGGCGGCTGAACTGATATATTACTATTTACTGGATTACCCTTCCAGCTCGTCAAAGGTAAGGGCGATTTTTCGGATAGACGGATCGTGGCTGTCAACGAAATCAAAGGCCTCCTGGGCTTTTAACAGGGGGAAGGTATGGGAGACAGTGCCATTTAAATCCAGCTTCCCTTCTTCGATCAGCTTGATGGCCTCGCCGAACTTTTTATTCTGCAGTCTGGAGCCGCGGACATCCAGCTCCTTGGATGTGATCAGGAACTGATTGATCTCTGTGGGAGCCACGGAAAAGCCCATGGTCATCACCCGGCCGGCATTGCCTGTGGCCTTTAACAGCTGAATCAGGGAATCCTTGGTGCACGCAGCGTCGATGGAGACGGTGGCGCCATGGCCCTCTGTATATTCCTTAACCTTTTCCACTAAATCTTCCTTTAGAACATTGATGGTATAGCTTGCGCCGTTTTCTTTTGCGGCCTCCAGCTTATCATCCAGGATATCTGCTACGATGATGTGGCTGCAGATTAACCTTGCGATCTTTAAGATGGAGCTGCCAAGAGCGCCGGAGCCAAAGATCAGGAGCATGTCGTCCTTTGTCAGCTCCGCGCGGTTGCAGGACTGGATGGCAATGGTGGTGGGCTCGATCATGATAGCATCTGTGTCAGAAAGGAAATCCGGGAGAAGATAGCAGTCAGCTTCAGGAACAGCCATGTATTGCCTGTAGCCGCCGTCGATGTGCACGCCCCGCACTGCCAGATGGTCGCATACATTCCCGCGGCCGATCTTACAGGGATAGCAGTGTCCGCAGCTGGTTACCTGGTTCACAATTACCCGGTCTCCTGCCTTTAATCCGGAAACATTCTCTCCTACCTGGGCTACCCGGCCAACCATCTCATGGCCGATAATCCGGGGATAAGTGGCAGCGGCATTGGTCCCGTGGTAAATTCCTACATCGGAACCGCAGATTCCTGCTGCAGTCATCTGGATCAGAACATTGTTCTTTTCGTCGATGACAGGCTTTTCCACATCGATGATTTTCAGTTCGTTTGGTTTAACGATTTGCACTGCTTTCATAGTAGTATATCACTCCTTTTTTAATATTTGTGTAACTGTTATATGAATATCATAGAATCTCTTTGAAAAAAAGTCAATATCTAAACGAAAGAAGAATATTAATGTACAGAATCAACAAAAAAATATTGAAAAAAAATTTAATAATTAGGTATTGAATATAAGAAAGAAATATATTACTATATAGTTACAGGAATGATTCGGCTAGCTCTATGAAATCATTTAATAAAAATATGCTTATGGAGGTATGATAGTTATGGACATGACATTACGTTGGTATGGACCAGGATACGACAGTGTATCGCTGAAGCAGATCCGCCAGATTCCCGGAGTGAAGGGCGTGGTTACCACCCTTATGGGAAAGATGCCTGGTGAGGTTTGGACAGAGGATGAGATCGCGGCCTTAAAGAAAGAAGTAGAGGACGCAGGGCTTTCCATCATGGGAATCGAGTCTGTGAATATTTCCGATGATATCAAGATCGGCACAGAGAAGAGGGATGAGCATATTGCAAATTACATCACCACGCTGGAGAATCTGGGCAAGGCTGACATCCATATGGTTTGCTACAACTTTATGCCGGTATTTGACTGGACGCGCTCCGATTTAGCCAGGATGCGCCCCGATGGCTCTACAGTGCTTGCTTATAATCAGGATGTAATTGATGAGATTGATCCAGAGCATATGAGAGAGTCTGTGGAGAAGATGTCCAATGGCTTCGTGATGCCTGGCTGGGAGCCGGAAAGGCTTGAGAAGCTGAAGGCTTTATTTGAAGCCTATAAGGATGTGGATGCAGAGAAGCTATTTAATAATCTGGTATATTTCCTTGAGGCCATCGGCGAGGTTTGCGAGAAGTACGATATCCGCATGGGAATCCATCCGGATGATCCCGCGTGGCCCATCTTCGGACTTCCCAGAATCGTGCGGGATAAGGAGACCATTGAGCGTCTGTTAAAGGCAGTGGATAAGCCATATAATGGAATTTCCCTTTGCACTGGCTCCTTAGGCTCGAACCAGAAGAATGACATCTGTGAGATTATCCGCGCAGCGAAGGGCAGAATCCCCTTTGCCCATGTAAGAAACTTAAAGTATAATAGCGATCGCGACTTCGAGGAAGCAGCACATCTGTCCTCTGATGGCTCCATGGATATGTACGCCATCATGAAGACGCTGTATGACACTGGATTTGACGGAATTATCCGTCCGGATCATGGAAGAATGATCTGGGATGAGGTTGCTATGCCAGGCTATGGTCTGTATGACCGTGCTTTGGGAGCGATTTATCTGGAAGGACTCTGGGAAGCCATTGATAAGAATGCAAAAAACAACAAGTAATAAAAGAGGGCATATCAATTATGAAATTAACAATTCAGGGTTTAAAAGACAAGAGTGCTTGGGAAGCAGCCGGAATCGGCCTTCCTGCATATGATATCGAAGCCGTGGTAAGGAATACCAAGGAAGCGCCGGTATGGGTGCATTTCGGCGCAGGAAATATCTTCCGCATCTTTATCGGCGGGCTGGCGGATACGCTGATCGCCAAGGGTGAGTCAGATAAGGGCATCACCTGCGTGGAAACCTTTGATTTCGATGTGATTGATAAGATTTACCACCCCTACGATAATCTGGTTCTGGCAGTTACCTTAAAGGCAGATGGATCTACAGACAAGCAGGTGATCGGCTCTCTCACCGAGGCCATCAAGGCTCAGTCTGGCGATGCTTCCCAGTGGAGCCGGTTAAAGGAGATCTTTACCAATCCCGGCCTGCAGATGATTTCCTTTACCATCACGGAAAAGGGATATGCATTAAAGGGAGCAGACGGAAGCTTCTTCCCATTTATCCAGACCGACATTGATAATGGGCCAGAAAAGCCGGTTTCCGCTATGGCAGTTGTATGTGCCCTTTTAAATGAGCGGTATAAGGCCTGCAAGGCTCCGCTGGCAGTTGTTTCTATGGATAACTGCTCTCACAATGGTGAGAAGCTTCAGAGCTCTGTCATCACCATGGCAAAGGAGTGGAATAAAAAGGGCTTTGTGGAGGATGGCTTTGTCGCCTATCTTTCCGATGAGAGCCAGGTGTCTTTCCCCTGGTCCATGATCGATAAGATCACGCCCCGGCCGGCAGATTCTGTGTGCGCAGAGCTGGAGAAGGCCGGTGTAGAGGATATGGCTCCGGTGATTACCTCAAAGAAAACCTTTATCGCCCCCTTTGTGAATGCAGAAGGTCCCCAGTATCTTGTAATCGAGGACAAGTTCCCTAACGGGAGACCGGCGCTGGAGAAGGCGGGTGTTTATCTCACCGACAGGGATACTGTGAACAAGGTAGAGCGGATGAAGGTAACGACCTGCTTAAATCCGCTGCACACGGCATTAGCTGTATATGGCTGCGTGCTGGGCTACACCTTGATCGCGGATGAGATGAAGGATGAGCAGCTGAATAAGCTGGTGCACCAGATTGGCCCGGTGGAGGGTATGCCGGTAGTGACCGATCCCGGGATTCTCTCTCCCAAGGATTTTGTGGACGAGGTTATCAATGTACGGATTCCTAATCCCTTTATGCCAGATACGCCTCAGAGAATCGCAACGGATACCTCACAGAAGGTGGGAATCCGTTACGGTGAGACCATTAAGTCTTATGTGGAGAAGTATGGCGATGCCAGGAAGCTGACCGCCATCCCCCTGGCCATCGCAGGCTGGTGCCGTTACCTTCTGGCAGTGGATGATGAGGGCAAGGCCTTTGAATTATCCGCAGATCCTATGGTTCCGGAGCTTACAAAGCAGCTGGAGGGAATCCAGGTAGGAAAGCCGGAAACCTATAAGGGACAGTTAAAGCCCATTCTTTCTAATAAGAATATTTTTGGAATCGATTTGTATCAGGCAGGGATCGGCGATACCATCGAGGGAATGTTTGTAGAGGAGATCGCAGGACCTGGAGCGGTGAGAGCGGTACTGAAGAAGTATATCGGATAACTGGAAGCTCCTGACAATAAAAACAGCCCTGGGCAGCTGCAGCTGGCAGCAGCCTCAGGGCTGTTTTTGCGTCCTTTGACCTGTGTAGCCAGGAAAACCACGGCGTGCTTAATGATTTGCTGAACGATGTATTCGTATGCTATGCCAGGCTCTCTGCGATCTCATAGATCAGCTGCCGTGAGGCATCCCATCCCAGGCAGGGATCAGTAATCGATTTCCCATAGCAGCCTTCGCCGATTTTCTGTGCGCCGGGTTCAATATAGCTTTCAATCATCAGGCCCTTGACAAAATTCTGGATCTCTGGGGCATGCCTGCGGCTGTGGAGGACTTCCTTTGCAATCCGGATCTGCTCCATGTATTTTTTATTGGAATTGGAGTGATTCGTATCTACGATGCATGCCGGAAACTGCAAATTATCCCGCTCCTTATAAAGCTGGAGCAACAGCTCCAGATCTTCAAAATGATAATTGGGGAGGCACTGCCCGTGCTTGTTCACCGTGCCGCGGAGGATGGTATGGGTGAGGGGATTCCCCTTTGTCCGTACCTCCGAGCCGCGGAAGATGAACTCGTGACCATGCTGGGCCGCATACACGGAATTCAGCATAACTGACAGATCGCCGCTGGTGGGGTTTTTCATGCCTACAGGGACATCACAGCCGCTGGATACCAGACGGTGGTATTGGTTTTCCACAGAGCGGGCGCCCACTGCTACATAGGACATCATATCAGATAAATAGTTCAGGTTTTCCGGATACAGCATCTCATCAGCGGTGGAAAGACCGCTCTCCCGCAGAACCCGCATATGCATATGACGAATGGCAAGAATACCTTCCAGCATATTCGGCTTTTTCTCTGGATCCGGCTGATGAAGCATCCCCTTATAGCCTTCTCCGGTGGTGCGGGGTTTATTAGTATAGACCCTTGGAATAATCAGGAGATTATCCTTTACCTCCTCCTGAACCTTTGCCAGGCGATTTACATAGTCGCAGACCGAATCCTCATTATCTGCAGAGCAGGGGCCGATGATCAGAATAAACTTATCACTTTCCCCGGTAAAAACCCGGGCAATCTCAGCATCCCGCTCCTGCTTGATCTGAGCCAGATTTGCTGGAAGGGGGTATTGCTCGCGGATCTCAGCCGGTGTAGGCAATTTATTAATAAATTCAAATCCCATTTTAAAAACCTCCATTATAAAATTTAGCTTTTGCGTCGATGTACTAATTGTTGTAAATAAATTCTGGCTTTTGGTTTGACCCAAAGCCACGGAATCATTATAGTATAGGAATGACGAGAAATCAATAGAAAGCGTCCCGGGTGGGTAAGCCCCGGACAGGCGAATAGCAGCGAGATAGAAAGAAGGGTAATGGATCATGAAGAGAAAAATATTAGCGGTTGTAGGTTTAACTCTTGTCCTTGGAATCGGATGCGCCATAGGCGTAATGGCTGAGGCGACTCAGATCATCCGGATGGATGACAGGGAAAAGGAATTTGCCCAGATGGGAAGTGATGGATTAGTAAAGGCATCCTGGGAGGAGGAAGCGCCCCAGGTAATTAAGATGTGGGGGCCTGTGCTGGAGGTTGGTGAGAGCAGCTTTTCCTTCCAGCGCCAGTTTACAGAGCCGGAGGGGTATTCCGAAGAGGTGATTGTCCACATTGATCCGGAGAGCACGTTGATTCTGGAAGGTGAGAATGGCTTCCCGATGGGGATGGAGCAGCTGAAGAAGGGGGAGACGGTACATGTGTACGCCGGCCCGGCGATGACCTTAAGCCTGCCGCCCCAGGTAACGGCTCAGCTGATTCTTACAGGCGCGCCCCAGAGCCAAGTGATGCCGGAATATATCATAGCTGAGGGGTCCCTGAGGGAGGATGGACAGGGAGGATTCCTCTTAAAAGCAGCCGGGGGAGCAGAGCTTACCGTTCCGTCAGAGTGCTCCATCATACCATTCCTGACCCGTCAGATGGTGACATTATCCGACATCACTGAGGGGAGCCGCTTGCTGGCGTGGAGGAAGGAAGACGGAACCGTGGAGAGAATGGTGCTGTTCACAGCTGCGTCGTTTCAATAGCTGCTATTAACAGCCCTTCCGTTCCGTTTTGCCCTTGACAAACAAAGGGTTCTCTTATATAATTTAGTCTAATCTCATAGCAAGCGATGATAAGAACAAGTAGTGTCAGGCAAAAGCACACAGAAAGCAGCCGGGTGATGAGAGGCGCGTGGAAAGCCGGACATGAATACATCTTTGAGCTTCACACCAAAATTTGTCCCCAGAGAAGCAGGCAAGGGCTGTTTATAAGACAGCGAAAACAGGCGGCGGGCAAAGTGTAGGCTGTGACGGATCCATGGCACCCGTTATCGTGCGAAAGTATCAAAGGCTGCGGCTAGTGTGCTGTACTGTTCACTAAGCTCAAGGCTGTGTACTTTATGAGGTAAGCAGTGTGAGCTGTTTATAAATGCAAGGTGGTAACACGGGCAGATATCCCGTCCTTCGAAAATTCGAAGGGCGGTTTTTTGTTCTTTAGAAAAGCGTGTTCTATATGAACAAAACCCCTCTGCTTTGCGCTTTGGATCCCATAGCATAGTTGGGAAAATAAGGAGGAAAACAGATGAAGGTTTATGAAGAATTAGTGGCCAGAGGGCTGATCGCCCAGGTTACCAATGAAGAAGAAATCAAAAAAATGGTAAATGAAGGTAAGGCTGTCTTTTATATCGGCTTTGATCCCACAGCAGACAGTCTTCATGTAGGTCATTTTATGGCTCTGTGCCTGATGAAAAGGCTCCAGATGGCTGGAAATAAGCCTATCGCCCTTTTAGGAGGAGGTACTGCCATGATCGGCGATCCATCCGGCCGCTCAGACATGCGCCAGATGATGACGCCGGAGACAATCCAGCATAATGTGGATTGTTTTAAAAAGCAGATGAGCCGCTTTATCGACTTTTCAGAAGATCGGGCGCTGCTGGTGAATAATGCAGACTGGCTGATGGATCTGAATTATGTACAGGTTCTCCGGGACATCGGGCCGCACTTTTCCGTAAACCGCATGCTGACCGCAGAATGCTACAAGCAGCGCATGGAAAAGGGATTAAGCTTTTTAGAGTTTAACTACATGATTATGCAGAGCTACGATTTCTACGAGCTGTTTCAGCGCTACGGCTGTAATATGCAGTTTGGAGGAGATGACCAGTGGAGCAATATGCTGGGAGGCACCGAGCTGATCCGGAGGAAGCTGGGAAAAGATGCCCATGCCATGACCATCACCCTGCTCCTGAACTCGGAGGGAAAGAAAATGGGGAAAACCCAGTCCGGCGCTGTATGGCTGGATCCAAATAAGACCTCTCCCTTTGAATTTTACCAGTACTGGAGAAATGTATCAGACGCCGATGTCTTAAAATGCCTGAGAATGCTTACGTTCCTCCCATTAGAGCAGATTGATGAAATGGATCAGTGGGAGGGAAGCCAGCTAAATCAGGCCAAGGAGATCCTGGCTTACGAATTAACGAATCTGGTTCATGGAGAGGAAGAGGCAGCAAAAGCCAAGGAGGCTTCTAAAGCACTGTTTGCCGGCGGTGGAGACGCTACCCATATGCCCAGCTACCAGCTAAAGGAAGAGGACTTCCGGGAGGATACCATCGATATATTAGGAATACTGACTGTGTCAGGACTGGCAGGAAGCCGCTCTGAGGCGAGAAGAAATGTAGAGCAGGGCGGAGTATCCGTAGATGGAGTCCAGGAAAAGGATGTAAAGGCTGTTTATACAAAGGATGACTTTACTGGGGATGGAAAGGTGATCAAACGGGGAAAGAAGAACTTCGTGCGGGTATATCGCTGATAATCCTTGATTTTTCCTAAAAGGAAGGGTATGATAACTTTATGGCAAGATGCTTTTCGTGTTTTTAAAACAAATAAAGGGGGCCTTTTCATGAGAAAAAACAAGATGAAAGCAATCATGGCAATGCTGCTGGCAGCAACGCTTACTCTCAGCAGCACCATTTCTTCTCTCGCTGCCGGATGGCATCAGGATGGAAACGGGTGGTGGTATGAGCAGGAGGACGGCTCCTACCCGATTAATACCTGGTATAAGGACAAAGACGATTCCTGGTATTTTTTTAACGAAGCAGGATATATGATCCATAATTGCTACCGATACGTGGACGGCAATGTCTATGCCTTTGGATCAGACGGAAGGTGGACCGGTTCCATGTTCACCGATATCATCCCAGGCGCATGGATCGGGAACCAATATGTAAACGAGTGGTCAGGCTTCCACCTTAATGTTCCCGCAGGCTATGAAATCATTCCCTCCCCCTCCCTGGATCTGGACGATCCTACATCACTGCAGGAATTTGAGATCAAAATTCCCGACGGCACCGGCTCCAAAATCAGTCTGGAATATGACAATGCCTACGATTTTGCCGACTATGGAGCCATCACTCCGGAATATATGACATCCATATATAGTGTTGCGTTGGCCTTATGCGGATTTACCATTGAGGATGTGAGCAGCGTTACCTTAGGAGGAAAGGATTATATCAAGTTGACCGCCGATGGAAGCGGAATTATGAAATGCGATTTTTACTGCCGCAAAGCAGGAAGCCACTATCTAGAGTGCCTGACCGCACTCTACTGGGCAGCCAGCCAGCCGGCGGTGCAGGGGCTGCTTGCCAACGTGTATTAGAATGGCGGAGGCTTTTTGAGGATAAGACTTATCTGCTGAGGGGGCTTTGCAGGTAAGTCTTTTTTCGGCGGAGCTGCGGTATTGCTATTTGCTTTAGTCTCTGTGATCGTGAAAGTCTGGGGGCTCGCTGGCTGAGTGGGTGCCGCAACCCGTTAGGGTTCGCTGGCCAAGTGGGTGTCGTTACCCATTAGGATTCGTCAGCCGAGTGTACGTCGTTACCCGTTAGGGCTCCTAAGTTTTCGGGTATCGGTGCAGGCGCATATTCGCCAGGAAGCTACGCG
>CATOJE010000083.1 GCA_951800145.1 uncultured Lachnospiraceae bacterium | reverse complement strand
ACCGCTACGCTTTCGGCGGAGCGAGAGCGCGGTGACGTTGGGACCCGGCCTGATGCGGGCGTAGCCTCCTGGCGAATATGCGCCTGCACCTTCCCCCGCTGCCAGAGACTCCTTGCGGGCTTGGAAATACATTTAGCCAGAGATCTCCTAAGCATCCGCGACTCAATTAAATAGCAATTTCGAGCATCTTAATACAACGTACTTTTCCTGTATTCACTCGGAGAATATCCCGTAATCCTCTTAAACTGCTGGGAAAAATAGAACTGATCTGAATAGTAGAGGGCAGAGGCGATCTCCTTTATGGTCATGTCTGTCTTTAAAAGCATCCGCTTCGCTTCTGCAACCTTTACCTCATTCATGTATTTCACTGGGGGAATCCCAATCTTTTTTTTGAACATCCGGGAGAAATGCTCCTCTGATACATTAAGCTTTCTGGAAATCATCTCCACTGACAGGCGGGCATTCCGGATGTTTACATTGATGAATTTGATGGCCTCGTCCACCATATCCTCGTCGTTCCGGGCGGCCTGATCTGTGGCCAGGATCAGCCCTTTTTTCATGTGCCAGAGTACTGCCTCCAGATAAATATTTAAGAGCTCTCCCTCCGCCATCCCTGTTTTCATATAAGTCCGGTAAATCTCTGCGCACAAAAACTGTACTGTGCCGTCGTAATCATGGAGCTTAATCACCTGATTTTCCATGAGGATCTGGCCGTCCGGACCCTCGAACCAAATCACGTAATTATCAAAAAGCTCATAGTCTGACTCATATAAGATATGCTTGATGTGAGGCGGGATCAGAAGGAAATCATAGGAATCATACTCGATTACCTTTTCATTCAGCTTCATTTTCGTGCTTCCCCTGGTCATAAAATTCAGTTCGTAAAAGTCATGCGCGTGGGGCGGCATATCGCTGGTGGCATCGCTGTGCCTTGCCCCTAAAAAGATAACCGGCTCCCGTTTTTCTAACATAGCATCCCTCCTTATCTATGGAATGTGCTCTCTTAATCTCCTCTGGTGTGCTGGCCGTCTGCAGGCGATGGTCAGCGCGAGTGTACCGTTCTTTCTGCAAGGCAGTAGTGTCTTAACCGGATTATATCTGGTCGAGATACTAGTGTCTTGGCTGGATTATATTCAGTCAAGACACTAGAATTTTTGGATTACATGAAAATGAGGCTGCCACAAAATAAAACCATTTTGCAGCAGCCCCGCATTCCTGCAGTATTCTGGGAAGAAGGCCTTCCGAATCATCCTACTTTACATACTCCCCAAAGCCTCTGAGCACAAGATAATTGCGGATTGCCTGAATGCTTCCCTCGATTCCTAATCTTGCTGTATTCAGCATCAAATCATAATTCTCCAGGTTTTCCCAGTCTTTTCCTGTATAATACCGGTGGTACTCCCGCCGTTCCCGGTCCACCTTCTTGATATTCTTTTTCACATCCTTGGGTTCGTAGTACCCCTTTTCTGTGATGCGCCGGATCCTGGCATCCATGTCTGCATATAAAAACAGCTTCACCAGCCCGTCCATACCATCCAGAACATAGTCTGCGCACCGGCCGATGATCACGCAGTTTTCTGCATCCGCCAGCTTTCGGATCACCTCTGACTGGAAGCGGAACAGATTATCTGCAGAAATTAAGTCGGATCCAAAGGAAGGCGCCTTTTTCTCCGGCGTCAGGCTGGTGATGATCTTATACAGAAGCCGGCTGCCTGCCTTCTCATCTGCCAGATGAAAATAGCTTTCCTTGATCCCGCTCTCATCTGAGTTCATCCGAAGAATATTCTTATCATACACATCAAACCCCAGCTCCTTAGCCAGCCTGGTTCCGATTTCGCTTCCTCCGCTGCCATACTGGCGCCCTATGGTAATTACTAACCGCCTCTCTTCCATCATACCTTCCTCCCCTTTTCTTAAAAGTACTCTCAGAAACTCTTGTACCCGATTTTTTAGGATGCTTGTCTGGTTAAATTCGATTAATTACTTGCCAGGATTTCTCTCAGAAGCTCCATCAGCTTTGGAATATCAATGGGCTTTGGAATATGTCCGTTCATCCCTGCCTCCAGAGCTGCCCTTTTATCCTCGTCAAAGGCATTGGCCGTCATAGCGATAATGGGGATATTAGCAATCTCGGCCCGTTCAAAGGCCCGAATCTGCCTGGTAGCCTCGTATCCGTTTAAAATTGGCATCTGGATGTCCATGAGAATCAGGTCGTACTGTCCAGGCTCGGCCTCTCTCATCTTCTCCACTGCCACGGACCCATCGTCTGCCACATCTACCACAAAGCCGGCCTCCTTAAGTATCTCCACTGCAATCTCCTGATTCAGCTCATTATCCTCCACCAGAAGTATCCTTCGCCCCTCAAAGGACGCCTGGGCCTTTGCAGCATCGGTCTCTGTCGCAGAAACAGTAAATGGAGACTCCAGAAGCTCCCTGAGCTCTGACAGGAAGACTGGCTTGGAGCAGAAGGCGGTAACTCCTGCCTTCCTTGCTTCCTCCTCGATGTCTGACCAGTCGTATGCTGTGAGGATAATAATCGGCGTCTCCTCCCCGATGAACCCGCGGATTCGCCTGACCACCTCGATTCCGTTCATATCCGGCATCAGCCAGTCAATAATATAGGCCGCATACTCGTCGCTCTGCTCCACCGCAAGCTTAGTCCGGAGCACTGCCTCCTTGCCAGAGGTAGTCCAGTCCGGACGCATGCCGATGACAGAAAGCATCTTTGTCACACTGGAGCAGGTATTAAAGTCATCATCTGCCACAAGGGCTCTGAGCCCCTTCAGCTGTGGAATCACCTCCTGCCTTACCTGGCCGGAGCAAATCCGAAATTGCAGCGCCACAGTAAAGGTGCTTCCCTTCCCCTCCTCGCTGACTACAGATATTTTCCCTCCCATCATATCCACGATATTCTTGGTAATGGCCATTCCCAGGCCAGTCCCCTGGATTCCGCTGATGGTGCTGGTCCGCTCCCGCTCAAAGGGCTCAAAGACATGGGCCTGGAACTCCTTGCTCATGCCTATCCCGGTATCCTTCACCTGGAATTCATAGGAGGCAAAGCCCTCCGGCGCATTCCCCTTCTGCAGAATACGGACGCTTACAATCCCGCCAGGCTTGGTAAACTTCATGGCATTGCTTAAAAGATTCAGCAAAACCTGATTCAGACGGAGCTTGTCGCATAAAACATGCTCATTCACCACATCTGCAGTATCAATGAAGAATTCCAGCTGCTTGGAGGTGATATCCGCCTGAACGATGGTTTTTAAATCATGCATGATCTCCGGAAGGGAGGTTTCCTTTTCCTCGATCTTTACCTTTCCGCTTTCGATCCGGCTCATATCTAAAACATCATTGATCAAACTGAGGAGATGATTGCTGGAGGTGGTAATCTTAGCCAGATAGTCCTGCACCTGATCCGGATGGGCAATATGAGCTGCCGCAAGGGAGGTAAAGCCGATAATGGCATTCATAGGCGTCCGGATATCGTGGGACATGTTATTTAAGAAGGTAGTCTTCGCCTTATTGGCATGCTGGGCCACTGCCAGGGCATTCTCCAGATCGATCTTCTGCTGCTCCAGCCTTTCCTCCATCTTCTTCTCATCATCGATGTCCACAAAAAGTCCCACAAAGGTAATGGGCGACCCATCCTCCCGGCGGGATAATCTGCCTGCTGCGTGGAACCACCGCCACCCTGCATGCCGGGTGCGGAGCCGGTACTCCACATTATAGGACTTCTCCCCGGTGTAATCCATCACCGTGTCCCAGTACTCCTTAAGAACCCGGTCCTTATCCTCCTCCCACAAAAGATCCGACCAGGACTCCAGCCGGTTCGGAAACTCCTCCTGGCTCTCATATCCCAGCATTCTCCGGAATTTCTCACTCCAGGTGCAGGAGACGATTCTGGCCTCCTTATCAAACTCCATGCTCCACAGACCGGAGCCCATAGCTCCATGGATATTATCCATGGCAGTCTGCTCCCGCTGGATCTGGGCTAGCGCCGCCCGGATCCGGTTTCCGTCTGCCTTTTCCTGCTCTAACAGCGCCTGTGCACTTTTTTTGGACTGGTAGATCAGCACCAAAAATACCATGAGCATCCCTTCCACCGTGATCACGATCTGGATTATGCTGCGGCTAAGCATCCCGGAGCTGATGGAGCTGATCTGATCGCTGAGCACATTATCCCGGATCAGGATGGTCAGCATCCAGTCCGTCCCATCCACCGGAATATAGCAGAGATCCTCCTGGGTGTTAAAATATTCGAAGGAAACCTGGCCTGACCTGCCTTCAGCAAAATCTGCCTCCAGCTGCTCCAGGCTGTAGCCCCCGTCGATTTTCGCATCCTTCAGCGCCAGGAGGAGATTTTTTCCCGCTGTCAGATATCCGAACTCATCCTCCGTCAGACTATCGCCATTAGGATAATACAGGTTGCAGTAGGTTTCATTATCCCCAGTCTGGGAGGTCAGGGAGCTGATCATTTCGTCAACCCGGATCTGTATAAAGCAGGCTTTGATCCGGGCCTCCTGAAACCAGATATCCTCCACTGGAATCACCTGGATTACCTGCTTTTTCTCCCCCGTCCTGTTAGATGTGCTGACCACCGGCCCTGTAAGCTCCTGGGCGAGAAAAGGATATTGGCCAGCTTCTGCATCTGTGCTGCTCTCTGTATAGACGATTCCATGCTCATCCACCAGGGCAAACTGCTCCACCCCGTAAAGCTTTTTTACCTTTCCAAGGAAGCGGCGCAGCGACTCCTGAGATTCTAAGTCCGCCTCCTCCAGGATTTCCATGGCATTTTTCATATAGGCAAAATTCGTCTTCAATTCCTCGGAAACCACCAGGGCCCTTCGCCCGGCCAGCTCCTCCAGATAAAATTCGCTGATCCGGTTTACCGCCTGCTTTGTGCCAGCTCTGGCTCTGCTTGTGGCCCAAATCGTGGTGAACAGAAGAATCGCCGCGATAATCGCGCCGCCACACACGGCAAATGCGATGGTCTGCCTCCTCTGCTCCCGATTCATGCTGTGATGCTGTAATTCATCCATATCCTTTTCCTTCCATCTCTAATTCATTTCATCTGTGAGCACTCGGGGAAAATCGGTCTCTTTTGAAAATCATACCACAAAACTGCGGATTTTACCATTCCCTATATAAAAATGGCGGGTAAATTCCCCGCCATTTTTAAACTTCCCTTACGCCCGGATCATCACAGTAGGATATCCATAGCTCCGCAGCGTCTGCTCCATGTGCACTGCATTATCCATATTTAAAAATGCTCCCACCCGTACCTTAAACCAGCCATCCTCATAAACCAGAAAGGCTGGGAAGCCCTGGCTCTTTAACTGCTCCTCCATCTGGCTGGCCAGTCCCCGGTTCTGATAAGCCCCGGTTTGAATCTGGTAATAAACCGGCTTCTCCTGTTCCCTTAAGGTGGTAATCACCCCATCTGCGATTCCCTGGGCAATTTGTTGAAAGTTCTGGTCAAATAAACGGTTATCCTCATCACGGTCAATGAATCCGGTTTCAATCAAAACAGCCGGCATCCTGGTCCGCCCCAGCACTGCCAGTCCCGGTCTCTCCTGAACCCCCAGATCCTGGAACCCAGCCTCCGTTAATGCCCTCTGCACATTCTCCGCCATTTTCTGAGCCACGCCGCCCTTTTCATAGATCAGCGTCATAGCCCCGGAGCCGCTCTGGGGAACCGGCATAGCATTCCGGTGAAAGGACAGGAAAAAGTCAGCATCTGAGCGATTTCCTATGGCCGCCTTTTCCAGCGGACTCTGAGTAATATCCGTGGTTCTGGTATACAGGGTACGGATTCCCGCATTTTCCAGAATATTCCCTACTGCCAAGGCCAGCCGCAGATTATCGTCCTTTTCCTTCCTTTCCTGATAAATCGCACCGGGATCCTCTCCCCCATGTCCTGCATCTATAATCACCATAGGCATACTATCCATGTCTGCACATCCAAACTTCTCTCTTTATAAAAAGATATGCAGGATTGGCTCCTCAGTTTCCTGTGACTTTCATACATCGGTGGTACGCCCGGGCACATGAAGGTTTACTCACTAGAAGCAGACTGTGGGATACTTAGCCCCCGGGGCTCCACATGAGTGGAAAATAAGGTCTGAGTGTTGGTTTTTCCAAATCGCTGAAGGCTGCCCAGCAATTCATCCAGCTCCTCCCTGCTGCGAAAGACTGCCCGCAGCAGCACAGGATACTCTCCTGTAACGCAAAAGCACTCCAGGATATTCGGCTTTTCCGCTGCCCATGCGTAAAGCTCCTCCTGATCCTCTGGCAGAACCTCCAGATTAATCCACGCGGTGACAGGATACCCCAGCTTTACCAGATCTACCTGGGCATGATATCCGGTAATCACCTGCTCCTGCTCCAGCCGACGGATCCTGGCGGACACAGCCGGGGAGGAAAGGAAGGTCTTCTCAGCGATGGCCTTTAAAGGCATCCGCCCATTTTCCTGAAGTAATTCTAAGATTTTGCGGTCAATATCATCCACGTTCTTTCCTCCCTCTCTGCCGGTTCGTGGCTGAAATAGCCATGTTTATTCCGTACCTAAAAGCTGGCCGGAGGCCTTCTTGATCCGCTCCACTGCCTCCACCGTATTTTCATAGGTTCCAAATCCTGTAAGGCGGAAATAATGCTCCCCGCTGGGACCGAATCCGCTTCCTGGCGTTCCCACCACATGGGCGCAGGCCAGCAGCCGGTCAAAAAACTCCCATGAGGTCAGCTCTTTTGTGTGAAGCCATACATAGGGAGAATTTACCCCGCCTGCCGCCTCAAAGCCAGCCTCCCTTAAGCCCTGGTAAATCACCCTGGCGTTCCTCATATAGTAGGCCACCTGCTCTGCCACTTCCCTTTTCCCTTCCTCACTGTACACAGCCAGCCCGGCCCTCTGCTGGATATAGGGCGCGCCATTATATTTTGTCCCATGGCGGCGGGCCCACATATGGTGAAGGGATGCCCCCTGGAAGGTGAGGGAGTCCGGAACCACAGTAAAGCCCAGCCTTACGCCGGTAAAGCCGGCATTTTTCGAAAAGGATCGGAACTCGATGGCGCAGGTCCTGGCGCCTTCTACCTCATAAATGCTGTGAGGTACATCCGGATCTGAAATATAAGCCTCATAAGCAGCATCATAGAGAATCACCGCCTGATGGGTATTGGCATAATCCACCCAGAGCTTTAGCTGCTCCCGCGTGAGGGTGGTTCCCGTGGGATTGCTGGGATTACACAGATAGATAAGATCCGGCGTCTCCTCCGGAAGAGCCGGGATAAATCCATTTTCCCTGGTACAGGGAAGATAGATCACATTGGACCAGGTGCCGGAGGCCGGATCATACTGGCCGGTACGGCCTGCCATCACATTCGAATCCACATATACCGGGTAAACCGGATCACACACAGCGATCCGTGCATCCTCCGCGAACAGCTCCTGAATATTACCGCAGTCGCACTTAGCTCCGTCGGAGATAAAGATCTCATCTGCCCGGATCTGGCAGCCCCGCTTCTCATAATCCTCCCTGGCGATGGCTTCCCTTAAGAATCCATAGCCCAGATCCGGCGCATAGCCGTGAAAGGTAGAGCCCTGTCCCATCTCCTCCACCGCCTGGTGAAGGGCCTTCACAATCGACGGGGCTAAGGGAAGGGTCACATCCCCGATCCCAAGGCGGATAATCCGTGCCTCCCTGTGCTCCTCCTGAAATGCATTCACCTTCTCAGCAATCTGGGAAAACAGATAGCTTCCCGGCAGCTTTAGGTAATTCTCATTAATCTTCATCGTCACAGCCTCCTGATCCATCTGGTATGGTAATCTCCCCCTGGAACACCTCCTCTGCCGGCCCGGTCATAAACACGTGCCCGCTCTCTCTGTTCCAGTAAATCTCCAGCTCTCCCCCAATTAAAGACACCCTTACCCGGTTATCTGTATAACCCATTAAGACTGCCGCCACTGCGCTGGCAGTGGCCCCGGTGCCGCAGGCCCAGGTCTCTCCGCTTCCTCTCTCCCAGACCCGCATCCGGATGTGGTTTCGATCCACCACCTGGATAAACTCTGTATTCGTCCGATCCGGAAACCGGCTGTGATGCTCAAAGGCTGGTCCCATTTTCTCCAGGTCAAGGGAATCGATGGCATCCATAAAGTAAACCGCATGGGGATTCCCCATAGAAATCCCCACAAATTCATAATCCTTCCCCTCCACACAGATCGGCTCCGGCAGCTTCGAGGTCTGCTGTGGAATTCCCATATCCACGGTAGCTTCCCTCACCCTCCCATTCTCCACCTGAAAGGTAAGGGTCTTGATCCCTGCGCCGGTTTCTATGGTCATGGGATTTTTCACCGCGATTTTATGGTCATAGGCGTATTTTCCCACACACCGCACCCCATTGCCGCACATCGCGCCCTCTGAGCCGTCGGCATTATACATGATCATCCTGCAGTCCGCTTTTTGGGACGGAGCAATCAGGATCAAACCGTCGGAGCCCACGGATACCCTTCGCCGGCTCACGTACCTGGCCGCAAGGGAAGGGTTCTCCACCTTCTCCTCAAAGCAATTCACATACACATAATCATTGCTGATTCCATGCATCTTAGTAAACTTAAACTTCATCCTCTTCCTCCCTGAGGCCGTTACATCAGGCTCATCACCATCTGCGCCGTTTCCACCATATTCGTCCCGCTGTCCATACTGCACTTTTGTATGTACCGGTGGGCCTCTGCCTCGGTCATATTATTCCGCTCCATTAAGAGAGCCTTCGCCTGGGAAATCAGCGCCAGATCCTTCTGGCTCCGGGCCTTTGCCTTATCCCTGGGGCGTCTCCTTCCCTTCATCTGAGCGTGAACCATCATCTGAAGAGTGCCCACCAGCTCCTGCACCTTTAATGGCATAGACAGACAGATAATCCCCTCCGGCGCAGGATTTACCAAATGGGCCGGGGAGGAGAGCACCAGCATCTCCATCGAGGAGGGCAGGCAGTCCCGCAGCTCCTCATACATCATGTCAGCAAACCGGTAACCGCTGACTAAGATTCCCCCGTCCCAGTCCAAACAGGTGCTAAGCACCTGGGATGCTGTGGTGCACACAGCAATCACGGAAAATCCGCTCCGCACTAAAATGCTCTTAATATTTTTCCCATCCTCTGGCTTGGAAAACGCCACTATAATATTCGTCAATCAATCACCCCCAGGCCGCAAAAGCCCACTGCAAGTCTTGCACTTAATATTTAAACAGGTACTGACTGATCTCCCAGTTGGTAATCTGGGCCCGGAACTGGCGCCACTCCTCTTTCTTTGCCAGAAGATACTTGCTGTAAATATGCTCTCCCAATACCCGCCGGATAAAGGGATCCCCCTCGAAGGCCTCGATGGCTTCCCCCAGGGTATTGGGAATCGGGCAAATCCCCTTCGCCTTCCGCTCCTCCTCCGTCATCTGGTAAACATTGTTTTTCACCGGATCCGAGAGCTCGCCGCCCTTTTCTAACCCCTCCAGGCCTGCTGCCAGAATCACAGCCAGGGTCAGATAGGGATTCATAGCCGAATCTGGATTCCGCAGCTCCAATCGGGTATGGCTTCCCCTCTCCGAGGGGATCCGCATAACACAACTTTTATTTGCCGAAGAGGTCCATGCCTTATAAATCGGCGCATCATACCCGGGAACCAGACGTTTATAGGAGTTCACCAGAGGATTAGCGAGAAGCGTCATCCCGTCGATATGGTTCATCACCCCTGCCATAAAACGGTATGCCTCCCGGCTCAGCCCCAAGCCCCGGGTGTCCTTTTTATCTTCGAATATATTTTTTCCGCTTTCATCAAAGAGGGACAGGTTAATGTGCATCCCAGAGCCATTCTCACCCTCCTTCGGCTTGGGCATGAAGGTGGCGTGGAGCCCATGGCGCTTGGCTATGGCCTTCACTGCCATCTTAAAGGTAAGGATATTATCCGCAGCCGCCAGCCCCTCCTGATAATGGAAGTCAATCTCATGCTGCGCCGGCGCGGCCTCGTGGTGGGAACTCTCCACCTCAAATCCCATATCTTCTAAATTTAACACGATATCCCGTCTCACATTCTCTGCAAAATCCAGGGGGCCCACGTCAAAATACCCTGCCTTTTCATGAGTAACCGTGGTGGGAAGCCCCTCGTCATTCAGGTGGAATAAGAAAAACTCGCACTCCGGCCCCACATAAAAGTGATATCCCATATCCTCTGCCCGCTTCAGCACCTTCTTCAGCACATACCTGGGATCCCCCTCAAAGGGCGCTCCCCCCGGACGATGTACATCGCAGATGAAACGGGCCACCTTCCCCTGCTGCGGCCTCCACGGAAAGATCTCAAATGTATCTAAATCCGGATGCAGATACATATCTGACTCATCATCCCGGACAAATCCCTCGATGGAGGATCCGTCAAACATGCAGCGGTTATCCAGTGCCTTTTTCAGCTGGCTGGAGGTGATCGCCACATTTTTCAGCATGCCGAAAATGTCTGTAAACTGCAGGCGGATAAACTCTACATCCTCCTCCTCTGCCAGACGTAAAATATCTTCCTTACCGTATTTGCTCATGTCCATTCCCTCTCTCTTTCTCTATGGACTCATCATCGTACAGCATGATGGACATTAAAAATATAGCAGGTTGGTTTTTATTTGTCAATGAAAACTGCCGAAGGCTTTTTATGTCACCTTCGGCAGTCATATTTGATCGCAGTAAGCTTAAAAGAATCCGGGGCCTCCCTCAACTCCAGTGGGCTCTGTCTCTGTCTGCACAGGCCGGGTTCCATATACTGTTCCCGTGTTCGGGGAGCTTCCCCCCGGCCCTTCATTATGGCTTCCCCCTGGAGACTGGCTGCCGCCGGAGGTTACGCCTCCCGGACTGGTAGCGCCCGGGCCTGTACCCTCTCCAGGGCCAGCCGCCCCTCCGGGATTCGTGCCTCCTCCCGGGACTGTGGTATTTCCATGGTTCGTGCTTCCTCCTGGATTCACGGTACTGCCATGGCTGCCTCCCCCTGGATTCGTCGTTCCGCCCGATCCCCCGGTGCCGCCCGAATTTCCGCTGCCGGGGCCATAGGTGTTCGTCCCTGGATTCTCTGAATCACTCCCGGGATAATGGGTATTGCTTCCGCTGGAGGATTCCTCTGGATAGCGGAGGCCCGGATCATTAATCAGCTCATCATCCGGCACATATTCATCCGACTGGGTATTCGGATCCTCCCCTTCTTCATTCTCATCATCTGGTGCAGAGGTGATGGGATTCCCCTCCTCATCCGTCTCCGGCTCGCTGGTCTCGCGGCGGGATTCCTGAGCAGAGGACTCCTCCTGCTCTTCCTCCTCATCCTGGTGAGAATCATTCCTCTGAGAGGTCATCTTCTCCATATCCTCCTGGCGCAGCTCCTCACCGGAATCCGCCTGCTTTGCACTGTTATATGCGATGTCCTCGCTGATTTTCACTACATGGCTGGAGGGCTGGTAGTTTTCCGTGCCAAACAGGAACTGATGGAGCTTGACCACATTGGAGGTTAAGGTAACCGGGACAACACAGTCCAGCTTTCCCACATCCTGAATCTTTAAATCAAAGGGGAAGCCTGCAGTATCCCCTAAATGGTACTGTCTGACATTCGCAGCCGCCTCCAGCAGATCATTGATCTGGAAGCTGTGGGCTACCTGGGGAAGGCACACGCCAATCAAAGCGTGAAGCTCCTTTAGATCCGCCTTCTTCGCCTTCTCCAGACATTGAGAGATAACCTCTCTCTGCCTTTGGGTCCGCTGGAAGTCCGTATCCATCTTCCTCAGCCGGCA
Organism: uncultured Lachnospiraceae bacterium; assembly: GCA_951800145.1. GTDB lineage: Bacteria > Bacillota > Clostridia > Lachnospirales > Lachnospiraceae > Caccovicinus. Next base: position 5,310 of record CATOJE010000083.1, on the reverse strand, counting down.
GTAGGCCACTGCCTGCACCCCATCCAGGTGCTGAAGGCCCGGCCCCTTAAGATGCTGGGAATAGACCCCTGTATTCTCCACCACGGAAGTAATGTAGCCGTTAATCTGCTTAAACTCTGCCTCCGTCACCTCGATATCCACACCGCCCAGGCTGTTAATGGCATCCGCCACAGCCTTCCAGTTTACTGCCACGAAATCATCCACAGCTATATCCAGGTTCTCATTCAACGCCTTCAGCGCCTGTTCCGGGCCGCCTCTGGCGTAGGCCTCATTGATCTTCCGGTAAGGGTTCTTATCCCCCACCTTCAGATAGGTATCCCGGTACACGCTGACCATCTTTATCTCACCAGTTTCCCGGTTCACATTGCAGATGATAATAACATCGGAATTCGCACCCTTGCCCAGATTACCATCTGTGGAATCCACGCCAAATACCGCGATCTTCCAGAATCCCTTCTGTACCTTTTCCGTCTGGATATCCAGGTTGGGATTCACCTGGATCTCCTCCATGTTTACCTCCAGGTCCGCGGTCATATTCCACAAATGATTCATGTAAAATATGGCTCCTCCGGCCACACCGCCGATAATCAGAACCAGGGCAATCACAACAATTTTCCAAAGGGGCTGCTTCTTTTTCCTCTTCCGCCTCCGATTCGCTGTACTGTGATTCATCGTATATCGGTTTGCAGTATTTCTGCTGGCTGTGCTTCTGCCTGCTGTATTTCTGCCGGATACATTTCTCCGGCTCTGCTGCTCTCTCTGTCTGGCGGCCCGGCTGTTTGGATCAATACTCATAGATGCCCCCTGTTGCTTCACTTCTTGTTTTCTCTTTGTCTGTCAAAAAACCTTGTCCTCCATTATAGCAAAAGAAACGGTTAAAAATATGACAATTTTCTTACAAATATATATCTAAATCATAAAATGATCAGATACCAGGGCCAAAAGGCCTCCCGTGTTACACAGCCCCCATTCCAGGATCCAAAGCTGCTGGCGCTGCCGGCGTCGGGATATCCGGTGCCGGCGCAGGGGGCGCCTCCGGTGCTGGCTCTGGTGCCGGCGGAGTCTCTGGCGCTGGCGCTGATGCCGGCGGAGTCTCTGGCGCTGGTGCCGGAGCTGGCGCAGGCGTCTCTCCCGGCCCTGGAGCTGGCGCCGGGGTTTCTGCTGGAGCCTGGGACGGGGCGCCGGGCCCAGCCTCTGTTCCATTCGCCGGTGAAGTCTCCATCCCTGGTCCATACTCCATGGAAGAAGCCGGGGCAGTAACCTCTGGCGCCGGAGCATTGGCAGCAGGATCCGACGGCAGAACCGGGTCAGACGGCAGGGGAAGGGGAAGGGGCGCTGGCACCGGCGCTGTAACAGCAGGTGCCACATTGACGAAAGGCCCTCCTCCGGAGCCCGAGGCCTTTGTGCTGTTTTTGCTCTCTGTTCCATCCAGATTATAGCAGATAACCGGCATTCCGGTATAAATATTTTCAAATAAGGTCTTAGCCGCCTGATAAGGCATATTCACGCAGCCATGAGATCCATTGGTGCGGTAAATGCTGCCCCCGAACTGATTCCTCCAGCTGGCATCGTGGAATCCGATCCCTCCGTTAAAGGGCATCCAGAACTTTACCGGGCTGGCATAGCCCTGGCCCTTTAGCACCGCGTCCCTCTGCTTATATGTAATCCCGAAAATACCCGGCGGGGTCGTATGTCCCCTGGCTACATTGCCAGACACAAAATCCGACTCTAAAATCTTCTCCCCGTCCTTATAAAAGATCAAATGCTGTGCTGTCAAATTCACCTCTGCATACGTATCCCCATAATCGGTTCCATCGTGGCTGGCGCCGGTCTGGGAATAAATCGGCTCCCTGACCTGGCTGTCCCCGGCAGCAATAATCGCCTCTAAGGCCTCTGTCTCCGCCTGCTGGTCTATCCTCCAGCCATAATATCCGGACACCTTTACATCCTTGCCATAGCTGGTGGAAAAGGTCCGCTCTGTGTAGGCCGTATTATACTTCTTTCCAAGGGCCGCCACATATTCGCTTACCTTCTCCCCATCCACTGCCACCTCATAATTATCTCCAAAGGTAATCCACTGGTGAATCTGATCCCCATTTAACACCTCCTCCTGAGAGCCAAAGGTGTAGGTAACCGTCATAGTGGCATATTTATTCATATGATCGCAAAGGGCGGTCAGCTCCTTAGGCGGCTCCTGCTGCTCCCTCTCATAGCATCCGCTTTCCTCCAGAGAAAGCTCTGGCTCTAAGGACAAAACAGCCTTGGAAAGCGCCTCTGTAAGCTTCTCCTTATCAACTGCAGTCCCCGGATCCTCCGGCACCACCTCATATCCTTTCCCCTCTATGTAATCCGATAAATACGCCTGGCGGTAAGGCAGGACATTCTCCTCCTGAAGCAGGGGCAACGCATCCATACAGCTGGAAAATTTCGTCTCATCATAGGCGACCAGGGCATCCACGCTGGAATCCGTCCCGCCAAACCAGGACATTCCCCAGAGAAGAGGGTTCTGCCCCTGGATCATCTGCTCCAAGGTTCCGTCAAAAACCGTGTATAATCCCAAGTCCTCCTTGGTCAGCACCGTCTCCTCCCCATTCCGTCCCAGAAGACGGATCTCATAATCATCCAGGCGGGAGGACATACTGGCCTTTACCTCATCTACCGTCATACCCTCCGCATTAAAACCATTGATCACCGTATTCGGGCAAAATGCCTCCCGATAGCTTTCAGCCTTTACCAAATACGCTCCCACGCCAGCCAGGCACAAAGCCCCAGCTGTTCCACAGACTGCTAAAGCTACCTTTTTCCCTGCTCCTCCCTTGCCCTTCGCTCCCTTACTGCCTGCCTTGTCCTTTGTTCTGCTGCTTTCCTTCATCTCACTCGTTCTGCTTATCTCCTCTTCATCCAAGTATTCTTCTTCCGGATCCGCTGTCTCCGGATAAGCCGTCCTTCGGCCGCCCTCCCCCAGGTACTCTTCCTCCCAGTCATCCCTTTCCGGATCCGAATCATAATCATAATCCCAATCCTCCAGCTCCTCCTGAGTATCCCTGTTCTCAGCCTCTATCCTTCTAGCTTCTAGCTTTTTATCTTCTATCCTTTCATCGTCTGCCCTTTTATCCTCTATCCTTTCATCGTCTACCCTTTTATCCTCTATCCTTTTATCGTCTCTGTCCTTGCCATCCTCGTCTTCAGGTACTGCTTTCTCCTCCCGTTTCTCTTCCTGCATTCCCAAAGTCCCTTTTCTGTCCGGTACAGTTAAAAACTCATCATCAAAGTCAAAATCAAATAAATCATCCTCGTAATCCTCATCCAGATAATAGCCCTCATCCAGATGCTTCTCGCTCTCCGGATCCTCCCGGATGGTCAGGGACGCTTCTGCAAGCTCCTCCTCCAAGGTCATCTTACTGTTTCTCTTCTCATTCCTGCCATTTAAACCGTGTTCCATTTCATACAAAACCTCTCAATCATCCTGCATTTGCCGCATGGCATACTTAATCGGTTCCTGCACTGCGCCTCGGGTCCCCTGAGGCCTTCCCTCACAGTCATCAGACCCTGTGAGATGAACGCTCGCGGGATACTGCCTGAAGGCAGCAGCCCTTAAAATACGCGCAAGGCCGTGTTTAGTATACCACAAAGATACGCATATGTACAATGGATTTTACAGGAACTCCGCCAGGTGGAGCCCTGATAGCTCCTGTTCACAGGCAGAGGCCCGCGAGGCGTTCGGAAAACATCTGGCAGAATGCCAAGACTGTAGCCCCTGATAAGAGCAAGAATCTTACAGTTTTCCATCGAATTCTTAATCCTTTTTCCCGGCTATTGTCATCCTCCTTTCTCCATGATACCATGATATTAAAGTCAAAGCGTGATTTGCCTCAGCTGCAGGGTTCAGGCCTTACAAAGCTAACGCCCCTGCAAGGGGTAAGAAAAGGAGGAAATTATGAAAAAAAGAATTTGGATGCTGATCATGGCCGCAGCGCTTTCCATCACCCTGTCTGGATGCGGAAGCGGCGGCGGAGCAAAAGGTATGGGAAATGGCAGTATAGAAATGGGCATGGACACGGCTAATAGCGTTGCAGAAACAGCTGCCGCTGCACCGGCTATGGCGGTCGCGGTTCCAGAAGAAGCGGCAGCGTATGATTACGGTGAAGGGGCGGCAGACACAGCCGCCATCTCAAGCAGCACCGGGGAAGCCTCCTCGCCCCAGGCCTCTCTCCCGAAAGGGCGGAAGCTAATCCGCACCATGGATTTAAATGTAGAAACCACCAGCTTTGACCAGCTAATGGATACCGTCCGAACCAAGGTTTCCCAGATGGAAGGATATATCGAGCGCTCTGACATCTCTGGAAACAGCATCACCAATTACGGCCGCCCTTCCTTAAAATATGCCAGCCTGGTTCTCCGGATCCCAGCCGAACGCCTGGATTCCTTTATCTCCCAGGTAGAAAGCGAGGGCAATGTCACCTACAAATCTGAAAATGTCAGCGATATCACCCTGGAATACTCAGACGTGGAAAGCCGGCTGAAAACCCTGCGCATGGAGCAGGAACGCCTCTGGGAGCTCCTGGCCCAGGCAGACTCCACCGAATCAATCCTGGCCTTAGAGCAGCGCCTGACTGACGTCTCCATCGAAATCGAGACCAGCGAATCCCGGCTGCGCCATCTGGATAACTCGGTCATATACAGCACCGTATACTTAAATATCAATGAGGTAAACCTAGAGAGCCCCACACAGCCGGAAAGCACCTGGCAACAAATCCAGCGAGGCTTCGCCCGAAATATTACCTCCCTGAGCGACGCGCTGACCATCTTCCTGATCCGCTTCCTCTCCAGCCTGCCCACCCTGATCTTCTGCCTGCTAATCCTGACAGGCCTCCTCCTCTCCATCCGCCGGATCCGCAAAAAAGGAGGCCGCAGGAAAGATAAGAATGCTGCAGGGAAGAACGAGAACGCCAAAGAAAATGGAGAGCAGTAAATGCGTAAGGTTGCTATTTAAGTGAGGCGCGGATAGATTGGGGAGCTCTGGCTAAGTGTACTACCGATCCTTCTGTGAATCTCTGGCCAAGTGTTTTGCTGCCCGTTAGGAGTCTCTAGCTAAGTGTACTACCGATTCTTCTGGGAATCTCTGGCCGAGTGTTTTGCTGCCCGTTAGGAGCCGCAAGGGGCGGGGGAAGGTGCAGGCGCATATTCGCCGGGAAGCTACGCCCGCATCAGGCCGGGTCCCAACGTCACCGCGCTCTCGCTCCGCCGAAAGCGTAGCGGTGCGTAAGACGCGTGGAATACCGCGTCTAAGCACCGACGGTTTCGGAGGGG
>CATOJE010000082.1 GCA_951800145.1 uncultured Lachnospiraceae bacterium | reverse complement strand
AAGAGCCGAAAAGTGTACACCGGGAAAAAATTGCTTCCGCTGCGTCAGTATTGTTCATGGAGAGAGGCATAGCGGCAACCTCTATGGACGATATAGCCAAAGCGGCCGGATACAGCAAAGCGACTTTATATGTGTATTTTGAGAACAAGGAGGAAATTGTTGATATCTTAGTGCTGGACAGCATGAAAAAACTTTATCATTACATCGCTTCTGCACTGGAGCAGCAGGAAACCACAAAAGAACAATACAATTTCATTTGTCAAGGGTTGGTTCAGTATCAGGAAGAATTTCCGTTCTACTTCAAAATGGTATTGGATAAAATCAATATTGATTTTGAGAGCCACGATTATCTTCCCGAAGAAAAAGAAACTTATCAAATAGGGGAAGAAATAAACGAAAAGATAAAGGAATTTTTAATATCCGGCATAGAGAAAGGCGATCTGCGAAGCGATCTGAAAATCGTGCCTACTATCTTTGTTTTCTGGGGTATGCTGTCCGGGCTTATTCAGTTTGCGGAAAATAAAGAAGAATATATTAAAAAAGCAATGGGATTATCAAAAGTCCAGTTTTTAGAACATGGTTTTCATATGTTGTATTGTTCTATTGCAGATAGTGGAGAGTGATGAAGTGAGAATATCGAAAAAGAAAACAGTATTATTTGTTATCATGTTCTTTTTGCTTGTGGGTTTCGTTTTGGGAATTCTCTACCTTAAAAGTGTTGTGGACTACAAACAGGCAGTAAGGGAAACCACCTTTGAAGATATAAATATTTCTGATATTCCTGACGGAGTTTATGTTGGTGAATATGACGTGGATTTTATATATGCCAAAGTGGAAGTTACCGTGCAAAATGGAGAAATCACAAATATTAACATTTTGGAGCACAGACATGAACGTGGAAAGACCGCAGAAGTTATCACTGACAGTATAGTTGATGAACAGAAAATAGATGTAGACGCAATATCAGGCGCAACAAATTCAAGCACTGTCATAAAAAAAGCGGTTGAGAACGCTCTGAAAAGCAGGAAATTGACCACTTTTTGATTTATTTGCAGTATTATATTCTGGGAGGGGAGGTTATTATAAATTCTCATATATTGTGCTCTAGGTGAAGAATGGAAGTGCAAAGAATTGATTATGGAAAATAGATAAGTTCCAGTTTAGCATACTGGAAAATTGTTACTCGTAGGAGGCAGTTATGAATTACAAAATTAGAAAAATATTAGAGGGAGAAGTTAGTCTGCTTCAAGATTTTTTGTATGAAGCTATCTTTGTACCGGAGGGAATGCCCACACCACCCAAATCAATTATCAATCAGCCGGAATTGTAGGTATATATAACCGACTTTGGTAAGAAAAAAGACGATATAGGTTTGGTTGCGGGGCGGAGAATTTGTCCTGGACTATCAGTTTGCGTCAGAAGGAAAATTGGACAGCATTGGCTCAGAAGAAAGGCTGTAGGGTGACATACCTTGCAGCCTTTTCAACCTCATACCTTTCTGATCGGCAGCCAAACTTCATATTGCATATGATTGGGGTCGGGATTTAGATAGACCTCTATATCGGGAGCATCATCAAATTCAAATCCAGATGTTGGAAGCCATTCTGTTATGATGCGCTGCTCTAATTCTTGAATGGACATACCTGTGCCAGTTCCGCTAAAAATAGCCCATGTACAGGCAGGAACAATATATTCATCCAGGGAATTGTCAGTGTCAGCGGATGAAGATACAGCTATGAAATATCGCCAGTCCTCTTTACTATTGCAAACGCTTACGCCTAAGACGCCCATAGGCTGATGATTCATAAGCGGTGTAATCCTTTCTAGTGTGCCGTTTATAGCAGCATTCTGCCACATTTGCGGTACAGCCGCAAAATTATTTTCTATTTCCTTATCCAACGGATGGGATACTCCTATAATGCGAAAGGCTGCCCTTTCTTCAATTCGATAATTCAATTCCTCTACTCCTTTTACAGTTATTTTGAAGCTGATAGGAGGATAAGACTTCACAGGCGTTCCTCCTTTTTTTGCCATTGATGGCGCTATGCCATGCACACCTTGAAATGCCCTGTTAAATGCAGTGGGGGAAGAATACCCATATTTCATACCAATATCAATAATTTTTTCAGTTCCGCTTTGCAGATCAATAGCAGCTAAGGACATTCGCCTGCGACGAATATATTCTGAAAGTGGAATACCTGCCATATATGCAAACATTCTTTGAAAGTGGTATGTAGAGCAGCATGCGATGTGTGCAAGCTGGTCATAGCTTATTTCTTCTGCGAGATGTTCCTCAATATAAGAAATTACTTTATTTAGTTTTTCTGCCCATTCCATTTTTTTACTCCTTTCCACTGCTAATTATACTTTTTTTGATCGCGTGCGTCCTCTCTTTTCATGCACAAGAAAGAGAGGATTTGAAGCTTGTATAATTTTATCTTTATTTAGACAAAAGCGCAACTATGTAAACAAGAAATAAAATACCACATTACATCAAATGGGCAGGAGGTGCGGGGGAGACAGGAAGTACGGGGGTAGGCTGGGGGTACGGTCATTACACGGGAATGCCCGCTCATAGCATTAACAAAACTTTATACCTGTTTTTGTCGATATATAGATATACCCATATAAGGCAGGTGGTGAAATGCTTTCAATAGCGGTTTGTGATGATGAAGTCATAGAATGCTGCAGCATGGCTAAAAGAATAAAAGAAATAATGGAAGAAATGAAAATACCATGTATTATCTGCCAGTTCCGAAGTGGAGAGGAGCTGCTGCAGGCCTTGGGAAGCTTTGATATTGTTTTCCTTGATATTATTATGCGGGATTTGGATGGGATGAAAACAGCACAGATTTTTCGTGAAAAGGCATCTGATAAAATACTCATTTTTGTATCCTCCAGCAGGAAGTATGTGTTTGAAGCGTATGAGGTGGAGGCGTTCCAATACCTGCTGAAGCCTGTGGATGACGGGAAGCTGAAAGGGGTACTGCAAAGAGCCGTCCGCAAAACAAAAAGCCGCTCACAGGAATTTATCATTGTCAGCAGGGAAAGGCAGAAAAAGAAGCTATATCTCGATGATATATACTATTTCGAGATAAAAGGAAGAATCGTCGATGTTCATGGAACGGAAGGTGTTTTTACTTACTATGGGCAGATAGGGGAGATGGAGGACAAATTACAGGATAAAGGATTTTTCCGGTGCCATAAAAGCTATCTGATCAATCTGAAATATGTTGACGGGTATAACAGGCAGGAGGTGATCCTGGAAAACGGGGAAAAAATCGTAGTTGCAAAAAGAAGGTATGAGCAGTTTGTCCAGGAGGTGCATAAGGTTATGCGGGAAAATGGAGGGATTCTATGAAGCAACTCTCAGACTACACAGATATGATAATTATGGCGCCATTCTGTCTGGGGTATCTATGGGCAGCGGATCAATTTTACAAGAAATTTTTAGGCGCTTCCAAAAGGAGGGAGCAATTATTTTTGGCGCTTTCCTTTTGCGGCTGGCTGCTTAGGAATGTGTTAGGCCGTCGGTCCTCCTGGCTGTATCTTTTTTTCGCGCTTTCAGGCCCTGTAGTTTTTATGGGGCTGGTGGTGGCGCTGTTCCAGTCAGACAAAGAGAAAAGGATTCTGGCTGCATCCATGCTGATGGTGCCTGTAAGGCTGGTTGCAGATTTCTTTGTTTCTTTTTTATCATGCCTGGAGCTGCTTTTCCTGCACATAATAAAAAAGATTCCGGAACCATTTTTCACAGACTGGGCAATCGGAGTGACCGGTGGCATTGGCTTTTGCTTTGCCATCCTTGCCGTCTGCTGGATGTCAAGGCATCTTGAGTCTGTTTTTCGTCCCAAGCCGAAAAGGTGGTACGCTATCTTGGCAGTCCCGTTGCTTGTGATCAATACAATGTATGATGTGGCGATCCTAGGAGCAAGTAATGGAATCATGGTCAGGAGCGGGAGCAATATGGGCTTGTATTATGACCAGATGTTCAGCCTTGGGGGATGCTTGATTCTGACACTTTTATCTATGGCAGCGGCAGGGTTTTATGTATTTGGGATGAACCGGATTTATCTGGAGCAGGAAAAAAGTAACCAGTACCACTCGCAGATTGCGGTCTACAAAATGCTGGCGGAGCAACACAGGCAGACAGAACGGCTTCGACATGACATGAAGAATCATATCATAGCCTTGTCGGCGCTGGCGCGGAACAAAGAGTGGGATAGGATAGACGACTACTTGAAGCATATGGAGGACCTTGTCCTGGATGAGGCGGGGGATCTGACCGGGAATAAGACGATGGATGCGCTCTTGTACCAGAAGCGGAAGCAGGCGGAAAGGGAAAACATCCAATGGGAATGTGATGTGCAGATGCCAAGGGGATGCTGTATCAATGAGTTTGACTTATGTGTATTATTTGGAAATATACTGGATAATGCCTTAGATGCGTGTGGAAGGATGCAGGGAGAGGAGGAACGCTTTATTCATATTCAGGCGAAAACGGTAAAAAGATGCTTTCTGATTGAAGTAAAAAACAGTATGGACCGAATGGAAAAATATCTGGATGGATCTACAAATAAAGGGGATTCTCAAGAACATGGAATCGGCTTGCTGAATGTAAGCGATGTGGTGAACCAGTATAATGGGGCCCTGCATAAAGAAGCCGAAAAAGGCAGCTTTGTGATATCTATTTTAATGCCGCTTCCTGACCATGCTGAATTCTTATAATATTTGTTTTTTATCGTTATGAAACAGGAAAGATGCGCCGATGTACTATTAAAATGTTGTAACCAGATTGCAGAGGAGGCTGGAGCTATGATCCATTTTATACAAAATTTAAGAATCCGATTTAAACTTTATGTCCTCGTAGGAGTTGCGTTGCTTGGCATGCTTATTATCGGCGGCATGTCATTCAGCCTTATGGGCCGGATGAATGATATGACAAGCGATATTTCAACCAGCTGGCTTCCCAGCATTAATACAGCAAGAGATCTGACCACAACGATTTCGAATATCCGTCTGAATGAATTAGGGTATCTTACGGCGGTTTCTGATGAGGTGGAAGCATCCAGCCTGCAGTATCTCCAGGGGGAAAAGGAAGAAATGCACACCCTCTTAGCTACATATGGGGAGTTAATTGATGAGGAGGAAAGCAGCTTCTATGAGAATGCCATGAATCTGTGGACTCAGTACGATAAAGCAGATGAAGAGATGATGGACTTAGCAAAGCAGGGGCGCCTGGAGGAAGCCCGCGCTATCCTGGAGGGCGAATGTGTTGAGCTTTACAACGCCTTAAACAGTGCTTTTAATGATATTATCGTCTATAATACCGAGGGCAGCGACGCTGCAACCGAGGAGAGCTTTTTCCTATATAAAACCGCCATTTTCCTCATGACAGCGGTTATCGCTGCAGTAATTCTTGTGGGAGTTTTCTTCTCGTTTGTGATTATACGGCTGATTAAGGCTCCTATTTCTGAGATCGAGAGCGCTGCCATAAGGATGGCAGAGGGTGATTTGGATGTGGAGCTCTCTTATACCTCTGAGGATGAGCTGGGGATTCTCGCAGAGCAGGTGCGCCGATTGATCCATAAGCTTCAGGTTATTATTGATGATGAGAATAAATTCCTTGCGAAAATGGCGTCCGGTGATTTTACAGTGGATTCTGTCTGCGAGGAAGAGTATACAGGAGGCTTCCATCCGCTGCTTATTTCCTTCCGGGGAATTGCCCAAAAGCTGAATGATACCATGCTGCAAATCAACCAAAGCTCTGTCCAGGTTGCAAGCGGATCCGAACAGGTATCTAATGGCGCCCAGGCTCTTTCCCAGGGAGCCACTGAGCAGGCAAGCTCAGTGGAGGAGCTAGCAGCCACCATAAGTGAAATCTCCAGCAAGGTGAAGCAGAATGCAGAAAATGCACGGCAGGCGAATACAAAGGCAGACAGTGTCAGCATGGAAATGAATGTCAGCAATGAAAAAATGCAGCAGATGATTCAGGCAATGGACGATATTAGCAACTGCTCGAATGAAATCGGTAAAATCATTAAGACAATTGAAGACATTGCTTTTCAGACCAACATTCTTGCCCTTAATGCTGCAGTAGAAGCTGCCCGCGCAGGCACGGCCGGAAAGGGGTTTGCTGTGGTAGCTGATGAGGTACGCAATCTGGCAAGCAAGAGCGCAGAGGCATCTAAGAACACCTCTGTTTTAATTGAAAATTCATTAAAGGCAGTGGAAAATGGAACCCAGATTGCCGATGAAACAGCACATTCTCTGTTTCAGGCAGTAAGCGGCGTAAACGAAATGACAAATATTATCGGAGAAATTTCAGAGGCCAGCAACGCCCAGGCGGATTCTATCTCCCAGGTTACCATGGGGATTGACCAGATTTCCAGTGTAGTACAGACGAATTCGGCGACTGCCCAGGAAAGTGCGGCGGCAAGCGAGGAGCTATCCAGCCAGTCGCAGCTTATGAAGAGCCTTGTGGGAAGATTTAAGCTAAAAAGCAGCGCCGGATCGCTTTAAAACCAAGAAGGAAGGACCAAAAGGGGGATCTTGAAGGGTGAAATCTTCAAGGTCCTTGTTCTTTTTGCTCTGCTATTTTCTCAAAATATTTAATGAAATCTTTCAGGGTATATGCTATACTGGCTTTATATCATGTGGGTAATAGCGTATTATCGTCTTTGGAGGAGGTAGAAAAATGGCATATACCATGCTGCATCATAGCGCGATTACAAAAAAATATCCGGAATATTCCTTAGAGCAATCTGTAAAAAATTTTATAAGAGAGGATTGTCAGGGCCTGAGGTTTGACAAGAATAAAGCAGCGGATATCCTCAAGGCAGAGGAATCGGAAATGGATTTTGACGGGACAAGCATCCGCAGGAATCAGATCCCTTTTAATATGGAAAAGGACATCGACCGGTTATGCCTGGAAACGGCAGTGGACCGGTTCTTAAGGTCAGGGAAGAAGGAGGATGCATTTGATGTATATTTCTGCTACCTTGAAATGTTTGTTGGCGATTACGAAAAAACCAGAAGGATGATAGAGCTCTTGTCAGAATTTGAGGCCACTGGCAGCGGACTGTTAATGAAGCACCGGGATCACTATTCACATTCTGTGTATGTTTTTTGCCTTGGGCTGGCGATCTATGAGTCTAACCGCATTTACCGGGAGACCTATAAAGCCTATTATGGAATCGAGAGCGATCCGGAGGCGGCCCATCATTATCTGCAGTACTGGGGCTTAGCCTCCCTGTTTCACGATATTGGATATCCCTTTGAATTGCCCTTTGAGCAGGTTTGCTCCTACTTTGAAGTGGATGGTGATAAGCGGGATGAGCGGCCCTTTGTGGCATATCAGGCGCTTGCCACCTTTGTGGCAATTAATGAAAGAATTCAGGCTGAGCTGAAGGAGGTTATCCTTGACAGGGAATTCTCCACAACGGACGAATTATTTGCATATGTTCTGTCGCAGAAGCTAAGTGATGTGTACGGATTTACAGAAAGTCAAATGCTTAGCTTCCTGGCTGAGAAGCCAGTAAAGCCGGATAAATTTAACCATTTTATGGATCATGCATACTTTAGCGCAACGGTATTATTCCAGAAGCTGTTCAGAGAGATGGAATGTGACTTAACCCCTGCCCATCTGGACGCCCTGACTGCCATTCTGATGCATAATAGCTTATATAAATTCTGCATTGCCCACTATAAGAGCGAGGGGAATCAGCCCTTTAAGGCAGAGCTGCATCCCCTGGCATATATGCTGATGCTGTGTGATGAGCTACAGTGCTGGGACAGAACTGCCTATGGAAGAAACTCTAAAAAAGAGCTTCACCCCATGGGATGCACCTTTGATTTTTCGGACAATCAAATCAAGGCCATCTATATGTATGATGAAAGAGAAATTGCTAAGGTGAACCGCTTTAAGGACAGCTACATCGAGTGGCTTCAGGCTCCGGCAGGGAAGGCTCCGGGATTAAAGGCATATTCTGGAATGTACATAAAAAAGAATGGCATATCCGGTTTCCAGGAGGATATCGAGCGAATTGTTGATTTGACAGAGGTGAAGCTTTCTGTGGAAACCGGGTTTTCAGAAAATATCCATGCAGGAAGCCGTAGCTATTTATCGGACAGCAATTTTATTAATCTTTATAATTTTGCCATGATTTTAAATGGACGCTGGAATAATGAGGAGTGGAAGAAGGCAAAAAGCACAGGGCAGGAAGAAAAATTCCTGAGCGATGACAGAGTGATAAAGCAGTTTTCGGAATCCTTTAAGGAGCTGTCCCTGGAATATAAGCTTTCGAATATTAATCAGGCTAAGGCTTTTGCAAAGTATATGAATGAAATCGGATGCTTTTATACGGATAAATCCGTTGATTTTGAGCTGGTGGAGAGCTTTAATCAGGAAGAGCTGGTGAAAATCGGACATTTGGAGCACCAGAGGTGGCTGCAGGAGCATTATGATATGGGATGGGTATATGGCACGCCTGAGAAAAAGGAACGGGATTTTTTACGCCAGCATCAGGATATGATCCCCCAGCTTAAAGGCCCGATTGATATCTCTATGGAAGCAGCCAGGCAAAATTATGAGAGGCTGGATAAGGAAGAGCAGGACAAGGATAAGGATCCCATGGAATGCATGCTTGCGATGCTTAGGATGTTTGATGGATTAAGAATATACAGATTAAATTAGGAGAAGATAAGGAATGGCACGGGAGTTAATAGGGCTGGAGTTTTTACAAAAAAATGAAATTATAAATAAGAGATGTGATATGGATGCTCCCTTTGCATTCATCAGCTATTCACATGATGCTTATGATTCACAAATTGTAATGAATGTTTTTAAGGCGCTTTATGATCAGGGGATTAATGCATGGATCGATACTGCCAATATGCCCTATGGTGAGGAGGACTGGAAGGTATCAGCGACAAAGGCTCTTATGAATCATAATTGTAAGTTTGCCTTTTTCTTTCGAAGCGAAAGCTCCATGCTTAAGAGTACCATTGCAAAGGAGCTTGAAACAATTAAAAAGCTGAAGCATATTGGTCCCATTGTAACCATTGATATTTGGCATGATTTTAATAATAACGCCGGGAAATTTCATGATGACATATTAAATGCGGGGAATTATGATGATTTTGCAATATGTGATAAAATCTGCGGAATTGTCAGCACGGAATGTAAGGCTCTTCGCTTAGCTTCGGATATGGGAAATGATATCCGCCAATTAATTCATGAAATGTATGGAGAAGCAGTAAAAAAAGGCGTGGCATCAAAGGGAGCGGCAAGCAAAGAGACAACAACCAAAGAAACGGCAACAAAAGGAACCATAACAAAAGAAACAGCCGCAAAAGAGGCACCAAAAGAGACGGCAAAAGAAACACCAGGAGAGACAGCGGGAAAGGAGACAGCCGTAACCGTAATAACCGCTGGTAATGACAAGAAGCAGAAGGCTGACTACATATCCCTGCAGGATTTTTTGAAAAAATACAACAATAACAATTTTAAAAAGGATACCTTTGCGAAAATCAGGCTGGTAGGCGATGGGGAATTTGCGCGGTACAGCACAGACTATTTTGATTCTGCATTTAGCCTGGCATGGGCTTTTGTTATGAACCTTTTATCCGAGCGGGGAACCGACTATATTAATGATGTAACAAGGAAGCATGCAGATTTGAAAAATCCGGTCTTTATCACCAGTGATGTATATGCGGTGAGAAAGGATCAGAACAAGTACAGGAAGATAACGGTAAAAGGGCTTGAAAACTATTATATGTACCGCCACTACGGCCAGTACCAGTGGATTGATGCTGTTTTAAAGCTGAGACTGACAGAGTACGGCCTGCCGGCTGAAAAATTCGGGTTTGAATATATCGTGGGAGGGGAAGCCCCTTCTCATAAACCAGATATTGAAGTAAACATAACAACTGCTGAATCCGGCGGTAAAGAAGATGGGAAGACGTATGGCGGGATCACTGGGCCTGTGACGCTTTCAGGCAGCAATGGAGTACAGAAGGTGGATGGTCAGTTTACGCTGGCCGAATTTTTGAAAAAATATGATCTTAAGACCTTTCAATCAAAGTCCTGCAAAAGTATAAAGCTGATCGGAAGAAACGGCTGTGAGAAATATTCCATTGAAAGTGATGCAGATGGCGGAAAAATCGAGACAGCGAGACAGCTGGTATACTATTTTGCAATGAGGCGCTTAGACGAGATGGGAATGGAGTATATTAATCTGGTAAATGGAGGGAAATACTCGAAAAATCCAATCTTTATCACAGAAGAGGATCATAAAGCCAGAAAAGCCAGAAAGGAAAGCGTAACCTACACAAGGGTTATATCAAAATCCGTCAGCGGCTATAGTATGTGTACGCACTATGCAGAGTATGACTGGCTGAAAAATTCGCTGATGAAGCAGCTTACTGCTTTAGGGTTATCTGCAGAGGATTTTTATATTATTCTTGAACAGTAAAACCTCCGGAGAATACGCAGAAAATAGGAGTGATTCGAATTGGTTACCTATTCAGAGCTTGAACGCTTAATTACGGATTCCAGGTTTCAAAATTTAAAGTTTCGTCAGGAAAAGACCAATGTTTTTACCATCGTTGGCCAGACCCACACAGAGCATTGGCATAGCTCCTTTATGAGCTGGTTATTTGACGCCCACTCCTCTCTGAGGCTGGGGCATTTCCCTCTGGCCCGGCTGCTTACTCTCTATATGGTGAAAAAGCCGGACTGCGGGTTTACCCTTCGGGATATTTATAACTGGAAGCTGGATGATATAAGATTTTGTACAGAAAAGGATGCCAGCTGCCATCAAAAAAAGCGCTCCATTGATGTTTACGGCGAAAGTGATGAGCTGATTCTGGTTATAGAGAATAAGGTAAATGCAAGGGAGAATTATAATCATTCAAATCAGGGGCAAACCATCGATTATTATCATTATGTAGAGGCTAATAAAAAGCAAAATCAAAGAGCATTATACTTTTTCATTACAGCGGATCAAAAGCAGACCGCTTATGCAGATATGTATGTACCAATCTCCTATCAGGAGATGTATGACTCCATTATCTCGAAATGCATCGAGCATCCCCAGGTTTCGGATGATGGAAAGTATCTGCTGGAGCAATATGCGGCAAATCTAAGAGAGACGATCCGTAATTCCAATACCCCCATGGCCCTGGTTAATATTCCCCTCTGCAAGGAATTATATGAGGATTATTCTGAGATATTCGATCAGGTATTTGATCTGGTTGAACAGACAGAGAATATAAAAACCAGTATGGAGCCAGCATGTATGGCATACGAGCATTATCAGTCCATCTTTGATGAAATCTATCTGTCGGTGGAGGAGCAATATGGCAGAACTCCTAATGCAAAGCTCCAGAGGCAGGTGGTAAATTTTACAGAATTATACAAGCGGGGCGCTGTAACCGATGGCATGGTGTTTACCATGAAATATGACGATGAGCTGTATTATGCAAGGTCGGTTTTGGCAGATAATCGAAAGGATTGCTATTTTCAGGTGCTGGATGAGGACGGTAAACCCTTTATAGAGGCGGGGACCGGAAGAATACTGGGAATATATGAAAATTCATCCTCTGCAGGGGTTGATGTAATTAATATGAGACGCCAGAAAAAGGGAATTCCAGAGCGTGTAAAAACACTCAGAGGCACGACCTACTGGATCAATGAAGACGGAATGAGCATTAAGGATTTGCTGGATAAGTACTAAGAGGTGAAGCGTTTGAAAAATCGATTAAAAAAGTTTATTCCTGTGATATGCCTGATACCCTTTCTTGCAGGGGCAGCCGGCTACCAGATAGCAGGAGAAAGGTTCACAGACTCTTTATATAGCAGTTTTGCCTTGTATTTTACCAATCCTGTTTCCGATGCATATAATGGATACATAGAATTTTCCAGATGGACCGCCCCGCTGGTTACGGCTACCGCGATTTTATGTATACTGAAAAATGTCTGGAATAATCTTTTCTGGAGACTCAGCTTACTCTGTCAGGAGGACAGCGCTGCCGTCTATTCGGACGAAGCGATTCGAATACAATTTGATCAGGGTACAAAGGCGATTTATCCTGGAGATGAATTTAAGCCATATGCAAAGGAGCACCTGATTCTGTTTTCCTCAGATGAAAGAAGCCTGGCTTTCTATGAGGCTCATAAGAGCCAATTCGAGAAAAAGCCGGTATACATCGGACTAAAGGATCTGGAATTGGGGTTGGTGAGGGAAGTAAGGGGAGTTACCTTATTTGATATAAATGGATCCATAGCAAGGCTTTTGTGGAAGAATATTGCTCTGTGGAAATCGGATCAGAAAGCATGGAATATTGTTATTTATGGCAGTAATCCATTAGCCCAGGAGATAATGTCTGCAGGCTTACAGTTAAATTTATTTTCATTAAAGCAAAGCATCAAATATCACTACATATCAGAGAATCTGTTTTTTCAGATAAAGCATCCCCATATGCCATTAATGAATGAGGATGAAATCACCTACTACGAAACCCGGGATCCGGGTATTTGGGAGGTTATATCTCATGCAGACAGAATAATTGTGGCGGAACAGATACCCCTGGATGTACTTCAGACCATTGTGGTGAAAGCAAATAATAAGATCGTATATTACTATTCGCCGGAGGAGGGGGATGGGGGAGACTATATAGCCTTCAAAACATTAATCCCCTTTGGAAGGAAGACGGAATTATTTACCGATGAAAATATCCGGAGGCAGCGATTAATTCGCAATGCTGTGGAACGAAACCGCCAGTATGCAGAAGCATATCATTCAGAGAAGGACTGGAATCACCTTTCCGGCTTTCTCCAATTATCCAATATATCATCGGCAGACTTTGGAGAGGTTCTTTTGTCTCTTCCATCCGATGTATCCGATGAAGAGCTGGCTGAGCTGGAGCATATCCGGTGGTGCAGATTTCATTATCTGCATTATTGGCAGTACGGCGTCCCGGAACATGAGAAAAGCAAGGATGAGGAGAGAAGAATCCATAAGGACCTGGTGCCATATCATCAGCTGAAGTATGAAGAAAAAGAGAAGGATATGGCAACAGTAAGGGCCTTTCGAAAAAAGGCGTAAGCCTTCAGACAGGGCATGGGCGCGTATCGGCAAAACCGGGGCTAAACGTATGATTTCCAAATATTCAGGAAGGAAGCCTTTCGGCTAATCCAGCCAGGGCAGTCCGCACCCTTTAAATGCTCATAGGCAGTAACTGCGCGGTGAATGCGCACTGCAATGAACTGAAAGGTCTCATCCTGATCTTTGATCCAAGAATTTACCAGGCGATGTTCCTCCGCATCCTGCTTCAGCTCCCGATAAGCCAGAGGCTCTCTGTGGCCATATCGGTGAATATTTGTATTCAGCTGTCTGTCCCGGGCCTCCATTTGGAGAACTAATCCCTCCATCAGCAGCATATGGGTCAGGTGATCTGCGATCAGGTAATCTCTGCGGTATAATTTGCCCAGAGCCTGTACTGCAATAAACCAGAAATTATCGGCCCTAGCATCCCGTTGGATTTGCACCGCTTCATGGGCTGGGCCCGCTGACAGCTGAGATAATTCTCTTTCAGTCTCTGCCTTTTGGAGCATGCATATCAGATCTGCCCGGAAGCCTGAATTCAGGCACAGACGGACTACCTCTGTGGTATCTGCGGCACTTGATGGGGAAAGGGAGCGCGCAGAAAAAGAACAGCCCAGCACCTGCTCCCCCAGCTGAAGTCGGGAAAAATGACGTTGAAAATAAGGGGCAGGACAGAGAAATTCTTCAGGGGTAACAAGCACTTCTGTCTTTATGTCAACATCGCTGAATTTATCGTGATAAGATAGCGTTATTCCCTGCCAGATTTCCTGGGTGGCTTCATAGGACGGGATGGATATTCCCTTAATGGAAATATGCCTTATTTCCGGAAGGGAAAATAAGATTTGCAACAGGCTGGCTGTGCTTTGATATAATTCTTTTTCGGTCAAGGGCTTACCTCCAAAGCGATCGTGTCTTTGTAAAAGTATAGCATAAAAAGACAGGCCGGGCAATCGAAAGAGCAATCAAAAAGAGCAATCAAAAGATTAATTTTGGGGTTGACAAAAAAAGCTTGTTATGGTAAGATAATCAAGGCCTGTCAGACAGGCTAAGATGCTGCTGTGGCTCAGTCGGTAGAGCGTCGCATTGGTAGTGCGGAGGTCACGGGTCCGATTCCCGTCAGCAGCTTTTTCCTATATAGCGGGGATCCTTGACAGGATTCCCGCTATTTTTGTGCGTTGCACAGAGGCAAAAAATCTGTTAAACTGTGGATGTATGATGCTTGCTTCACACTAAAAAATAATGGAGGAAATCAATAATTATGGGAATTTTTAACGGAAAGGTAGCAATTATCACTGGAGGCGGGAAGGCGAAATCCATTGGATATGGCATTGCCGTAGCTTATGCAAAGGAGGGAGCGAATCTGGTTCTCACTGGCCGCAATCTGCAAAAGCTTTTGGATGCCAAGGAAGAGCTGGAACGGCTTTACGGGATCCAGGTGCTGGCGCTTCAAGCAGATGTGACTCCTGATGACGAGTCAGAGGATCGGGTGAAGGAGGTTGTGAAGAAAACCGTGGAAACCTTTGGACGGATCGATGTGCTGATTAATAATGCTCAGGCTTCTGCCTCAGGAATCCCTCTGTCTATGCAGACCAAGGATCACTTCGACCTGGGGATTTATTCCGGACTTTATGCCACGTTTTACTATATGCGTGAGTGCTATCCCTACCTGAAGGAGACAGAGGGCTCTGTCATTAATTTTGCTTCCGGCGCAGGCCTGTTCGGCAATGCAGGCCAGTCCTCCTATGCGGCTGCGAAGGAGGGGATCCGCGGGCTCACCCGTGTGGCTGCTACAGAGTGGGGAAAGGATAATATCAATGTGAATGTGGTTTGCCCGCTGGCCATGACCTCACAGCTGGAAAACTTCAGGGAATCTTACCCGGAGGCTTATGAAAAGAATTTGCGGGCAGTTCCCATGGGACGTTTCGGGGATCCGGAGAAGGACATCGGCCGTGTATGCGTACACTTAGGCTCACCGGATTTTAAGTATATGTCCGGGGAAACCATCACCCTGGAGGGCGGCATGGGGCAGCGCCCATAGCAATCGACTTTCATAGGGTGGCTGGTGCAACGTCAAAGGTCGCATGTAGGTTTAGGAAGCAATGCTGAAAATCAGGATATATTATAAAATACCTGCTTTCTGGCAATACTGTCCATGAGGTGATCTTTATGGCAGGAAAAAGGCCGGAGCACATAGGAATTATTCCGGATGGGAACCGCCGCTGGGCCATGGAGCGGGGAATGAAAAAACAGGATGGCTACGCCTTTGGGCTGGAGCCGGGAATGGAGCTGTTAAAGCTGGCGAAGCAGTCCGGAATCAAGGAAATTACCTATTATGGGTTTACGGTAGATAATTGCAAGCGGCCAAAGGAGCAGTACGCTGCATTTCGGGCGGCTTGTGTGGAGGCGGTCGATATGCTGACCAAGGAGGGAGCCGATCTTCTGGTGATAGGCGATAGCCAATCAAAGTGCTTTCCAGAAGAATTGGCCCCCTATCAGGTGAGAACGCCGATCCACGGTGGGGGAATCCGGGTGAACTTTCTGGTGAATTATGGATGGAAATGGGATCTGTCCCATATACAACAGGACGGCCAGCCGTATTCCAGAGATATTTCCAGAATCGACTTGATTATCCGCTGGGGCGGGATGCGCAGGCTATCCGGCTTCCTGCCCATTCAGTCGGTGTATGCGGATATTTACGTGCTTGATCATTTTTGGCCGGATTATTCGAACCGGGATTTCCTTCAGGCCTTAGAGTGGTATAAGAAGCAGGACGTGACGCTGGGCGGATGAAGGCCATCCCATTAAAATCCGATCCGGAGAGGGGCTGCAGAGAGGGCTATGGCTTTAGCTGATCCAGAACCTCCTCGAAGCAGACGCCGTCAGTCAGCGGTACCTCCATCCGAATGGATGCCAGGATGCATTCTTTAATAAAATCAGCGGCCCTTTTAACAGAATGGTGCAAAGCCACGCCATGGATGGCATCTGCCAGAAGGATGGCGGAAAAAATATCGCCAGTCCCACAGCGGGTCTGCCCAATCTGCTTTGTCCGCTTCAAAGCAGATATACCGCTATGCTTGTCATAGCAAAAGTTGCCAATATAACTGCCCTGAGGAATGCCGGTGATGACCACCTTCCATGGCCCTGCATCAGCCAAAGAACAGGCCATGGACAGAAGCTCAGCTTCCTTCCAGGTTCCAGTATGATAAGCTGTGTCCGTGAGGATACAGCTTTCTGTAATATTCGGGGTAATGATATGTGCGCAGGTGATCAGCTGCTTCATCTCGCTGCACATGGCAGGAGTATAGGTGGCGTAGGTTCTTCCATTATCTCCCATAATCGGATCCACCATAACGATGGTATGTTCTGTGGAAAAATCGCGGATAAATCGGCGGACAATGGCAATCTGCTCCTTCGAGCCCAGAAAACCAGTCCCAATCCCGTCAAAGGTCAGCCCAAGCTTTTTCCATTCGTCAATATAGGGCTGCATATGACTGGTATAATCATCAAAGTAATAATTCGGATAAGCGGTATGGTTAGATAAAATGGCCGTGGGAATGGGGCAGCACTGTACCTTTAATTTAGAGATAATGGGCAAAGTCGCCGTGAGAGCACAGCGCCCGAAGCCGGACATATCATTAATCACAGCAGCCTTCTTCTGCCTGGAGCTGCCAGGGGCCTGAGATAGTACCTTTGATTCCATAGGGGACTCCTTTTCTATAGAGGGTGCGGTTATTTTGCCATCGATCATACCATGATTTTTTAGGGGATTCAAGGAGTTTGTAGAGTTGGGGCGGGGGCTGCTTAAGAGAATTGCTATTTAAGTGAGTCGCGGATGCTTAGGAGATCTCTGGCTAAGTGTATTTCCAAGCCCGCAAGGAGTCTCTGGCAGCGGGGGAAGGTGCAGGCGCATATTCGCCAGGAGGCTACGCCCGCGGCAGGCCGTGTCCCAACGTCACCGCGCTCTCGCTCCGCCGAAAGCGTAGCGGTGCGTAAGGCCCTAAAACACAGGGCCTAAGCACCGACGGTTTCGGGGTTCTTTCTG
>CATOJE010000081.1 GCA_951800145.1 uncultured Lachnospiraceae bacterium | reverse complement strand
CTATGCCGTTTGTTCCAGGATTCATTCTCGAATGGCGCTTTATTCCTATGTTCAGACCGTTTATTGGATTTTCAAAGTTCTTAACTAACTGACATTGGCCGTGAACAGTAACAAAAGAAATCCTGCGCATCGCTATGCGCAGGATATTTCTTACCAAGACTTTACTTCTTTCCACAGGGCATTGTAGACCGCGTCCTCTTCATCACCAAGATATTGGTATACTTCGCTGTTTTCCAGAGAATCCAGGTCTGGGAAAATGGATTTATTTTCCTGAAGCTCTGGCTCCAGCAGCTGAAAAGCGCCTTCATTTGGGGTGGGGTAAGTGATATACTCAAAATTCCGCAGGGCAATTTCCGGGCGGCATAGGAAATCGATCCATTTTTCCGCGTTTTCCTTATTTGCAGCATTGGCGGGGATAACCCAGGAATCCAGCCAGAGATTTGTCCCTTCCTCGGGAATAATATATTCCAGGGAATAGTCCAGGCCCAGGTTTTGGACCTCCTCCTGAATATAAAGCATTTCACCGGAGTAAATCACACCGACGGCAGCTTCGCCGCCGATCATTTTATCCCGCACCTGATCGATCACATAGGCCTGTACTAAGGGCTTTTGGTCGATGAGGAGTTGCTTTGCCTCCTGCAGCTGGGTAACATCGGTAGTATTCATAGAATACCCCAGATCCTTTAATGCAACCATAAATGCGTCCCGCACACTGTCCTGCATCAGGATTTCCCCGGACAAAGCGGGATTCCAGAGATCCTGCCAGCGCTCAGGCGGTTCCACTCCCAGCTCCTGGATGCGCTTCGTATTATAGAGAATTCCCACAGTTCCCCAGCAGTATGGGACAGAATATTTATTCTGGGGATCAAAGGATTTGGACATTTCCAGATAGATGGGGTTAATCTGACGGATATTTGGGATGTTGTCAAAATTGATTTCTGCCAGAAGATCGTTTTCCATCATTTTTTGAATCATGTAGTCTGAAGGACAGACCACATCATATCGCACAGCGCCTGCCTCTATAACCGGGTACATCTCTTCATTGGTTTCAAACATGTCATAGGTCACATCAATACCAGTCTCTTCCTCAAACATGGAAACAACTTCCTCGTCAATATATTCGCCCCAGTTGTACACATATAGCTCATTGCTGTTAACCGTGGTATATTTTTTAAAGGTGATAAATCCTACAGAGAAGAATATCATAATTGCAGCTGCGGCCATAGCGCCCTTCTGAATCCGCTCGGAAAGATGACTTCCCAGGGCGCGGCTCTCTGGTGCAGGAGCCATGCCGGGAATGGGCTTTTTCTGTCTGGGCCGATAATTGGTGATCAGCAGAAGCACCAGCACTGTGAGGAAAATCACCGAGGACAGGGCGTACATAGAGGGCTGTATTCCCCGGCGCACCTGACTGTAAATCAAGGTGGACAAGGTGTTAATGCCCGCGCCTCTGGTAAAATGGGTGATAATAAAATCATCCAGGGACATGGTAAAGGCTAAAAGGAACCCGGACAATACTCCCGGCATAATATCCGGAAAGACCACCTTAAAGAAGGCGTAAAGGGGATGGGCTCCTAAATCCAGGGCGGCCTCGTAGGTGCTTTTGTTGGTCTGCTTCAGCTTGGGCATAACGCTTAATATCACATAAGGGATATTAAAGGTGATGTGGGAAATCAAAATCGTCTTAAAGCCCAGGGAGATCCCGAAGGCAAGAAAGGCCAGCATCAGGGAGATCCCAGTGACAATATCCGCATTTAGCATGGGGATATTCGTTACTCCAAGGACGATGGTTTTTGTTACCGGCTTCATGCTGTCGATGGCTATGGCGGCGGCGGTGCCGATGATACAGGCAGCCAGCGCCGACACAAAGGCGATGATCAGCGTATTGTAAAGGGCTGAAATGATATTCGGATCCGACAGCATCTGCTGATACCATCGCAGGGTAAAGCCGCCCCACTGAGTCCTGGACTTAGAGGTGTTAAAGGACAGGACCATCATTGTCATGATGGGAGCATATAAAAAGATCAGGATGATCACCAGGTAAAAATTCGAAAAAAACTGCTTCAGGGGTCTGTGCTTTTTGTCCATCAGAATGCATTTCCCTCCCCATTCTTATCGTATTTTGCAATCAGTGCCATACTGATTAAAATAAAGACCATTAAAACCAGAGAAAGCCCGGAGCCTAAGTGCCAGTTGCTTCCCTTCGTAAACTCCTGCTCGATCACATTGCCAATCAGGAGAATCTTGCTTCCGCCTAAGAGATTGCTGATAACAAAGGTGGTCAGGGCAGGGACGAATACCATATTAATGCCGCTGATAATGCCCGGAATGCTTAAGGGCAGCAGGATATGCCAGAAGGTCTGGAGGGAGCTAGCGCCTAAATCCTTTGCAGCATTTATGGTGTTATCATCGATTTTTGACAGTACATTATAAATAGGAAGCACCATAAAGGGCAGAAAATTATATACCATGCCCAGGATAATGGCTGCAGGCGTATTAATCATAGTTTGAGGCGGCAGATGCAGGAGCGCCAAAAAGCCGTTGATCACCCCGCTTTTTTCCAGAAGGGTCTGCCATGCCAGGGTGCGGAGAAGAAAATTCATCCACATAGGCAGGATAAAGATAAATACAATAAAGCTCCCGGCGCCCACGCCCTTTGACCGGAGAACCATGGCTAGGGGATAAGCCAGCAGCAGGCAGCAGATGGTGGAGGCCAGGGACAGCCCGAGGGACAGCCACAATGCCTTTCCATGCTCTGCCGTGGCGATGGCAAGTACATTGGCAGTGGTAAAGGCGCCGCTCCGATCTGTGAGCCCATAGTAAAGGATCAGCGCCAGGGGGATGATGGTAAAGCCGATCATCCAAAAAATGTATGGTCCGGATAATAACTTTTTACTCATTGACGCCCATGGCCTCCTCGTCCTCAGAAGCAGGTTTGTTCATGATCTGGATATCAAAAGGATCCACGTGGATATCCACCTTACGGCCGACAGGAAACAGATCCGTGGAGTGAACCAGCCATTCAAAGCCGTCGGGGGTAGTGACCTCCATTTCGTAATGGACGCCTTTAAAGATAAGATGGGTGACCGTACCGCTTAAAGTACCATGCCCCGGCTCCACCAGATCAATATCCTCCGGCCGGATCACCACATCCACCGGCTGGTTGGTTCCAAAGCCTTTATCCACGCAGGCAAATTTTGCGCCGAAGATTTCCACCAGCTCATCCCTTATCATGGTGCCGGGAACGATATTGCTGTCGCCGATAAAGTCAGCCACAAAGGCATTCTCCGGTTCATTGTAAATGCTTTCCGGGCTTCCCATCTGCTGGATATAGCCCTGGTTCATAACCACGATGGTATCAGACATGGTTAATGCCTCCTCCTGATCATGGGTGACGTAGATAAAGGTGATGCCCAGCTCATTCTTCAGGCGGATCAGCTCGTACTGCATATCCTGGCGCAGCTTTAAGTCCAGGGCGCCTAAGGGCTCATCCAGCAAAAGGAGACGCGGCTCATTCACAATCGCCCGGGCGATGGCGATCCGCTGCTGCTGTCCTCCGGAGAGGGAATCTACGGAGCGGTTCTCATAGCCGTCTAAATTCACTAACCTTAAGGCATATTTAATTTTATCCTGAATATAGGCTTTCGGTTTATTTTTGATTTTCAGGCCGAAGGCAATATTATCTGCGATGGTCATGTGGGTAAAAAGCGCATATTTTTGGAACACCGTATTCAGCTGGCGCTTATTGGGGGGGAGATTGGTGATATCCTGTCCGTCGAAAATCACACTTCCCGTATCTGGTGATTCAAACCCGCCGATAATGCGGAGTGTGGTTGTCTTTCCGCAGCCGCTTGGACCTAAAAGGGTGACGAAGCTGTTCTCCCTCACGGTAAGGCTTAAGTCGTCCAGTACCGTGGTATTGTCATAGCTTTTTGAAATATGCTGCAGATCAATAAGTGGCTGATGCATAGCAGTTCCTCCTGTATGTAAAAAATTTAAAAGCTTGGGGGGGAGCTGACCCAGATCAGGGAGGCTCCGCCTTTGCTGGTTAGATAATGTTTTTTATCTGCTGTGTAGTAAAAGGATTCTCCTTTTCTGGCCTTATAGACCTTGCTGCCCAGATGGATGGAGATTGCGCCGCTTAAGACATAGCCGAACTCTTCTCCTTCATGAGGATTATCCGGATAAGTGGCTCCTCCGGCCTCCAGGGCCAGGAGAATCGGCTCCATGGTATTTTTCTGAGCGTTGGGGATAATCCACCGGATGGTATTGTGATACTCAGAGTCCTCCTTTTCAAAATAATCTGTCTTTCCAAAAACAATCTGCTCCTCAGGGATTTCATTAAAAAATTCTCCTATGGTGGTTCCAAGGCACTGAAGGATATCCATTAACGTGGCAATGGAGGGAGAGGTAAGGTCGCGCTCTACCTGGGAGATAAACCCTTTCGATAGCTCGGCCCGATCAGCCAGCTCCTCCTGCGTCAATCCCTTTAAGATACGCAGCTCCTTTAATTTTGCACCGATTTCCATAAAAGCCTCCTTATGCTTTTGCAGATACTGTACCAAGAGTTTATAAATACTAACTGACACTAAAAATAACTTTTGAGTTTAGTATTTTTAAACAAAACTGACTCTATTATACAGGAACTATTTTTGCTGTCAATACCTTTTTGTAATATTTTTTACGATTATTGTTAACAAATTAGCAAATCTGTGCTATGATATGGATATCTTAACGATAACAGGTTTTGAGGAGGCGTGAGCGGGACATGAAGGGTAAATACATGGCTTATGTAGGGTCCTATTCCTACACAGGAAAGGCAAAAGGCATTACCGTATATGATGTGGATGTGGACAAGGGCATTTTTAAAGAGCGCTGTGAAGTGGAGGTAGATAACTCCTCCTATGTAATTGCTTCTCATAATGGGAAAAATCTTTATTCCATCGCAGATGAAGGGGTGGTGGCCTTTCGGATTTTGGAAAACGGCAGCTTAAGCCGGTTAAACAGCAAGAATATTAAGGGTATGAGAGGGTGTCATCTGGCCACAGACCCTGAGGATCGATATATCTTCGTGTCCGGATATCATGATGGAAAGGCTACTGTATTAAAGCTGAAGCAGGACGGCTCCATCGGCCCCATCGTGGACGGGGTGTTCCACAAGGGCTATGGCTCTGTGGCAGAGCGAAATTTCCGTCCCCATGTCAGCTGCACCCGCATGACGCCGGATAAAAAGTTTATCATGGTTGCGGACTTAGGTATCGATCAGGTTAGAATCTACCGGTTCGATGATGAAAAAATGATACAGGTGGATGCGGTGCGCTGTGAGCGGGAGTCCGCTCCCAGAACATTCCGGTTCAGCAGTGACGGTCGCTTTATGTATCTGATGTATGAACAGAAAAATGTGATCGATGTATTTACCTACCAGAGTGGGGAAAAGGCGCCGAAAATTGAAAAGATTCAGACCATCCCCACCACCAAGAAGGAGAAGCAGTATTCCGAGCTGACTGCGGCCTGTGCCATGCGCTTTTCTCCGGATAATAAATATATCTACTGCACCAATGCAGGGGATAATGTATTAAGCATTTTTACCAGGGATGAGGAAACCGGACTTCTGGAGCTGATGTGCAGCCTTCCTATCAGCGGAGATTATCCCAAGGATGTGGCGGTATTTCCCGATCAGGAGCATGTGGCCAGCATTAATCATGAGACGGGGGATATTACATTCTTTAAGGTGGATTATGAAAAAGGGCTTTTAATCATGTGCGGAAGGTCCATTAAGGTGAATGAGCCCAACTGCTGCGCGATTGTTAAAATTGCCGATTAAGCTTTGCCCGGCGGCGGGACTTTTAAAGTAAGGAGGAGCAGAATGTCAGGTTCCGTTTTTGGAAATTGTTTTCGGATTATGACCTGGGGGGAGAGTCACGGAAAGGGCCTGGGTGTGGTGGTGGATGGCTGTCCGGCGGGACTGCCCTTGTGTGAGGAAGACATCCAGACATATCTGGATCGGAGAAAGCCAGGGCAGAGCAAGTTTACCACCCAGCGGCAGGAAGGGGATCAGGTGGAGATCCTTTCCGGCGTCTTTGAGGGGAGGACCACAGGATGCCCTATCGCCCTGGAGGTGAGGAACCGGGATCAGCGCTCCAGAGATTACGGGAAAATCAAGGATTTATATCGGCCGGGACATGCTGATTTTACCTTTGATGCCAAGTATGGGTTCCGGGATTATCGGGGAGGCGGCCGCTCCTCCGGAAGAGAAACCATCGGGAGGGTGGCAGCTGGCGCCATTGCCGCTAAGGTTTTAAAGGAGCTGGGGATCCAAGTACGGGCATATACCTGCTCCATCGGGGAGATCTCCATTTGTCGGGAGCGGTTTTGCTGGGAGGAGGCCGGAAGGAATCCTCTCTACATGCCGGATGAAAGGGCGGCTGAGGAGGCAGAGCAGCTGCTAAAGCAGGCCATGGAGGATAAGGACTCGGTGGGAGGCGTGGTGGAGTGCATTATTTCCGGCCTTCCTGCAGGTGTGGGAGAACCAGTTTTTGATAAGCTGGATGCTGCTCTTGGAAGGGCCATTCTGTCTGTGGGTGCAGTGAAGGGGTTTGAAATCGGGGACGGATTCGAATCAGCCCGTTCACGTGGAAGCAGGAATAATGATGCCTTTTGCCTGAATAAGTCCGGAAGGATTCAGAAGAAAACCAACCATTCAGGGGGTGTGCTGGGGGGGATCAGCGATGGCGCACCACTGATTTTCCGCGCGGCGATTAAGCCGACCCCTTCTATCGCTTCAGAGCAGAGAAGTGTAGGAAGAGACAGGCAGGAGGTGACTATGGAGATTCATGGGCGCCATGATCCGGTGATTGTACCCCGGGCTGTGGTGGTGGTGGAGGCTATGGCTGCCCTGACGGTGCTGGATTTAATGCTGGCCGGGATGGGGGCGCGGATGGAGTGGCTTCACCGGATTTATGGAATGGAGGAGTAGACAGATATGATAATTGCCATGGGAAATGACCATAGCGCAGTGGAATTAAAGCAGGAGATTAAAGCATACGTGGAGGGAAAGGGATATCAGGTGGTAGACTTTGGCACGAATTCCACTGAGAGCTGTGATTATCCTGTATATGGCGAGAAGGTGGGAAGGGCAGTGGCTGCCGGGGAGGCGGACCTTGGGATTTTGATCTGTGGGACCGGAGTGGGAATTTCTCTGGCAGCGAATAAGATCAAAGGAATACGCGCCTGTGTGTGCAGCGAGCCCTTTAGCGCAAAGCTGTCCAGAATGCATAATAATACCAACATTCTGGCCTTTGGGGCCAGAGTTGTGGGATCAGAGCTGGCGAAGATGATTGTGGATCAATGGCTGGAGGCAGAATTTGAAGGCGGGCGCCACCAGCGGCGGGTAGACATGCTCACAAGACTGGAGGAGCGATAATTACTGTTAGAGAATCGTAAGATTTGTAAACATTTCATAACCTTGCAATCATAATTTATCCGTGATATAGTAGGATTAGAAATAAAATGTCTTGCCTTAGGCCAGTATAGAGCTGTCCCAGGGATATCGATAGGAGAGATTGTGATGAAGAGGAGATTTAGCAGGTTTTTGATCCTGCTGCTTGCGCTGTATGGCATGTGCTGGGCGGGAACACTGACGAGCTGGGCCTATTCCTTTGAGACCGATGAAGCAGAGATTTTTATGTCCCAGGATGTATCTGAGCTGCTTCCTCAGCTGGGAAAGGCGGAAAATTATTATGAGGCCCAGAGTGTAAAGCACCAGGGGGAGGAAAAGGTATTTACTTATAAGGGATTTGAACTGTCCACCTATCCTTCCGGTGGGAATGACTATGTAAAGTCCATTTGGTTTTTAGATGAGGAGACCGTCACCAAGGAGGGCCTTCATATCGGCTCGACCATCGAAGAGATGAAGGCAGGCTATGGGGAGGATTACACAGAGGAGAAGGGAAGCTACATCTATACCTCAGAGGATTCTGTTCTCACATTTTATACAAAGAAGGACCGGATCAGCGGAATAGAGTACAAGGCAGTAGAGGAGTAGGAGCCATCAGACAGGATGGTTAAGTCAGACTGAGCAGAGGAGCGTCGGATTATCCGGCGCTTTTATGTTTGGGCCTATCACCCTGCTTTTCCCCATGCTATAATACATGTACCTTCGGAAGCTTTCCTGTGCTGCCTTTGTGGCAGGCACAAAGAGACTATGAGGGTACATATTAAGCCTTGGGGGAAAACGGCAGCAGGGGCCATAGAGGTGAGAGAATGATGATTTTGGATGGAGCGAGGGAATACATCAGCGCAGGATGGCTGTGGCTGATTCAAAATATTGTGATATTAAACCTGTTTTTCAGCATATTAATCGTATTTTTTCAGCGCAGGGATCCGAAAAGTGTGTGGACCTGGCTGTTTGCTCTGAACTTTATTCCTGTGTTTGGAGTGGTATTCTATCTGCTTTTCGGGCAGGATCTGCGGAAAAGCAAGATGTTTCGTATAAAGGAGGTGGAGGATCGGCTGAAGTATTCGGCCAGGAACCAGGAGCAGGTAATCCGGGAATACCATATCACAGACAGCAATGATCCAGTTACCAGGGATTATGGAAGCCTGGCTCTTTATAATCTGGAGACCTCCGGCGCAGTGCTTACCATTAGCAATGAGCTGGAGATATTTACCGACGGAGAGCAAAAGTTTGAAGACTTAAGGCAGGAGCTACGGGGAGCAAAGCATTACATCCATCTTCAATACTACATTATAAAAAAAGATCAGGTGTTTGATTCTATCATTCCCATTCTCACTGAGAAGGTGCGGGAAGGGGTAGAGGTGCGGGTTCTGGCGGACGGGATGGGCGGACGGTTTATGCCAAGGCAGTGCTGGAATCAGTTAAAGCAGGCGGGAATCCAGGTGGGGATCTTCTTCCCGCCAGTGCTGGGAAGGCTGAATTTCCGTGTAAATTACCGGAATCACAGAAAAATTGTGGTAATTGACGGAAGGGTGGGCTATGTGGGAGGATTTAATATTGGAAAGGAGTATATTTCCAAGGATCCCAAATTCGGGTACTGGAGAGATACCCATTTAAAAATCCGGGGGGATGCTGCCCTTAGCCTGCAGATACGATTTGCATTGGATTGGAATTATGCGGTTCATGAGAATTTGTTCCTGTTTGGCAAATATTTTGATCCGGATTTCACTGGAGGGGAAGCAAAATGGGAGCAGAAGGGGGCGGATCTGCAGCAGGAAATTCTGGAGCAGCTGGAAAGCCAGGGGAAGCCTCCCTGGTCCGATCCCGGCTATATGAACAGCGACAGTGCTGTGGGAATTCAGATTATCAGCAGCGGCCCGGATACCAGGACAAAGAATATCCGGGATAACTATCTGGAGCTGTTTCATAAGGCGAAGGATCACATTTATATCCAGACGCCCTACTTTGTCCCCGATGATGCCATTTTGTCAGCGCTGAAGATTGCAGCCCGCTCCGGGGTGGATGTACGGCTGATGATCCCCTGCAAGCCAGATCATCCATTCGTATACTGGGCTACTTATTCCTACGCAGGAGAGCTGATCGGAGCCGGGGCCAGATGCTATATTTATGAAAATGGATTCCTTCACGCCAAGGGAATTATGGTGGACGGCATGGTTAGCTGTTACGGAACCGCGAACATGGATATCCGCAGCTTTGAGCTGAATTTCGAAGTGAATGCGGTGATTTATGATGAGGCCTCTACAGAGAAGCTGGAGCAGGCGTTTCTGGACGATCTGCCTCACTGCCAGGAGCTGACCCGGGAGGGATATCAAAAGCGGAAGCTGTTGATCCGGATAAAGGAACAGTTCTGCCGCCTTCTGTCACCGCTGCTGTAAGGCTTGTCTTTAAGTTTTTGTGTGTATGCATATCCCTGAAGGGGCAGTGCATAATAAGTCCATGGAAAAGATATGGATGAAACAAAAGGAATTATGGTGGAATTTTTTTAAATGCGGCACTGCCGGATGGTGCCTGGAAATCTTATTTACCTCGGTGGAATCTATCTTCACCCAGGACTGGCGTTTGATGGGTAGGACCTCCCTGCTGATGTTTCCCATTTACGGTCTGGGAGCGCTGCTGGGGCCGGTGGGGAGAAGGATTGACCGGTGGCTTGAGGAGGGAATCTGGGATGATTTGGAATCGACGGAAGGCATCAGGGCATCGGGAAGGGAGCTGGCGCTGCGCCATGGCATGATTGATATGGTGCTGATCTTTTGTGCAGAGTATTTATTCGGGTTTTGCATGCAGCAGATAGGTATATGCCCCTGGGATTATCATGGCAGGCCCACCAATATCAGCGGCCTCATCCGGCTGGATTTTGCTCCGCTTTGGTTTTTTACCGGGCTTCTCTTTGAAGAAATTACCTGGAGAGGTAGCGCTCAGAGCCTGTTTGGACGAAATACGCAGAAAAAAAACCACAGCCCGGGGTTGTAATTAAAAGGCTCCTCTTATATAATCAACTGTAGACCAGTTTGCGGCTGGAAAGAATGATGTAAGGGGTAGTTCAAATGATAAGATTTATGGGTTTGGCAACGGTTCTGATTTTATTTCTGGTGGTCAGCATACCGCTGCTTGTTTTTGAGGAAGGATTAAAGCGATTCCGTCCGGAGGCTCAGAAACGCCAAAGCATTGCTGTGGTGCGGTTTATGTTTCGCCTGCTGCTAAAGATTTCAGGAACTCAGGTCACAGTGGAGGGGAGGGAAAATATTCCGGAGGATCGGGCTGTTTTATATGTGGGAAACCACAGGAGCTACTTTGATATCCTGATTGGCTATACCACCACTCAAGGCCTTCTGGGTTTTGTGGCAAAGAAGGAGATGCTCCGCTATCCTTCCTTAAAGACGTGGATGCAGCATGTCCAGTGCTTATTCCTGGATCGGGAGGATATTCGGGAAGGGCTGAAAACGATATTGACCGGGATTGAGATGATGAAGGAGGGGACCTCCATCTGGATTTTTCCTGAGGGGACCAGAAATGAGAATGAAGCCTTCACGGATCTGCTTCCTTTTAAAGAAGGAAGCTTAAAAATTGCGGAAAAATCAGGCTGTCCGGTGATTCCGGTAGCCATGGTGGGAAATGCAGATATTTTCGAGAACCACATTCCCTTTATCCGCCCTCAGAAAGTAAGAATCCGTTACGGCCAGCCCATTGACTTAAAGGGGCTGCCGAAGGAGGTAAAGAAAAAAAGCGGCGCTTATGTCCGCGATGTGATTATTACCATGCTGAATGACATGCAGAGGGAGGCAGAGGATGAAAAATCTGGACTTACAGGAAATCAGGGCTCAGCTGGATCAGATTGATGAGAAATTAGCAGCGCTGTTCGAGGAGCGGATGAAGCTGTGCGGGGATGTGGCGGAGTTTAAAATCGAGACCGGAAAGCCAGTTTACGACCCGGTCCGGGAGAAGGAAAAGCTGGCTGCAGTGCGGAACCTGGCCCACAGCCCTTTTACAGAGCTTGCCATGGAGGAGCTGTTTGCCCAGCTGATGACAGTAAGCCGCCGGTATCAGTATCAGCGGATAGGAGATCATGGCAGCAGAATCGAGCCGGAATTCCAGATGGTGGAATATCTTCCTACAGCGGACGTGCGGATCGTCTACCAGGGAGTGGAGGGCGCCTACAGCCATGAAGCAGCGCTTCAGTTCTTTGGAGAGCAGGCAGATGTGTATCATGTACCTTCCTGGGAGGACGCCATGGAGGAGGTGGCCTGCAACCGGGCTGCCTATGCAGTGCTCCCCATAGAAAATTCATCGGCAGGGGCGATTATAGATAATTATGATCTGTTGCTGAAGTACGATAACTATATTGTAGGGGAGACCCAGGTGGCGGTAAAGCATGCTCTTTTGGGGCTTCCGGAGGCGGAGCTCTCGGACATTCGGACCATTTATTCTCACCCTCAGGCACTGATGCAAAGCAGCCAGTTCTTAAATTCCCATCGGGAATGGAGGCAGGTCAGCCTTGAAAATACGGCGGTGGCAGCGAAGCAGGTAGTGGAAGCAAAGGATATTACCCAGGCTGCAGTAGCCAGTGAGCGGGCAGGCAGACTTTACGGACTGAAGGTATTAAAGCCGGAGATCAATCACAATTCCTGTAATGTCACCCGGTTTATTATCCTGGGCCGGCAGCCAGTATACCGGATGGATGCAAAGAAGGTGAGCATCTGCTTTGAGCTGCCCCATGTCAGCGGATCTCTCTATAATATGCTGGGGCACTTTATTTATAATCATGTGAACATGCTGATGATACAGTCCAGGCCGATTTTAGAACGGAACTGGGAATATCGGTTTTTCGTGGATATCGAAGGAACCTTAAGGGAGGCTCCGGTGCAGAATGCTCTCTTAGGTATCCGCCATGAGGCGGCAAATATGCGGATTCTGGGGAGCTTTTAATTTAAGCAGGCGTATTTTCACAGCCCTGGCGGCATAGCAGCAAGCAAATACATAGATCGAGGCGTATAAGATGAAGACACAGGAATTAGTGATTTACAGAAATTTCAGATATCAGGAGCTGTTTGATAAGATGGAGCGGCTTCTTTTGGGGGAAGAGCGTGAGGGATCCGCTGCCTTCTCCTGTGCAAATCAGCTGATCGAGCTGGCGGTGACTTACGGATTTAACGGGAATTTGTACCACTGCTTTTTGGCATTCTGCCTTGCGAATCACGAGAATGCCTACAGCACCTCCTGTGAGATCTCCGGACCGGCAGGCGGCTCCCTGGATATGCTGGCACAGCATGATTTCAGGATTTTTAAGGAGCTGTTTGATTACGACATCTGCAGGCTGGACCCAGATGGAAACGAGGCATCCGGGATATGGAGCATGATCGCGGATTACAGGGCGGCCAGGGAAAACAGCCGGGTGTTTAACAAGCGGATCCGGGATCGGATTGTGGAGTTAGCTGTGTCCCTGGAGCAGGCGCCCTCAGTGGAGGCGTTTCAGCAGGAGGTTACTCAGTTTTACAAGGAATTTGGCGTGGGAAAGTTCGGCCTGAATAAGGCGTTCCGCATTTTGGAGAAGGATGAGCAGGCCTACATTGACCCCATCACCAGTATTGAACATGTATATCTAAAGGATTTGGTAGGCTATGAGCTCCAGAAAAAGAAGCTGATCGATAATACGGAGGCGTTTATCCAGGGCCGGGAGGCGAATAATGTACTTCTCTACGGAGACGCCGGCACAGGAAAATCCTCCAGCGTGAAAGCGATTTTAAACCAGTATTACGATCAGGGGCTCCGGATTATCGAGGTATATAAGCACCAGTTTAAGGCGCTGTCCGATGTGCTGGAGCAGGTAAAGGACCGGAATTACCGGTTTATCATTTATATGGACGATCTGTCCTTTGAAGAATCCGAGCTGGAATACAAGTATCTTAAGGCTATCATTGAGGGAGGCCTGGGCAAGACACCGAAGAATGTGCTGATTTACGCCACATCTAACCGAAGGCATTTGATTCGGGAAAGTTTCCATGATAAACGGCAGCTTTCAGATGATGAAATCCATGCCAATGATACAGTTCAGGAGAAGCTGTCGCTGGTGGCCCGTTTTGGGGTGACCATTTATTTCAGGGCTCCGGAGCCAAAGGAATTTAAAGAGATTGTAAAGGTACTAGCGGCCAGGAATGGGATTTTGATGCAGGAGGAGGAGCTGCTTTTAAAGGCAAATCAGTGGGAATTAAGCCATGGAGGACTCTCCGGCAGGACAGCATCCCAGTTCATCACCTACCTTTTGGGACAAAAATAAGAGGGGAGGAAGAAAAATATGGCAATACAGACATTTGCCGCCATTGATGTAGGTTCGTTTGAGGTAGAGCTGGGGATTTATGAGATTTCCAACAAATATGGGATACGGGTGGCGGATCATATCCGTCATGTCATTCCCCTGGGCAGGGATACCTATGGCCAGGGAAAAATCAGCTATGAGCTGGTGGAGGAATTATGCAGGGTGCTGAGGGACTTTTCGAATATCATGAAGGGCTATAAGGTGCAGGCCTATAAGGCTTATGCCACCAGCGCTCTGCGGGATGCAAAGAATAATCAGATTATCCTGGACCAGATCCTGGTGCGTACCGGGATCGATGTAAAGCTGATCGGAAATTCTGAGCAGAGATTTTTAAGCTATAAGGCCATTGCCTCCAAGGATCAGGAGTTTAATACTACGATACAAAAGGGAACCGCCATTGTAGACGTGGGCTTTGGCAGTGTACAGCTGTCGCTGTTTGATAAGGACGCCCTGGTATCAACCCAGAATCTTCCTCTGGGGATCCTCCGGCTGAAGGAGATAGTAGATAAGGTTCCCGCAGGGATAAAGCTGCACCGGGAGATGATCCGGGAGATGGTGGATAACGAATTATTTACCTTCCGTAAGCTGTACCTGAAGGACCGAAAGATTCAAAATTTAATTGGAATCGGGGATAATTCCCTTTACGTCTTTAAGCAAATGCTGGGGTCCGAACACTCTGGCTCGGACCGGATGACAGCAGAGGACGTAAATCGCTTTTACGACGCTCTGTTTAAGCTGAGCGTCCAGGAGCTGGAGGACTTATTCGGGGTTAGTGAGAAGTATGTGGAGCTGATGCTTCCCAGTGCGATCATTTATAAAAGGATTATGGAAATTACCGGGGCAGAGCAATTCTGGCTTCCCGGGATCCGCCTTTGTGACGGGATTGTGGCCGAGTACGGGGAACAGATCCGCCAGATTAAATTTAAGCACAGCTTCGAGGATGATATCCTGGCGGCGTCCAGGAATATGGCGAAGCGGTACAAGTGCCATAACAGCCATAACCAGGTTTTGGATCAGTACGTGATGGAGATTTTTGACGCCATGCGCAAATTCCACGGCCTTACAGCCAGAGACCGGCTGCTGCTGCGGATCGCGGTGATCCTCCATGCCTGCGGCAAGTTTATCAGCATTAAAAATTCCAATGAATGCGCCTATAATATCATTATGGCTACGGAGATTATCGGGCTGAGCCATCTGGAACGGGAGATTATCGCGAATGTGGTCCGCTATAATATCCGGGACTTTGATTACGATCAGGTGGAGCTGGAGACCCGGGTGTATAAGGACTCCTCCGGTGTTCTGAATGTCCATGACATTACCATAAAGATTGCAAAGCTGACTGCTATCTTACGGTTAGCCAATTCCATGGACCGCAGCCATCGGCAGAAGCTTTCCGGCTGTAAGACGAGCATACATGGGAAGGAGCTGGTGATCACCACCGATTATCCTGGGGATATCACCTTAGAACAGCAGTCCTTCCTACAGAAGGCTGATTTTTTTGAAGAGATCTTCGGAATTCGACCCATATTAAAACAGAAGAGGAGGGTGTGATCATGGCAGACAATGGAGTGAATTATGCGGATCCGAAAAATTATGTTAATCGGGAATTAAGCTGGCTGGAGTTCAACTACCGGGTTCTAAGTGAAGCAAGGGACAAGAGCCTTCCCTTGTTCGAGCGGCTGAAGTTTTTAAGCATTACCGCCAGCAACCTGGATGAATTTTTTATGGTGCGTGTGGCCTCCCTGCGTGACATGGTCCATGCAAAATACACAAAGCCGGATATCGCAGGCCTTAGGCCGACGGAGCAGCTGGAAAAGATCGCAGTGAAGACACATGAGCTGGTGAACCTTCAGTATTCCACCTACAATCGGTCGCTGCTGCCGGCATTAAAGACACAGGGCCTTCGGATCATCGGTACTCACGAAGAGCTGAAACGGGAACAGGGCGAATTTGTGGATCAGTACTTTGCGGAAAATGTATACCCGGTACTAACCCCTATGGCCTTTGATTCCTCCCGCCCCTTCCCTCTGGTGCGGAACAAGTCCCTTAATATCGCGGCGCTTCTCCAGAAAAAGAAGGACAGCAATGGGGAGCTGGATTTTGCCATGGTACAGGTGCCGTCGGTGCTGCCAAGATTTGTGGAGCTGCCAGTGACTGCCAAGGCCGATGGAAACGAGACCAGGAATGTGATCCTCTTAGAGCAGATTATCGAGCGGAATATGCAGCGGCTGTTTTTAAACTATGATGTGCTGGCCGCCCACCCTTTCCGGATTATGAGGAATGCGGATTTAACCATAGATGAGGAGGAGGCGGAGGATCTGCTGGAGGAGATCGAAAAGCAGCTGAAGAAGCGCCAGTGGGGAGAGGTTATCCGCCTGGAGGTGGAGGAGAAAATCGATAAGCGGCTGTTAAAGATCCTTCGGAAGGAGCTGGATGTAAGCCAGGAGGATATCTTTGAGATCAGCGGTCCGCTGGATTTGACGGTGCTGATGAAGCTGTATGGCGGTCTGAACGGGTTTGACAATTTAAAATCACCAGGGTATGTACCCCAGCCGGTCCCGGCTTTTATGAATGAGGACGACATCTTTACCAATATCCAAAAAGGCGATATCCTCCTCCACCATCCCTATCAGACCTTTGACCCGGTGGTTCGATTTGTGCGGACCGCGGCAAAGGATCCGGATGTACTGGCCATTAAACAGACCCTATATCGGGTCAGCGGAAATTCGCCGATCATCGCAGCGCTGGCGGAGGCTGCCGATAATGGAAAGCAGGTGTCTGTGCTGGTGGAATTAAAGGCCCGGTTTGACGAGGAGAATAATATTAACTGGGCAAAGAAGCTGGAGAAAGCAGGGTGTCACGTGATCTACGGCCTGGTAGGCCTGAAAACTCACTCCAAGATTACCCTGGTCGTGCGCCGGGAGGAGGATGGGATACGCCGGTATGTACACCTGGGAACGGGAAACTACAATGACTCCACAGCAAAGCTGTATACAGACTGCGGCCTGATGACCTGCAATCCCCTCATCGGGGAGGACGCCACGGCAGTCTTTAATATGCTGTCCGGCTATTCGGAGCCAGCAGTCTGGAATAAGCTGGCAGTGGCACCCATCTGGCTGAGAAAGCAGTTCCTGCGCCTGATCCGCCGGGAAATCGCCCACGCTAAGACCGGAAGCGAGGCCCGGATTGTGGCAAAGATGAATTCCCTCTGTGACAAAGAAATTATCGCAGCGCTCTATGAGGCATCCTGCGCAGGCGTAAAAATCCAGCTGATTATCCGGGGAATCTGCTGCCTGAAGGCAGGGATCCCAGGCTTAAGTGAGAACATTTCCGTCCGCTCCATCGTAGGAAATTTCCTGGAACACAGCCGGATCTTCTACTTTGAAAATGGAGGCACGCCGCAGATTTTTATGGGTAGTGCAGACTGGATGCCAAGGAACTTAGACAAGCGGGTGGAGATCGTATTCCCGGTGGAGGATGAGAGCTTAAAGGAAGCAGTATACCATATCCTGGAGGTGGAGCTGGAGGATAATGTAAAGGCGCATATCCTGATGCCTGACGGAACCTACGAGAAGCAGGATAAACGGGGGAAGGTCCTGGTAAATTCACAGAAGCAATTCTGCCAGGAGGCAGTGCACCAGGCAAAGGAAGCCAGGAAGGATCATGATCCGGTAAGCACGCGGGTGTTTATTCCGGTGGAGCACCAAAGTTAGAGGCGTTATTTTGCTAGTTACTTTAGTTGCTGTGAACGCGAAAGGCTGGGGGATCGCTGGCTGAGTGGGTGTCGCAGCCCATTAGGATTCGCTGGCTAAGTGTATGTCGCAACCCATTAGGATTCGTTAGCCAAGTAGGTGTCGTTACCCGTTAAGTATTCCAAGTTTCCAAGGTATCGGTGCAGGCGCATATTCGCCGGGAAGCTACGCGCCCCAGCAGGCGGGTCCCAACGTCACCGCGCTCTCGCTCCGCCGAAAGCGTAGCGGTGCG
>CATOJE010000080.1 GCA_951800145.1 uncultured Lachnospiraceae bacterium | reverse complement strand
GGAATCCCCTCCGAAACCGTCGGTGCTTAGGTCCGGTCTCTCACGGACCTTACGCACCGCTACGCTTTCGGCGGAGCGAGAGCGCGGTGACGTTGGGACTCGGTTGCTGGGGCGCGTAGCTTCCTGGCGAATATGCGCCTGCACCGATACCCCGAAAACTTGGAATACTTAACGGGTAACGACACCTACTAGGCTGACGAATCCTAATGGGTTGCGACACGCACTTGGCCAGCGAATCCTAACGGGCTGCGACACACACTCAGCTAGCGATCCACTAGGCTTTCACGATCACAGAGACTAAAGTAAATAGCAATATCCGCACCGCCTCACCCAACTACGCAGGGCCCCCTGAAAAATCCATTGAGCACCGCCCCGTCTGCATCCTCCAGCTCCAGCCCTAAGGCCCTGGCCATAATCGGGCCCTCGTCTATCAGGAACATTTCGGATATCCGGGCGCCAGGCTGAAAGTCCGGGCCGGCAGCCAGGAAGAAGGTTTCGTATCCGCAGGCATCGGGATCGTATCCGTGAGCTCCCCGGTGAACCCCGTTTCCTTCTTCTGCCCTTTGATATGGCATCTGGCATCCATTTTTAAAGTAATATCCCTCCCGGGCCTCCAGCATAAAGGCACACCTTGGATCCGCCCCCTTCTCCCATGCCTGTCTGCTGGTATAAACCGCCTGGATACCGGAATCTGGTTCCTTTTTCCATTCCTTCAGCCAGCTGGCTACCTCAAGCATCTGCTTTTTATCTTTCCTATCCTTCACATAAATGTAGCAGGCTCCATCGCAGTTTTGTGCTGTTACCTTCCAGTTCGTCAGGCCGCCATTTCTTTCCTTGGCCCATCCTTTTTGCACAATGTAATAATTGGGGTATACAACCTGGTGAACATTTTTCTGATAGTGATCCCCCAAAAGGATAATATTTGTAGTCTTTTTTTCTCCCATCCGTTCCAGCAGCCCTATGGTTTCCCCCAGGCGCAGGTCGTGCCGTATCAGCGCTTCTCTGGCCTCTTTCGAGTCTACCCCGTATTCGTGGCGGATTGTATCCACATCAGTAAGATGCACCAGCGTTAAATCCGGGTGATATTTCCGCAGTGTGCGAAGGAGGGCTGACTGAACAAAATTATCCAGCATGGGCTGTCGCACTCCATCTAGGAGATGGCCGTAGCGGCGGAATAAATCCATCTCATATCTGGGTGTTCCGTAGAGAATGGATACCATAAGCTGGTTTTCCCACGGGCGGTTCGCCCATATTTCCGGAAGATGATAGGTAATCCTTGCGCCGGCAGTAACCGGCCACAGGAGGGCCGCGGTGGTCAGGCCTGCTCTCCTGGCCTCATCATAAAGTGTGGTTCCCCGGACAAACCTTCTGTGCCAGAACCAGTCCGGATTCGCCCGGCCTGGCTGCAGGCGCAGATTATTAATGATTCCATGGTGAAGGGGGTACTTTCC
This sequence comes from uncultured Lachnospiraceae bacterium, assembly GCA_951800145.1. GTDB lineage: Bacteria > Bacillota > Clostridia > Lachnospirales > Lachnospiraceae > Caccovicinus. Next base: position 16,583 of record CATOJE010000080.1, on the reverse strand, counting down.
TGTAATAATGCTGGTGTGGGCCGGATAGGTGAGGCTGGGGCAAACACTCTTTACCCTCCGGCAAAGGGCCGCCCTCTCAAGCAGCTCCTTAAAATGCGGCAGTGTTTCTAAAAACTCCAGATCTCTGCTTCCCACTGCATCCAGGGAAATCACCAGCATTGGATGGGGTTTTCTGTCTATGTAATTTTTTCTTTTTATCATGTTGGTCTCCTTACTTTAAAAATCCGCCGCCGATTAGGCGGCATGCATTCAGGGATGCCAAGTGCGCCCGCCTAACTTTTCCGGGTGGCGGCGCACCCGCCTGCCGGGCGGCGCATGAAGGTTTACTTTAAAAGTCCGCTGCCAGGCCCATGATGATCTACTGCGCCTGCTCCCTGAGCCATGCCATATGCTCCTTGATCTGCTTTTCATACCCATTATCCGATGGCTCATAAAAGGTAGTTCCCACCAGACCGTCCGGCAGATACTGCTGCTTCACATAATGGTTTGGATAGTCATGGGCATACTGATAGCCTAATCCCCTGCCCAGCTTCTCTGCTCCCTTATAATGGCTATCCTGAAGATGAGCCGGCACAGCTTCTGTCTGTCTGTGCTTTACCGCCTCCATTGCTGCAAATACTGCATTACAGGCCGCATTGCTTTTGGGGGCGGTGGCCACATAGGCGGCTGCCTGGGATAAGATAATCTGGGCCTCCGGCATCCCGATCCGCTCCACTGCCTGGGAGGCGGACACTGCCACGCACAGTGCCTGGGGATCTGCATTTCCCACATCCTCTGCTGCGCAGATCATGATTCTCCTGGCAATAAACTTGATATCCTCTCCCGCATACAGCATTCTCGCCAGGTAATATACCGCTGCATCCGGGTCAGAGCCCCGCATACTCTTGATAAAGGCAGAAATTACATCATAGTGGTTATCCCCGTTTTTATCATAGCGGACGGCCCGCTTCTGAATGCATTCCTGAGCCACATCCAGATTCAGATGGATCTTCCCATCCTCTCCCCGCTTTGTGGTCAGAATCCCCAGCTCCACTGCATTTAATGCTGCCCTTCCATCTCCATTGGCCACATCCGCCAGAAATTCTAAGGCCTCCTGGTCGATTTCTCCTCCATAGCTTCCCATTCCCCTGTCCTGGTCATAGACCGCCCGGCGGATTAATTCCTTAATATCTTCCTTTTCCAGAGGCTTTAATTCGAAAATAACAGACCGGGACAAAAGTGCCCCATTGACCTCGAAATAGGGATTCTCTGTCGTCGCCCCCACCAGAATCAGTGTCCCATCCTCCACAAAGGGAAGAAGGTAATCCTGCTGCCCTTTATTAAACCGGTGGATCTCGTCGACAAAAAGAATCGTCTTTCTTCCATACATTCCCAGGGAATCCTTTGCTTCCTTTACCACCTCTTCCATGTCCTTTTTTCCGGCGGAGGTGGCATTAATTTGCTTGAATTCCGCCTTAGTAGTATTTGCAATTACTTTTGCCAGCGTGGTTTTCCCTGTACCCGGAGGTCCGTAAAAAATCACAGAGCTCAGCTTATCCGCCTGAATTGCCCGATACAAAAGCTTATCCTTTCCCAGGATATGGCGCTGTCCCACCACCTCTTCCAGTGTTCTCGGCCGCAGCCTGGAAGCCAGAGGCGCTTCCGTCTCCTTTACCGTTTCCCTCATATAATCAAATAAATCCATATTCTCTGCCTTTCTTCTGTAGAAATCATCCGCTAAAACCAGTATATCCTTTCTTCCCTTAAGCGTCAACTGATTCCCGGATAACAAGAAATCCCAAAGGCCCCAGAGCCACTCCCAATATTCCGAAAAGCTGGATCCCCACATAGACAGCTGCCAAGGTCAGAAACGGGGAAAGCCCAGCCCTCCTGCCCATCATTCTGGATTCCATCAGCTGGCGCAGCAGATAGGAGGCTCCATATATAAGCAAGAGCCAAATCCCCTTTCCTCCGTTCCCCTGGAAAAAGCAAATCAGTGCCCAGGGAAACAGGAGCGTTCCTGTTCCAATAAATGGAAGGGCATCCAGCAGTCCAATCAGCACTCCTAAAAGCCCATAGTAAGGGTTTCCCATAAAAAACAGCCCGCCTACACAGATCACTATCGTTCCCGCCAGGATTAACAGCTGTGTCTTGCCGTAGGCGGCGCCGATAATTTTTAAAATCCGGACCATCTGCACATACTCCTGATGGAACACCGATCGGCGGAAGTAGGCATGGATCTGCTCCCCCTCCTGAAGCGCCAGCACGGTGCCAAAGAAGACAACCACCAGGAATACGATCACCTGCGCCCCAGCCTTTACCCAGTCCACCGAGTTGCCCATAACATACGGCATCACCTTGCTGGCAGCCTGATCCCCCAGCTCCTTAAATCCCCTCATGGCCCAGTTCAGCATGCAGCCCTCGTCCAGATCTAATGCCCGCTCTGCCTGAAGGCACCACCCGGCAAGAAGCCGCTCTCCCTCTCTGAGAAAATCCGGAAGGTTTCGGAGCAGAAGCTTCCCCTCCAGGAGAAGCTTTCTCCCCCCGGCCCAGCACAGGATGATGGTTAAAACCACGGCTCCCAGCAGCAAAACTCCCCCGATTATCCCCAGAGGCAGCTGTATCTTATATTTCCTGATCTGGAAAGACAGCTTTTTCTGGATCCATTTTGCCCAGGGACGCAGTGCTTCTGAAAGCCCCAGGGCAATGAAAAAAGGAATCACGAGGGGAAGCAGATATTTTAAGCCTGCATACACCCCCAGCGCAATTCCTATGGTCATTAATAGTTTCTTCAGTCTTTTATTCGGCACTCCCATGGACTCACCTGTTTCTGATTTGTACTTCCTTTGTACTCTCTTAGTATGTACCCTGACTGAAAATTTATACACTCTTTTTCTACTGCTCATATGCTGACCGGGGAAACCAGTCGAATGCACCGCCTCCTGGCTCTATGGAGCAGACAATCCGCTGCTCTGTTATGGGATGATAAAAGGAAAGCTGGGCAGCGCATAAGGCGATGCTCCCCTGCAGCCTCCTGGCAGCAAAATCCGGATGATATCGGTTATCCCCCCACAGCGGCAGCGCCCGGGATGCAAATTGTATACGGATCTGATGATAACGCCCTGTTAAAAGATGGATCCGGACCAGAGAATACGTAAAATCCCGGACCGTTGTTTCCAGTACCTGGTATTCCAGCTTTGCCAGCTTCCCCTCCTTATCCGCTTTATCCACAATCCTGGCACAATTACTTTTTCGATCCCGCCCCAGATAATCCACAAAGTTACCCACATTATCCACAGGTTTTCCACAAACCACAGCGTAATAAACCTTATCCATCCTCCCCTCCCTTAACTGGCAGCTCAGGGCTTTGGCAGCTTGCTTTGTCTTTGCATATACCATTACTCCTGATACAGGCTTGTCCAGCCTGTGGATAACTGCCACATAAGGAGGCGCGAGATTTCCACGTCCCTTCTCCGGTTTTTGTCCTGTTTTTGTGGATAGTTTTCCCCAATTTGTGGATATCTCTGTGGATATCGGATGGGAAGGGGCAGATTGCTTCCCCCATAAATAATTTTGAATCTGGCTGACCATATCCGGCGCAAAGGCCCTGGAGGCCTGAGATTCCAGCCCTGAAGGCTTTTCCACTACGATAACAGCAGGGTCCTCATAAAGTATATTTAACATAAACCGAATCCTTTCCAAAATTTCTGTTGCATTATCCAGGAAAAAGGTGTATAGTATAATCAATAACATCACATAGTTTTTAATACTACTTATGATAGTTTTTATAAAAGGAGGTTATTATTTATGAAACTTCACATTAAGGATCCTGGAAGTGCCATCACTCATTTCATCGGCATGCTGGGGGCAATGCTAGCAGCAGCGCCTTTGCTCGTAAAGGCCTCTCATGAGCCAGGCCAGCTCCATGTAGCGGCCCTCTCTGTATTTATTATCAGCATGATCCTTCTCTATGCCGCCAGCACCATCTACCATACGCTAGATATCTCCCCCGGCATAAATAAAATGCTCAGGAAGGTAGACCACATGATGATTTTTATCTTAATCGCCGGAACCTACACCCCTGTATGCATGGTTGTTCTGGGGGATCGGACCGGATGGAGCCTGCTGGCCCTGGTTTGGGGCATTGCCCTTGCCGGAATTTTGATCAAGGCCTTCTGGATTACCTGCCCCAAGTGGTTTTCCTCCCTGCTTTATATTGCCATGGGATGGGTCTGTGTGCTGGCCTTCACCCGGATTCTTCATGCGCTGCCGAAGGCTGGCTTTGGATGGCTCCTGGCCGGAGGGATTATCTACACAGCCGGAGGGATTATTTATGCTTTAAAGCTTCCTCTCTTTAACTCCCGTCATAAAAACTTCGGCTCCCATGAGATCTTTCACCTGTTTGTCATGGGAGGCAGCTTGTGCCACTATATTATGATGTATCAGTTTGTAGCATAGATTTAGAGCAGCGGATCAGCTGCTCTTTTTCCTTCCGGCTCAGCCTTTTTATGGCGGCTTCCCGGCGCATAGCCTCCTCTTTTGTGGGAAATGCTTCCTGATAAACCAGATGAACCGGGCGCCGGCCTCTGGTATACTTTGCTCCCTTCCCTTCATTATGTGCCTTTAAGCGCTTGTCCATGTGATTTGTCCACCCGCAGTAATAGCTGCCGTCTGCACACTGGACAAGATAGGTCACATTCTCCCCGTGTTCTTCCAAAAGGCTCCTCCTTGTATCCACTATGTAACGGCTCTGGCGCCTTGCAATACGCCGCGGCCGCCCAGATTCTGCATCTGGATCTATGAAAAAGCACCAGCTGGATGCGCAGGTTCATCTGCTCTGCCTGTGGCCTCCGGCCATTTGGCAGAGCAGCCGGCATTCTTTCTAGTATCTCCCTACTTTCTATTATATCACATTCCGGGGAAATTGTGCGCCTTCCCGATCTCTTTTACTAAAATCAGCCGCTGGCCAGGCCTTACTTCACCTTCCGGCAGTTCATTGGTCTCTATCACCGTATCCACCGTGGTATGGAACTCCTTGGCGATTCTCCAGAGATCATCCCCCGGCTGTACGATATATCCCACAATCCCCGGCAGCTTTTGAAGCTTCTCTAAATCCAGTGCCTGCCGGTCCACACCTGTGATCACCGGCTGCTCGATAGGCTGCTGCACCAGCACCTCCAGATTTATCACTGCCTTGATCTCTGCAGCGTTGCCTCCCATCATCACCACGTTCATCTGCTCCAGCCCGGGAATCACCTGATAGACACTCTCCTCATTGACCCCTGAAACCGTGGCGCTGCACTGGAAGGGCAGGGTGAAACGCTCTGCCTGAAGAGATGCCCCGTCGTCGCTGGTAAGGTAGAGCAGGGAAGCCTCTAAAACACCTTCCAGCAGCAATCCCTCCTCCTGCACAGTGATCTCATCCAGCTTTACCACACCGTCGCTGCGGCAAATCTGAAGCACTCCAGATCCTTCGCTTAAGCTGATTTTCTCTGCCACCTTACACTTACAGGCATTCTTGGCCAGGATCTGCTGGAACCTTGCTGTCTGGGTAATGGGCTGCAGCTCCTCCCTGGTGGAATACAGATCATCCAGCAGGCTGGCCTCCTCCTCCTGATAAAGGCGGATATCCAGATCCAAAACCACATCTGCATTAAATTCCCGCATCTCCCCATCATAATCCGGCTTTGCCTCCAGCTCCTTGTGGGCAATCCGGACACTAACCATGGGAACCATCTCCTCCGTGCTCTCCGGTAGTTCGATTTCACCGGAAAAGGGAATACTTTCTTCCAGCCACTGAATGGGAATGTCCTCCCCCTCACCGTCATACAAAAGGAAAATCATCAAATCGCCACTGATATAAAGGCTCCGGTCCATGGGCCGGACATTGATTCCCCGAAGTCCCATTTCCTTCCATAAAAGGCGATCCACATTAGGCTTATTGGCTGGAATGGTAATTTCTTCCTGGATGCGGAAGGTATCCCTGCGTCGCACTGCGATGGACGATATTTCTACCTGTTTCCTGCGCACCTGCACCTCTTCGTCCTGCCCCATGTCCACATCTGAGGCAGCTGTCTCCTCTGCCAGCGTCTCCGCCTGAACCAGAAATCCCACCAGCGCTTTGATTCCCAGCTTTCTGGAATGGATCATATCCGCCTTCAAGTCCTCAAGGCTCCAGGTCACGCTCACATCATCCCGGTCATTTAATCCGGAAACATTCACCGTCTCCTCAAAGGGAATCGAGCCGGCCAAGGTCTGAAAGCCGCCCTCCTCCTTCCGGTACAGCACCTGAAATTCCAGCTTCCCCTTCATATGCACCTTTTCTTCCATAGGCTTTACCGATTCTACCAGAATGTCTCCCGTATCTAAAAGAACCTGCGCCATATCGTCCATAGTGTCCGGAACGATAAAATCGTCATCCATGGTTATCTGTGTTGATGCCCTGCCCTTCATCCGGTTCATATGTATCTGCCTTCTCACCAATTCCATGATTACACAGCCCGCCTTCCTGTTTTCTATGGGTGGGCGCCTGACTCCGGCTTAAGAAAGCCTTTTGCAAGCGCTCCTTATAGGAAAGTGTATGCAGTGGATGAAACGATCATGCATAGATTTACGGCTGGTCATATTCCTCTAAAAAATGATGGCGCACGCCTCCTTTTACATACCCAAGACAGGCGTCCAGATTCACATTCTCCACACTTTTTAAAATATTCGTTTCGATGTGGGGGCTGAGCCTGCGAAAGTGGGCTATAAGCTCCTTCATCTCCTGCCGCTTCGAGGTCTTCACCGCATCCGTCAGGTGCTTTTCCTTCTCGATCCGCTCTGTAAAACGGCAGGCGCACTGAAGGAACTGAAGCTGATGCTGCTCCTTCCATGCGATGATATCTGCTTCCTTCACAAAATACAGCGGCCGGATCAGCTCCATGCCTGGAAAGTTGGTGCTGTGAAGCTTCGGCATCATCGTATTCACCTGGGCGCCGTAAAGCATGCTCATCAATATAGTCTCAATCACATCATCAAAGTGATGGCCCAGGGCAATTTTATTACATCCCAGGGCCTTCGCGTGGGCATAGAGATAGCCTCTGCGCATTCTGGCGCAGAGGTAGCAGGGGGACTGCTCCACATCCACCACAATATTAAATATGTCCGAATCAAAAATCTGGATGGGAATCCCCAGCCGCTCTGCATTTTCTTCAATCCGCTTCCGGTTCCCTGCCTGGTATCCCGGGTCCATTACCAGAAAATAAAGGCCAAATTCCATCTTCCCGTGTCGGAGGATCTCCTGCATGCATTTGGCAAGAAGCATGGAGTCCTTCCCGCCGGAAATACAGACCGCGATGCGGTCCCCCGGCTGTATTAAGTCATACTCATTTAGCCCCCGGATAAAGGGGCGCCAAATCGTCTTCCTGTAATCTTTAATAATACTTCTCTCTACATCCCTGCAGAAATTCTCCATCATTCTCTTAAGCCTTTCAAATAATTTTTAACCTTGGCTTATTCCTGCTTATTCCTTTGCCTCAGCTCATTTAATTCCTCTTCCAGACAGGCAATCCGCTCCTCCAGCCGCTGGATCTCCTCTGAATGAACCTCCTGATTCACCGGTATCCGGACACCGTCCTTCTTCACCGGACGGGCGGGTATGCCCACAGCGGTTACATTATCCTCCAACGGCTTTAAAAGCACGGCATTAGCGGCAATGGAGCAATTATCTCCCACCTCAAAGGCCCCTAAAATCTTGGCCCCGCAGCCTACCGTCACATTATTTCCCAGAGTGGGGTGGCGCTTTCCTTTATTTAAGCCCACGCCCCCCAGGGTCACCCCCTGGTAGATGGTACAGTTATCTCCAACCACCGTGGTCTCTCCGATAACAACACCACAGCCATGGTCGATCAAAATTCCATGTCCCAGCTGGGCCCCTGGATGAATCTCAATCAAAGTAAAAAATCTGCTGATCTGGGAAATCAGCCGGGCAATAAAAAACATCTTATGGGTATAAAACCAATGGGCAAACCGGTGCCAGATCAACGCGTGCACTCCCTGATATAAAAGCAGCACCTCCAAAGCATTCCTGGCCGCCGGATCCCTGGCCTGCACTGCCTTCACATCCAGCCAAATATCTTTTAAAATCATTTTATTTCTCCTTTTCATCCTGATATACACCTGTAGGATCTCCACACCTGCCTTGGCGGCTGAGATTCCCAGCGTACATCCTGCTTTGCAGTGCGGGGTTAAATTCCGCTCCGCTCATTATATCATATGATATAAGGATTAAAAAGGATTATTAATAACATATCACTGGAATACTACCGGATTTTCCAAATACTCGGTTTTTATTACAATGTACGGATAGGATTTCTCTGTCCCTCCATCCTCGCCACTTTCCGGGCCCTTTAAATCCGTATCCAGGATAATGGAGTTCTCTGTCAGATATAGCTCCTCCACTGTGATGCTGTAGCCTCCGGTGGGCTGCTCCCCATATCCGCTCACTATGTACAGGCTCTGTCCATCAGAGTAGGTCAGCTTAAATACGGAGCTCTTTTTCTCTTCAATGGTTTTTAACAGCTCCGGTGGCACCTCCCCATCTCCCACCACTGTGAATTCCAAGTCCCGTACCTTCCCCCCATCGTCCTTCCCCACACTGCAGCCGCTCAAGCACCGCACCACAAACACCCAGGCGATCAAGATCGCCCACAGTATCCGCCTTCGATCTGCAACTCTTCTCATTTTATATCCTCCTCATATTTTCCGGATAAGCCCTTGTCCCAAATCCTTCATGGATTGAAATGGGAAATGTTAGCCGGATTTATAATTAGGATATTCTGAGAGATGAGATAATAGAACTCTGCAGCGCCCTATTTTTTTCCAAAATCGATTTCTGCAAGGCGATTCACAGCATCGCGTGCATGGGCTACATAAATGGACTGGATTTCCTTAAGCTCCCCAAGCCCCTTGAGAATGCATTTTACCTCATATCCCTCTGACTCAAGCACCGATTTCCAGGAATCCGGATGATCCCCGGCCATATCCTGATTGGCATGGTCCCCTGCCACCACCATAAAGGGCGCCAAAACTACCTTCTGATAGATTCCTGCCTTTTTTAATGCTGCTATAATATCTTCTAAGGAAGGCTTTGCCTCTACCGTGCCAACATAATAGTGGACAAAGCCTGCATTCCGCAAAGCTGTCTGGAGATTTCTGTAAACCTGATTCGACTCTGCGTCGGTGCCGTGTCCCATAAAGCAGATAGCAGTTTTCCCATCATCATAGGAAGCATTCGCTTTCGTGACCGCCTGAACCACAGCCTGATAATCCTGCTGGCTGCTTAACAGCGGCTGCCCCAGAAAAAGCTTAGCAAACCGGCTCCTGTTTCGCTCCAGCACCTTCTCTAAGTCCATATATTCAAAGCCAGCCATCATATGTGTGGGCTGCACCACCAGTGTATGAATTCCCGCCTTGGCCGCCTTTAAAAGAGCCTCCTCCACAGATTCCACCGCGAATCCGTCCCGCTCCTTTAGCTTCTTTATAATCCTCTGACTGGTAAAGGCCCGGCCTGTGGCAAACTCCGGAAATGCATCTGCCATGGCCTGTTCAATGGCTTCTATGGACGCCTTCCGCGTTTCGTGATAGCTGGTTCCAAAGCTGACCGTCAGAATTCCTTTTTTTCTGAAGGAGTTAATCATAATCCACCTCCATAAGGCAAAGTCCCTGGGGAGGAGCAGTAAACCCGGCCTTTGAACGATCCCTGGCATCCAGAAGCTCTGCCATGGTCTCTGGCTCCCGCTTTTTTAATCCCACCTCCAGCAGTGTCCCGGTCAGGATCCGCACCATATACTGCAGGAAACCAGTGCCATGATATATAAAGTTAAGATAATCGCCCTTCCTTATCATCTGGATCTGATCCACCGTGCGGACCGTGGATTTCTTCATCTTCGGATTATGGCAAAAGCTTTTAAAATCATGGGTGCCCACCAGGAAGGAGGCTGCTTTTTCCATCCGCTCCATATCCGGAAGCCCCTCTGGAATGTATACGTATTTCCGGTTAAAGACCGGCTTTAATGCTCCCACATAGCAGGTATAGCAATAGGTTTTTCCCAGGGCATTATACCGGCTGTGAAAACGGTCAGAGGCCTTGCGCACCTCCCGGATGCAGATATCCTCCGGAAGATACCGGTTCATATAATCCCGTATCTCATCTGCCGTTTGTGCTGTATCTATATGGGAATTGGCTACCATCCCTTTGGCGTGGACGCCGGCATCCGTGCGCCCTGCGCCGATTACCTCCACCGGTGCGCCAATCATCCGGGTCAGCACCTGCTCCAGCTTCCCCTGTATCGTTAAATCCGTCCCCGGCTGATGCTCCCATCCAGAGTAACGGGTGCCGTCATAGGAAATCACCATTTTATAGTTTTGCTTCATTGCGAAGTCCCCCATTGCCTTGTATTTTAAACTGCCTGTACAATATAGTAGCATGCTTTTCAAGGTTCCGCCACAGAAATCACAAAAAGCTGTGCAGGTATGCCAATCCTCTGGCATTCTCTGCACAGCTTTTCCCTTTTAACCGCTAATCCATCATACCCTCTTCATTAAAGTGCATGGGCACCGGACCGCTTACATAGCTGATTCCCTCCAGATCCTTAATTGCCTCATATAAAGGCTCAGAAACCTGGATCTCATTCAGGCACAGAGTATTTTTAATATGAACCACTCTGGCCTTCTTGTAGTCTAAGTTATGGCAGCAGCGGATACACATCAGCACTGCCTCTTTATCTGTATTCACATACAGCGGGATGGGACAGGCATCCATCAGGCCGGTCGTCAGAACATTGGTCCAGGTTACCTCCCAGTCCACATCATTTAAGCACCGTCTGGTGGTCACATCCGCAGAGCCCAGGCCGCAGCCATTATGATGGGCCTCCGGCGTAATGCCCCGGATAAACAGCTTCCGAAGCTTCAGTGTGTCCCCAAAGGTATGGGTGATATTTCTCCCGGTTACATTGGGGTCATGGCCATTGCCGCTGATATTCTTTCCGATCTCATCGATAATCAATACGTCGATATCATCAAACTGGAACTTCGCCATCCGCTCCTTGGCTATCTCTAAGAGGCGGGCATCGGTTTCCATAAAGTCATCCCGGTTGCAGACTTCGATGTTGCAGATATCATCGTAGGCATTCTGCACCACCCCAACCCCGAAGGCAAAGGGGCACTTCTCCAGAAACTTCTCTGCCACCGGAGGAATCAGCTCTGTAAAGCGGTGGAATCCAAAGCTGTGGAACATGCTGGCCCCTTTATGCTTGGCGATACCGATGGCAATCATCTTTGCAAGGCCGCTCTCATGAGGTCCCCGGAAATCGGTATGAGGCTTTACCTTATTAAAGATCACGATCCCGTCCGATTCAAAGGCATATTTATCACAGTACAGCGGAATTCCATTAAGCTCGTCATACTGCACCACATCCATGGAAGAGAGGATGGGAACACCCATGGTTTCCTCTGTAATGTGATAGCCCTCCAGCATCTCTACCTGCCCCTCTGCGGTAGCGCCGCCATGGCTTCCCATGGAAGGAATGATAAATGGCTCTGCCCCCCACTCCTTTAAGGTGTCACAGATAACCCGGATCATCACGTCCATATCCGGAATGCCGCGGCTTCCGGCAGTAATGCAGATCCGTTTGCCCTTGTAGCTTTCCTTATTCTGAACCTTCTCCAGCTCTGCCCGCATATGGCCTTTTACGTCTTCGATTTTTGAAGGGTCATAGCTCTGACGGATGGTTACCATGTTAGGGATGGGTACATTCTCCATTCCCTGAATCGGTGTATGCACTTCTGGAAAATCAATATACATATGAACTCCTCCTTATCTAATCGTCAGCTTTAAGCCATACCAAATGCATAGAACAAAATAATCATAAAGACTAAAGTAAGAAGCGGAATAACACAGGTGCTGATAAATACCGGGAAATAAGAATGCTTATGATCATTTTCCGTAACATTCAGCACAGATACAACCAGACCATTGTGGGGAAGGGAATCCAGGCCTAAGCTTGCGATAGTACTTACACGATGCAATGCCTCCAGATTCACGCCCATGGGCACAAAGTAATCCTTCAGAACCGGAAGAACAATCCCCATTCCGCCAGAACCAGAGCCACACACGCCTGCCAGAATCGTTACAGCTAATCCGGATGCAATCAGCGGGCTTCCGCCAATACTGGTCACCATTCCTATCAGAGTTGTAAAAGCCGGCGTCGCCTGTACCAGGGAGCCAAAGCCCACCACTGCAGATGTATTAAACAGCGATCCCGTTCCATCCTTCGTTCCGTCGCTTAAATGTTTCCAGATATCCTTCCAGGGAATCTGCTTATAATAGCACACTAAAGCAGAAATAAATCCGATAAATAAAGCAACCTCTGCAGAAAGCTTAAAGATATTCAATACAACCAAAAGAATAATCATTGGGATTAACGCAACCAAGAAGCTTGGGATTTCTTTATCCTTCTTTAATTCCAGCGTCGCCTTATCCTTCTCGGTCATCTCAAAGTGCATTCCTTTTTCCTTACACCGCTTTGCATACCAGATAATAAATACAAACACTAAAACTGCCTCAAATACAGCAGCCATCATACCAGGCACGAATGCTGCTGTCGCCGGAGTTCCTAAAATCTGACTTGGCATCAGATTCTGAATCTGCGGGGAGCCTGGCATCATACAAGCAAAAGTTCCTGCTCCAGCAAAGTATACTGCCGGAATCAATGTCCTGGTAATATCTCCTTTTTTGAACAGGGAAACCATCAGAGGATATAATGTGAACATACAAACAAATACAGAAACTCCGCCATAAGCAAGTACTGCACCTGCGATCAGGATAGATGGGATAATAAACTTATCGCCTAGTTTATCAATAATCGTCTTTGCAACAGCATCCGCCGCACCGCTGATATCCGTCAGCTTTCCAAACAAGGAGCCTAACACAAAGATGAAAAAGAACTTCCCAAAGTATCCCGCAAGTCCGTTTACATAGGTGGTTGTCATCTGTTCTACCGGATTCATTCCTGCTGTAAGAAGAAGAAAAATACCGGAAATCATAGCTGAGAAGAAAATCGGAACCCCCTTAAAACACAAAAATATCAATAACGCTAAGCTTACAACAACAAAGAAAATCTGCATACCTAACCTCCTGTGAATCAAATACCTTTCATAAATAATGTTATAACCGTCCTGTAACAATTCTATTCCGTCACAGTCACGCCACTCTAAAACAATGCGCTGCTCTGCTTCTGCCCCCTCAAGCCTCCTTTCCGGATATGATTCCTGTCCATTGCTTTCTAAACCTTCATGCGTCGCTGACGCGGCGCATCACCACACATGAACAGCTTCAGATATCTCGCCCATTAGTACGTTAATATCCTTTCGTCCTGGTACAGAATGTTAAAACAAGCGTACGATTATCGTTTCTTCTCCGCCCTGCCCTTGCTGATGAAAATCTATTCTTCGGAATTCGCCAGGCATTATATCAGTACACTAGTATACAAGAAACGTGAAACGAATAAGGTCCGCTTTTGCGGCCTTTCTCTGTTTACAATATCTTACATGTTTTGTAGCAAACTAATCTTACCAAATTTTTTATAAAATGTAAATAGATATTTCATAATTATTATTTAATTTGGATAAAATTTTTGCTCCACATTTTATTTACATATGCAATATTATCACTATAGACAAAATTTTCTAGTTTTGATATAATCTCCATAAATCTTTTCTTCATGGGAGGTAGAAAACATGCCAGTAAATGAGCAAGAATTAATTGAATGCTATCGTTTTCGGGATGCCTCTGATACAGAGGACATCCTGATCCGGCAATTTTTAACTGCTATTCAGGACCTTCCCGCAAGGAACCGTGCTCTTGACTACTTCTTTAAAAGAACTGCCCCCTTGGCCATTATCGCGATTTTTGTGTTCTGCCTGTATTCCGGCTTTACAAACGGCTTCCGCCCTGGCCTCGTCCTGGTTCCTCTGGCCATCGCCGCCACTTATGGAGTAGAGATGTTCCGTGTGGCCAGACAGCGCTGGGAATCCTCAGGTATCCAATATGACTTTCACAAAAGTGGCGGACATTTCCTCACCGCTTCCGCTGTATGCACTGGGAAAGATATTCAGAAGCGTCATTTTGGGCGCCGCCGCTTTCTGGTAAGTGCCCGGGCAACTGGCGGAAAGCCATTTACCCAGATACCCATGATCCGTTCACATTATGATGCTGTGCAGAATGGGGCGCACCTTTTCATCATTGCGGCAAAAGAGGCGGAGGGATTCTGTTTTTTCGCTCTGCCACAGAGCTTTTTCCCTTCCGGGATTTCCCGTAGCTCCAAAAAACAGCCTCGGACCACTCCTCTCAAGCTGCGTCCCATAGATGAGTCTGACCGAAATCTGGTTCTCAATCTGGAAAAAGAGCGTATCCATATCCGCCGCCAGCTCTACTTAAAAAATCAGCTGATGGTATTCGGGCTCAGCCTGGCTTTCCTTGGTTACCAGATCTTCCGGTTTTATTCTGACGGAATTATTTTAGGTCTTTTCATCCTTCTGGCCGCCTCCACCATGTTTGTATCCGATTTTCTTCAGGACAGGCAGAACCGGAAAGCACTAAAAGGAAAGGGAGCCTTACTGTGCACAGACGCCGAGGCCTCCCTCTCCACAGACGGCTCAAAACCGGCCATCCTTTTTAAAAGCAAGGACAACCGGCTTCTCTTTACCTCCAGCTTAAAGGATAACCTCCACTGGTTCCATTCCGGCGGATCGGCGCTGCTGGTCTATTATGACCAGGAGAATCCCACCGCATATAAATTGCCTTAGTGCCTTGCTTTCATCATAAAGGTCCAGATGGAATCCATAATCACTGCGCCTTCCTGATTCACCAGCTTGGCGGCTACTTTTAAGATTCCCCGGCCCGGCTTCTTGCTGGGTCGGATTTCTGTGGGAACCATCTCCAGATGAACGGTATCCCCGATGCATAACGGCGCCACATACTTTGTAGTAAGCTCCAGAAAGGCGATGGTGGTTCCTTCATAAATTCCAGTCTGATTAGAAAGCCCGGTTGCGATCACCAGTCCCAGCGCACCGTGAGCCACCCGCTTACCGAAAATATTTTCCCTGGCAAACTCATCGTCCATATGCAGCGGATTAAAATCCCCGGAAAGGCCGGCAAAATTCACCACATCCGCCTCTGTTATGGTGCGTCCTGCGCTCTCATAGCATTTCCCAATCTCAAATTCCTCAAGATAATATCCCCGCGGCGTATATGCCATCTTTTCATTCCTCCGTAATTTCTATATGTGCTCTCAGAATCTCTCATCGCCCTCGAAACTCTGGCGGCCGTTTCTCAAGGAATGCAGTCATCCCTTCCGTCTTATCCTGGGTTTCAAATAAAAGCCCGCCCTGGCTTGTCTCATATGCGGCTCCGGCTTGCAGATCCATCTCCCTGGCCGCATGGATACAGCGTTTTGCAGCCTGCACCGCCAGAGGGCCATTCCCTGCAATCATCTTCGCCATCTTCATAGCCTCCTCCAGGCTCCTTCCCTGAGGGGCGACTACCTGAGCCAGTCCAATCCGGTATGCCTCATCCGCCCGCACCGGGGCTGCTGTAAACATTATCCGCTTCGCCTGAGCTTCCCCCACGATCCGGGGAAGACGCTGACTGCCGCTATAGCCAGGGATAATCCCAAGGCTTGTCTCAGGAAGACCGGCCTTTGCCTTCTCATCAAATACCCGGATATCACAGGCTAATGCCAGCTCCAGCCCTCCTCCGAACGCCACCCCGTTCACTGCACAGATAACCGGGGCCGGGAAATTCTCGATCCGATCAAACACCGGATTCCCCCGCCTGGATACTGCCATCGTTCCCTCACCATTCATATACTGGAAGGCTTTGATATCCGCTCCTGCTACAAAAACCTTTTCCAGTCCGCTGCCAATCACCACTGCGCGGACATCCTCCATCCCGGCTAATTCATCCAGCACCCCATCCAGATCATCCATAAACTGAGTTGTTATGGCATTCACCGGAGGGCTGTCCAGAAGCACCTGGGCGATTTTATCCTCTACTGTAAGTTTCATACTCTGATACGCTTTCTCAAACACCGGCATATTCCTGATCAACCATCCTTTCTCTGTTCTTTTACAAGCCACGTTCTCCCAAAAGCATCAAATCCGGCAGAAAAACAGAGTCTGCCTTTCCTGCCGGATCTGATGTCCTAGTATACAAGTAATACTTTAACAAATTATTGGAGATTTGTAAATAGCTATCTTACAATTCTCCAATAATTTTACAGTTGCTTCCATGTTGGCAGCGGATTATTCGTCCTCTTTACTGCAGATCTGCAGACGGTGCTGGTATTTTTCTCTGGTAGCCAGACCGCCCCGGATATGACGCTCCGATTTATTCACATCCAGAACAATACGCGCCTGGGCGGCAAGAGACGGATTAATATTCTCCAGGCGATCGGTTACGTCTTTATGTACCGTCGATTTACTGATCCCAAACTTCTTCGCCGTCTGCCGCACCGTCGCATTGTGGTCTATGATGTAATTGGCTATGGCCACCGCCCGCTCTT
>CATOJE010000079.1 GCA_951800145.1 uncultured Lachnospiraceae bacterium | reverse complement strand
TTCGATCTTAGGCTTTTTCCTGATGCCCTCAAAAACAAAAAGAAAAGTTTGTTATTTCCGAAAATTTAGGTATTGACAAAAGTCACTACATAACAGTACAGCGGCAGATTAGCCAGATGGGTTTTAAACCGCCAGTCAGAAGAAGCGTCAAATCCAGCAGAGGTAAAGGCGCCGTCGATTCCTAACTCATCCTTCTTTGCCTGGATATCATCGGCTACCGCCTTCAGCTTCTCAAAGCTGTTAATCTCATCTGCGGAGGCGATAACCGCCCCATCGGTCTCCATATAGTCATTCAACAGGGCCTTATTGTAAATAATGCCATAGGTCTCGATCACATAGGCGATTCCCTTTACTGCACCGCTCTCATCAATCAGGGCAAAATCATCGCTGGAAAGGTCCTTATATACAGCGCTGTCCTTTAAATCATAGCAGTAATCCTTCCAGGAAGCTAAGCCTACCGGGCCATTTACCTGGAAAAGGGTGGGCGCCTCGCTCTTAGCCATCTCGGATTTCAAAGTCTGCTCATAAGTGCCGCTGGCAGCGGTTACGACAGTCACCGGAACGCCGGTTTCCTCTGTATAGGCCTCGCCCAATGCCTTCCACTGATCCGCCTGCTCTGGTTTAAAATTCAGATAATAAACTGCTCCGTCGCCAGCTGGCGCTGCTGCGGCCTGGTCTGTAGTCTCCTCTGCCTCCTTCTTCCCTTCTGCTGTGGTCTCTTCTGCCTTCGGTGCCTCTGTGGTCCCTGCATCCTGTCCGCCGCCACATCCAGCTAAAGCTCCTGCCGCCATCATGGCTGCCAGTGATAACGCTGCTAACTGTCTCTTTTTCATAATACTCTCTTCCTTTCTCTCAACATTGACAACCGCTCCTTACGATTTCAAAACGCAATCAAATGCAGTTTTTGAAAACGATCTCGGTAACGATGTCGGTAACGTTTCCGGTTGATGGGATTAGTATAGCACCTTTTACAAAAAGATGCAAGACTTTTTTCCTTCTCCCACTTTTTTCGTTAATATGCTCAATTTCTATTTTTTTATTTGTGCATATTTTTCTTTTTCCTGGATTTTATCTGGAAAGGGCGCAACAGCCCCCGCTGTCACGCCCTTTCCGGATCCATCTCTTCTATGTGTACATTCACCTGTCGGTAAGGAATCACGATTCCCGATTCGTCAAACTGACATTTCACCGTTTCCGTGAGATAAAACTTAAGCTTCCAGTAATTTTCTGTTCTTACCCAGACACGGCAGCCCAGGATAACTGCGCTCTCTCCCAGCTCAAGCACCATCACCTCCGGCATCCTGCCCTCCTCATGAAGAGCAAAGGGGTGGGTATCTGCAGCTTCAAACAGAATTTCCTTGGCTCTTTTTAAGTCAGAACCATAGCTGATCCCCACGGAAAAGTCCAGCCGGCGGCTGTCCTCCGCCGTCACATTCGTAATGGAGGAGTTCGCCAGGCCTCCATTGGGGATCACCACGGACTTATTATCAAAGGTAAGGAGCTCTGTATAAATTAAGCCGATGCTGGTAACTGTGCCCTCTGCCTGGGAGACCACAATATAGTCCCCCACTGCAAAGGGTTTCATGATCAAAATTACAATCCCTCCGGCAAAATTTGAAAGGCTCTCCTGGAGAGAGAGTGCGATTGCCACTCCCGCAGAGCCGATTACCGCAATGATGGAGGTAGGATTAAAGCCCAGCTTTTCAGCTGCAATCAGGCCAAGGAGCAAGTACATCATGGCATTTGCCAGAGCGATTAAGAACTTCCTCAGGCTTAATTCCATTTCCATCCGCTCAAAGGTTTTTTCCAAAAATTTCTTAGCAGAATTAATGATCCGTATTCCCACCAGGACAATCACCGCCACTATCAGCAGGCGGATACCGAAGTTCATCATCCCTGGAAGGAGGGACTTCATACGTGCCGCCACAGCATCTGGCTTTAAATCCTGGAGAGCTTTTGTATCAGCCACCGGTACGATCTGCATCCTTTCTCATTACCTCCGCGCCTATTTATTCTCTGCTTTCTTTGCGGCTGTCTTTGGTTTTGCTGTCTTTGGCTTTGCTGTTTTTGATTTTTCTGCCTTGGTTTCCTTTTCTGCCTTAGGCTTTTCTGTCTTTATGGCCTTCTCAGCTTTTGCAGCCTTTGCAGTTCTTGCCGGTTTCTCTGATTTTGCAGGCTTTACAGCCTTCTCCGGTTTTACCGGCTTCTTTGGCTCCTGCTGCGGCGTGCACTCAAAAATAGATACACTCATGGGAGGAATATTGATCTCCACAGAGTAGTCCCGGCCATCCCACTCCATGGCCTTGGCCGTCTTGGCTCTGAGATTCCCGGCTCCGGCTCCCCCGAACTTCTCGTCAGCACTGCACAGCACCTCTTTATATTTCCCATAGAAGGGAACGCCTACCCGGAAGTTCTTCCGCTCTACATTGTCAAAATTGCAGACAAAGAGCAGCGTCTCTTCCTTCTTCTTTGTCTGGCGCACAAACATGGCCAGACTTTCCTCATGGTAGGTACAGTTAATCCACTGGAAGCCCTCCGGATAATAGTCCTCCTGGTACATAGCCGGATGAGAACGGTAAAATTCATTCAGCGTCTTCACATAGTCCTGAAGCTGTTTGTGCAGCGGGAACTGAAGGATGTCCCAATCTAAATCATCGTTTTCATTCCACTCATGAACCTGCCCGAACTCCTGTCCCATAAAGAGGAGCTTCTTTCCCGGATGGCCCATATAAAACCCATAAGCCGCCCGCAGATTCTCCGCCTTCTTTTCCAGTGAGTCCCCAGGCATCTTCCCCAGCATAGAAGCCTTCCCGTGAACCACCTCGTCATGGGAGAAAACCAGGATAAAGTCTTCACTGTAGGCATAAAGCATGCTGAAGGTAAGATTCCCGTAATTATTCTTGCGGAAGTAAGGATCGCATTTCATGTAATTCAGGAAATCATTCATCCAGCCCATATTCCACTTGTAGTCAAAGCCCAGGCCGCCATTCTTCACATCGCCGGTGATCTGCGGCCAGGCAGTGGACTCCTCAGCAATCAGAATCGCCCCATCCTTACGCCCTTTAAACACAGAGCTTAAATGCTTTAAAAACTCCACTGCCTCCAGGTTCTCATGGCCGCCGTACATATTCGCCACCCATTCGCCGTCGTTCTTTCCGTAATCCAGGTACAGCATGGAGGCCACGGCATCCATGCGGATCCCGTCTGCATGGAACTTGTCCGCCCAGAAGATGGCATTAGCGATGAGGAAATTACTTACGCCGGGGCGTCCGTAATTATAAATCAGAGTTCCCCAGTGGGGATGGGCCCCCTGCCTGGGATCCTGATGCTCATACACACAGCTGCCGTCAAAGCATGCCAGACCATGCATATCACGGGGGAAGTGGGCCGGCACCCAGTCCAGGATCACGCCGATCCCCTGTCCATGCATATAATCCATAAAATACATAAAGTCATCCGGTGTTCCATACCGGCTGGTTGGCGCGTAATACCCGGTTACCTGGTAGCCCCAGGAGGCGTCCAAGGGATGCTCCATCACCGGGAGAAGCTCTATATGGGTATATCCCATCTGCTTCACATATTCCGCCAGCTTCACCGCGATCTCCCGGTAATTATAAAACTCAGAGCCCACCACCTCTGTGCCGTCCTCATTCACCAGAATCGTCTTGCGGATCCAGGAGCCTAAGTGAACCTCGTATATATTCACCGGCCTGTCCTTAGTGTCGCCCTTGGCCCGTGCGTCCATCCAGCTCTTATCCGTCCACTGGTACTGATTCAGATCCCATACAACCGAGGCTGTATGGGGGCGCAGCTCGCTGTAATTCCCGTAGGGGTCCGCCTTGAGCATGGGCTCGCCCTTTCTGGTCTTGACCTCGTATTTGTAGATCGTCCCTTCCTTCAGCCCCGGGATAAAAATCTCAAAGATCCCGGAATCGCCCAGCCTTCTCATCTGATGGCGGCGTCCATCCCATAGATTAAAGTCGCCCACCACGCTGACACGCATGGCGCATGGCGCCCACACAGCGAAATACACGCCCTCTGTGCTCCCGATCTTCATCAGGTGGGCGCCCATCTTGTCGTAGATATTATAGTGGATGCCTGCCTCAAATTTTTTTAAGTCATTGTCCGACAGCTGAGGCTTAAAGGCATAAGGGTCTTCCAGCTCTTCTGTGGCGTCATTCTCATATGTCACCTGATAAGTATAGCCCTTGGATGCCTTTTTCGGAAGCAGTGCTGCATAAAATCCCTGATATTCCCCATCCGGATCCACATTCTCCATCGGATACTGACTCCCGTCTGCCAGCTTTACGGTTACAGACTTTGCCGTAGGCATCAGCGTCTGAATGAGAAATCCGTTCTCTGTCATATGTGGTCCCAGCACACGATGGGGGTCTGATGACTCGGAATATATTAATTCTTCAATCACGGCCCAGTCCAGTAAATCGTATAACTTCTTGTCCATAAAATAGCCCCCTTGCTCCCTTATTATTTAATTATCATTTTACCATTTTATGACTGGAATAGCAATGAAATCTTACGGATTTTCGGGAAAGGATTTCCGGTAATACGCCAGCATAAGATCCACCATCCTGCCATAGCTTTTTACGCCCTCAGCCTGACTGTTGGCCTTCAGGTAGGTATCATTTAGCTTTGTAGATGCCTCTGATATTTTTCCCTCATACTGTGCCCAAAATTCATTATTTTTCCGGAAGTCCTCCTGGATCTCTGGCAGCAGGGCAGCGTGAAGCTCTGCTGCCAGCTGGGGATTTTGGCCAAACAGGGCGTTATTCCCATAGATGAAGCCCGCTGCATAGCCGCTATAGCGGGAATAAGAAGCGTTAGAATCCGTGCAGGCCAGATAGCCGATAAAATTTGCCTCCTCCTCCCGCATGAACCCAGTCAGATGAGACAGCTCATGGCAGGCTGTATGAGGGATATTATAGGGTGTCATGTCCCGGTTATAATTTGCCTCGATGGTAAAGGGGGAGTACACGCCGGATAAGGACTGGACAGAAAGGATCCGGGACACAGCCACCGGCTTCGGCCGGGGATATGCCGCCGCAAGCTGGGGATACCGCTCTGCCAGCTTCTTCATATCTTCCCTGGCCTGGCCGGGAAGGGCTTGGCAGAGCGCCTCATCGGGCTCAAGACTTCCCTGCTCCTCCATCACCTCTCTCGCCGCTGCCTCCAGCTGGCCCTTTAAAAATTTGCAGAGCTGTTCCAGCTCTTCCTGGGAAAAGCCCTCCAGCTCCAAATCCAAATAAGCAGAGAATGGCGTCCTGTAATAATTAATCCCGCAGTTGATTGTGTAGAGGAATGCCAGAACTCCAAGAAGCAAAAACGCCCCGGAGCCTATCTGGCGCAGCGCCTGAGAAAAATTCCTGCGGATTCCCCTCCATATCCAGAAGCCTCCATATCCCAGACTTCCCGCTGCGAACACATACATTCCAAGCTCCACCACAGAAAAGGGAAACAGCCCGAAAAATCCTCCGAAAACCTGCACCAGTATTGGATAAATATGAACGCCATACCACTCCCCAAACCAGGATACATTCCGGGCCAAAAGCTGCAAAGCCAATGCAGCTGCCAACAGCAGCCCTCCCGCCAGGCATCTGGCCTTGGGCCCGGCATCCTCTTTTCCTTGATGCTTCCTGTGATTGTAATCCTTATTCCATATGCCTTTCAAGGTCATGCTCTGTTCCCTTTCCCTTGTATATCCTTAGTTGTTCCTATCATTTTCCCTTTCTTAATATTTTACCTCCTTCTTCCATGGCTTTCCAGCCTTTTTTCGTTAAAACCCCTGGTTTTTATTTCCTGAAATTTTTCTTATAATTTTCGAAAAACCCTTGCAGAAAAACCAAAACTAAAATATACTCTTCACTAGGTATTTATTTTGAGCCTTATAGGCTGCGGTATCGCCCGCGGAAATTAAAGAAAGAAATCGGAGATGACACTCTATGAGTTCTGAAAAACAAAGACTTGGATCCCCTGTTCAGGATCACGAAGATATTGATAAAGAACCAGCCGCTGAAAAAAACAGCTTAAAGGCCGAGATCCTCAGCTGGCTTCAAATCCTGGTAACTGCTGCTCTTATTGCTTTTGTCCTGAATACCTTTATTATCGCCAACAGCAAGGTTCCCACCTCCTCCATGGAAAATACCATTATGGCCAAGGATCGGGTGATTGGCTTACGGCTGAGCTACCGCTTTTCCTCCCCGAAGGAGGGAGATATCGCCATTTTCCGCTTTCCGGATGATGAGTCTATCTATTATGTAAAGCGGGTGATCGGCCTTCCGGGGGATACCATTGATATCAAGGATGGCAAGGTCTATAAGAACGGATCCGAGACCCCGTTAGATGAGCCTTATTTAAAGGAAGCCATGTTTCCTGAGGAGGATATGCATTTTGAAGTGCCGGAAAACTCCTACTTTATGATGGGAGATAACCGGAATTTATCTTACGACGCCCGCTACTGGAATAATACCTTTGTCTCAGAGGATAAGCTGATTGCCAAGGTGGTCTTCCGCTATTGGCCCTTAAATAAGATCGGTAAGGTAGAATAAAAGGGACAGCGCACGCACCGGCTTCTGGTATACTGGAAGCCGGTTTTTTCATGCCGCAGGGTCAGGGTAATCCTTACGATACCGCCGGATTCCTCCTCCTGACCGAACAGAGGGGTAAAATCCAGCTGCTCAATCACACAGCCCTGGTAAAGCTTCTGGTCAAATCCCCACTCGCTCCCCTCCCGGTTCCTTTCGGTGGGAGCGTACCAGAGCAAAAGATACGGATTCCCTTCCTCATTTGTCCGGGTGATTTCCACTGCTCTCCCCTCTCTGTCATTCAGAACCACTGCTGGGCAGCCGTTTCTCCCCTCTGGAAGAATCTGGATACCGCCTCCCTCCCATCCTCCATCCTTTGCCTCAGCCATCTCACCTGCTACCTTGTCAAAAATAATCTCACTGACCGAAAGCATGCTGGCCCGGGCCTTCATCCGGGCATGGAGGCTTACGGTGTGGATCAGGAGAATCCCTGCCGCTGCCAGAAAAATTCCCATAAAGGCAAAGCTGACCACCGCCTCCACCAGCGTATAGCCATTCTCTTTTCTTTTAGTCCTCTGCCCAGCTCCCTTCCACATCATAGATCTGTCCGGCTCCTCCTTCTCTGCTGGTGTTTCGATACAGTCTGACTCCTGTAATGACAAACTGTCCCCGGCCTTCTCTCCCCTCTTCCCCCTGCTGTAAAAATAGCAGCTCTCCCTCTGCTGCCAGAGCCCGGTTCACATCCTTCTGGAGATAATAATCTTCAGCAAAGGCTTCATATCTTTCCAGGGTCTGAACCGTATCCCTTGTCATCCGCCCGGCAAAGAGGAAAATATTACCAAACATTACTCCCAGCATCATCAAAATGCTGAAGCTGACTATGATTTCCACCATAGTATATCCATTTTCTAATTTCTTTTTCTGCTTCCGTTTCATTGGCGTTCTGTCCATTTCGACCATTTCCAGGAATTATTCTCAGGATCGCTTACCTTATAGTATATATCCTTCCGGGTACAGGACACACCCTGGAGGGAGACCGTAATGTCCACATGGAGTTCAATCTCCGCCTCATAAAAATGCTCCTCCTGGCTCGTCTCCGGATCCCACTCCTCTTTTGTCTGATTCACCCAGTAAAGGCCGATGGTAATCTCTCCGGCCTCCTCCTTCCATCCGCTGCTGCCCTCTGAATCCAAAACAAATTCCCGCCTTGCCTGATCCATATCATGCCCTGGCCTGCCCTCCTCATAATCTGGCCAGGCAGCTCCCCCTCCCCAGATATAGGCGCCTGCATAGTCCCACAGGCCCTCTCCCTCCGGCCTTCCCTCAGGGATCCCCTGGTATTCGTCCTTAGTCAGCTCTTTATTTAAAAGGCGGCTGATGGAATCGGTCATGATGCGGCACTGCTCCTTCGCCGGAATCTGCCTCTCTATGGTAAGCAGCCTCCCCAAAGCCAGCAGAAGGGACATGCTTAGGATCACAGCCACCATCATGATGCAGATCACAAAAATCAGTGCGGATCCCTCCTCAGCCCCCGGCTTCCCCTTTTCTATCCGGCGGATCCTCTGGCTCCATTTCCCTTTCTGCATCCTGCTCCTCTTCCTCCTGAACTATGAAATGTACGGAATTGCTCTCCTTCACTGCAGCGATCCCATAGCCCTTCCCATAAGCAGTCACCGTACAGCTCAAGCACTCCAGCAGCCTCGGATCCCATCCCTCCTGTTCCAGCTGGGAAAAGAGGGAAAAGTCAGAAGCTTCCTCCCGGTTGCTCCTTCCCGTCGCCAAAAGCGCCGCCTGGGCCGGGGAGGCCAGGGTCTGGGCTGGTAAAGCACCTGCCTGGGCTGGGGAAGCCTCAGACAGGCCTGGCAAAATCCCCTCCCGCTCCTCCATCTCCCAGAATCGGCTGGGATCCAGCAGCAGTGTGATCTGGTAATGATACCCGTCCATCTGAATGAGAAACCTATACCACTCCGGCACTTCATGGAATATCCCGATTCCCTGGATACTATGATAGCCATTATCAATTATCATCCCTGCCCCGGGCTCTGGATTCAGCACAATTCTTCCCAGTACCTCCTGCCCCCTATCTCCCCCATAAAGGGTGATTAAATACGTCAGTCTTTCCCAGGTATCAATCGCCGCCCCCTCCACCCTCCAGCTTACAGTAAGCCCGGCCTGCTGGCTCAGTTTCAGGTTCCATATCCGAGGCTGCGGTCCGGGCTCCGGAACCGGGGAAGGCAAAGAGTCCACCCCATAATACCCTATGTCTCCCCTTCCTGTCCCAGCTTCCCTGCGCAGCGCAAGTACTTCACTTCCGCCAAAGCCCTGAGGATGGTGGCTGCTGTAAAAGGCCCCGCACACCAGTCCGTCCGGAAGATAGATTTCCAGATGGATGGTGCCCTCTGTCAGCACAGTTTTATCCCATATATAAGGCTCAATCAGCTCATACAAGAAACGGATCTCTTCATCCTCCCGGCTTCCCTGGCGCAGCTCTCCCTTTTTATAGCGCTCGTAGTCGCCCTTTACGCCGCCCCCGCCTCCTCTTGCCTCCAGGCAGTAAATTCCCTGTGCCCCTTCCTCCTCGCGTTCACATTGGTGCAGCCTGCCAGACAGGCCGTTTGCGGCCAGCTCCTCCACTCCCTGAGCCCCGCCGCTTTGAATACGCCTGGTCATCTCTGTCTGGGCAGCCAGATA
The DNA here is from genome assembly GCA_951800145.1 of uncultured Lachnospiraceae bacterium. Lineage (GTDB taxonomy): Bacteria > Bacillota > Clostridia > Lachnospirales > Lachnospiraceae > Caccovicinus. Next base: position 8,896 of record CATOJE010000079.1, on the reverse strand, counting down.
GACCTCCTGGGCCCGATCCTCCTGCTTCTTCTGCCTGACATATCTGTAATATCCCACAAGGCCCTTTGCAGACACTGCCAGAAGGAGCATCATAAGCGCCATGGCAGTAACCAGCTCCACCAGTGTGGAGCCTGCCGATTCACCCAGATAGTTTCTGGCTTTTCCCCTGCTCTTACGTTTCTGATTCATCATAATATATCACTTTTTTCAGCTCTTCTATGGAAGTCACACCTTCACAGACCAGGGCTGTCCCGCTCTCTCTGAGCGTCCGCATCCCCTGCTCCCTGACGGCGTACTCCCGGATCTGGTCAATGGCAGTGTGGCTTGCTATCATCGCCTGTACCCTTCGATCCATGATCAGAATCTCGTGAATTGCCACTCTTCCCCGATAGCCGGTTCCCCGGCATAAGGGGCATGCCCCGGGAACACGGATTTTTACCGGGCCTTTCCCCAAAATCCTTCGCTCCTCTTCCCCTGCCTCTACTGTTCTGGCGCACTCTCTGCACAGCTTTTTCATCAGCCTCTGAGCCACCACTCCCACCAGGGCATTCGCCGTCAGGTAGGGCTCGACCCCCATATCCTCCAGCCGGACAATCGCAGATACCGCGTCATTGGTATGTAAGGTAGACAGTACCAAATGGCCGGTGATGGCAGATCGGACCGATATTCTGGCTGTCTCTGTATCTCTGGTCTCCCCCACCATAATAATGTCCGGATCCTGGCGCAGGATAGCCCTGAGTCCCCGTTCAAAATTCACCCCGACCGAGTCATTCACCTGACACTGGCTGATGCCGGGCAGCTTCTTTTCCACCGGGTCTTCAATGGTGCAGATATTTACCGGGCGGCGAGATAATTCCTTCAGCGCCATATAAAGGGTCGTCGTTTTTCCTGAGCCCGTAGGGCCAGTAATATAAATCAGCCCATTGGGCGCCTTTAGCAGGCGGCACAGTCGCTGGTAATCGTCCGGGGCCATGCCAAAGGTATCCTCATGATCAATGGAAATATGGCCAGACAGCAGCCGGATCACCGCCTTTTCCCCAAATACGGTGGGAAGCGTGGATACTCTCGTATTTACGATATCCCTATCGATCTCTATCTGAAAATGGCCATCCTGAGGAATGCGGTGCTCTGCGATATCCATATTGCCAAGGATTTTAATCCTGGCGATAAAGGGCATATGAAGCCCTTTTTGCAGAGTAACGAATTCTGCCATTTCGCCATCGATCCGCATCCGAATCCGTGTTTCCTCCGAGAAGGGCTCGATGTGGATATCGCTGACATTATTCCGGTAGGCGTACTCCAGCAGCTGGTTTAGCAGGTTGATTACCGGCGTGTCGTCATCGCCTGCTGCAGCCAGAATCTCCCCTCCCTCTTCATTCCAGCCCTGGCTCTGATTTGCTGCAAATGCCGCCCTTCTGGCCCCGATCTCTGAATAGCAATGCCGGATTTCCTCCATCAATGGCTGCAGCTCGCATAAGTATATCTCTAAATCCAATCCAGTGATCTGCCGGATATCCTCCAGCCCATAAAAGTTCAGCGGATCATTCGTCAATACTGTAAGGACCCCGGGCGCGACCTTCACTGGCAGCATCTGATACCGCCTGGCTGTCTCCTCCGGAAGCAGGGCCGCCGCCTCAGAATCCACTGTGATTTGCGGCAGCTTTATCGTCTTTAAGCCAAGGCGCAGCCCCAGGCCCTTTAGCATCTGCCATTCAGAAAGAAAACCCATTTCAATCAGCGCTCTTCCCAGACGGATGCCCTCATGGCTTTCCTGATACGCCAGGGCTTCCTGGAGCTGCTCATCTGTCACATAGCCGCATCCCACCAGAATCTCACCGATACGTGTCCCCATCCTCCTGCTCCTTCCTGCACATAGAAACCTCCAGCCGTAACTCCAATACCTCCAGCTCCCGCTCCTCCTCCTTTGCGCCTCCCCGGACAATCATGCTGAGACGGCGCATGGTAAGGGTGCGGATGCTGATGTCCTCCCTGGCAATCTCATCTAAAAATCCGGCCTTTCCTTCCCCGCTTCCAGTTACCTCCAGAAGCACCGATGCCTGAAAAACACTGTCCGTCCCGGTCTCCTGTCCCACAGTTACAGAAGCCGGCTTCTCCTCCTGGAAGGCGGGAAGACTGGATGGTCCCTCCGGCATCTGTATCTCCATCTTCCTCACGCTCAGACCATAGGCAAGGGCCATCTCCGTGAGAATCCGGTCAATCTCCTGGCTCTCCATCATAGGATAAAGGCCTTCCTGTATCTCCTCCAGCCTTTTCTGATTTTCCTCCTCCACGCTTTTAACCTGGGCCAGGGTGATCAGCTTTCTCTTGTTTTCCTCCACATCTGCTGCAATCGCTTCTGCCATCTCCTTCATATCCTGATTTCTCTTGTGCAGAGGGATAATTCCCAGAATTAAAAATACTGCTGCCAGGGCCAGTGCAGCCATGATGCTTAACAGCCTTTTATCCTTCTCTGTTACTTCCAGCTTCATGGCTCCTGCTCCTTTCCCGCCCTGTCCTTCAGATAGCACTCCACGTACAGCCGCCATGCCCTCTGGCTCTCCACATACTCAAATCCAGTATAATGGATGCTGGAAAATACATCCTTTTCCTGGGCGAGGCGGTTGATAAAGGGATAAATCATCCTCTCATTCTCAGCTGTGCTGATCACCTGTATCATCCCGGGATCTGCCTGAAATCCAGTTACATCTGCACGGACCAGTCCCTGAGCACAACGGGCCACCACCTGGTCGATCTCTGTGCTCATTACCGGATAGGAGTAAATATTTTCTAAGATCCGGCTGGTCTCCTGGATTCTCTGATGCAGAATCCGATTTTCCTCCTCCAGGCAGTCATATCTGGCCGCCCCTGCCAGCACCTGAGGATCCGACAGGTAATCCAGGCCGCGGTTAATCTGGTTTGTGAGCCGGAACCACCGAATCATCTGAAGGCCTGCCACCAAGGACAGGGCAGCTGCCGTCACAAGCGCAGGCAGCAGCCCACGAAAAACCGCTCTCCTTTTTGCCAGGTATTCCGGCCCCTTCCGAAACTGGCTGCACAGATTCGCCCTTCCGCCTTTAGACAGAAGCCCTCCGACTGCCGCGGCAAAGCCTCCCAGCTCCCATTCTCCCTCCGGGAAATCAAGGGAAGGCCCCAGGGAATCTGCCAGAGAATATACATGAGTCATAGAATTTACAGCAAATACTGCTTTAACATATTCAGACCAGCCATCCCTTTTCAGGCCTCCCATATATACGGCCCCGATCTCCTGCTGGATCCCCTGGGCCCTGGCAAACTGCATCAGCGCACTGACCTCCTTAGCACATCGCTCTCCCAGATCCCGTGCATCCGCCTGCGCTGGTATCCGCGCCCGGCTAAAGTGGAGGAAGGCATCCTCTACCCACAAAACACTGAGTAATGCCGCCCCGTCGAGAATTTGGACTGCGCACACTCTTCCTTTAAGTCCATCCAGACAGCCTAAAAGCCTGAGCTGCGAGATAAGCGCATCCTCAACCGATGCAATGCGGATCCCCAGTCTCTGAAATCGTTTCAGGTGCCCTCCAAGAAATCCCCGCTCCATCACTGCTCCAAACCGTTTATTTTCTGCCAGGCCATAGCTGTAAACCGGGTCCCGCATCCTCTCCACATCCGAAAACTCTCTCGGGAGATACCGCATCCGCTTTCTGTGGGACATAGGCGGGAGATCAAAAAATCGCACAACCGTCTGGGTGCTGTTAACCACCAGGCAAACCGGATACACCGGAAGCTTATGCTTCTCCCAAAACTCCTTTAAGAATTTCGTAAACGCCTCATCATCCGTCACCTGGCCATTTACGATGGAGAGGCGGGGAGCCTCCTCCTGATATACCGCCAGGATTTTCACTCTGCCCTTCCGGATCTGGCCAGTCACAGCCTTTACCGTCTGATTCGACAAATAAATCACTGTTTTCATGTTCCATTCCTCTTTTGTGGCAATTAAAGTCCAATTTGTTCCAGCGCCTCATAAGAGCCATAGATGGGGGTCATAATCGCCACCATAACAAATCCCACCATAAGTGCCATGACACAAATCATTGCCGGCTCCAAATAAGACACCATTCGGTTTATGGCCAGCTCTGCGTCATATTCCAATGCATTTGCCACGGACAGCAGCATCGCATCCAGGCTTCCTGCCTCTTCCCCTACCTGGACAGAAAAGGAAAGCTTTTTTAAAAATCCATCGGTCTGTCCCAGAGCCTGGCTTAAAGACATGCCATTTTTAATCCTGGAAATCATTCCCTCCAGCTGCTCCTCCAGATATACATTCCCTATGATCCTTTTGCCAATCTGGAGAGCCGGCACCACAGGGATACCGGCAGAATACAGAGAGCTCAGCATCCTTGCAAAGCGGGCTGTATACACCGTCTTTCTAAAAGGTCCAAGCACCGGAAGCGTCAGCGCCCTATGATCCAAAAACCGGCGGATGGGACGCAGGCCCTGCAGCCTTCTCCAAAGAACCCAGAGCAGCCCACAGCCCAACACTGCCAGATACCATGCGTCCCTCACGCCATAGGAAATCCCGTATAAAATTCTGGTGGAAAGGGGAAGCTCCTCCATCAGCTGGAACAGCTGTTCAAACTGGGGGAGCACCGCGCCGATCAAAAAGGCGGTAACCCCTGTCAGAAGAACGATCAGTATCTTGGGATAAATCATTGCGTTCCTTATCTTGCCTGCCAGCCTGTGCTCCCGGCTGTAATGCTCTGCCAGCCTGAGGGCAGTCTGCTCCAGCCTTCCGGAAGCTTCTGCTGCCTGGAGCATGGAAATCATCATCACAGGGAAGGCATTCTGCTGCTCCATGGCAGCCGCCAGGGAGACTCCCTGGCACACCTGTGCCAGCACAGCCTGATAAATCCTTTTTGCCCCCGGTCGGATCCCCTCCTCCTGGGACAGGATGGTTAAGACCTTTACCATAGGAATTCCGGAATGAATCATGGTTCCCAGCTCTCTGGAAAATTCCTCCAGTTCCCTGGGTTTTAAAGAATATCTCCCTCTCTTCTCCTTCATTCCCTCCGCCTGAATCAGATACAGGCCTTGCTCCAGAAGAAGCCCGTGAAGCTCCCTTTCCCCGGAGGCCTGCAGCTGGCCTTTGCGGTTCTTTCCATTCTGGTCAACTGCCTGATAGCGATATCTGGGCATACACTTTCCTCTTTTCTCAATTTGTGTGTTATGGTTCACACCCCTGTCGGGCTGTGCCCAGCAAATCAGTAGCATATGTGCTCCTGCCCTTAGGGAAGCCAGGAGAGATACCACTTAAGGATACTTTCTCCCCAAAGCGCTGAAATCATCAAGCCCATGCACAAGAACGGCCCAAAAGGGAAATGATCCTTTGGCTTGGCCTGCTTCCTGGCCAGAAGCCAAAGCCCAAAGCCCCCGCCACCCAATACAGCAAAAAACATGGCTAAAAGATTTCTCTCCCAGCCTAAAAAGGCGCCGCAGGCAGCCATCAGCTTAATGTCGCCGCCCCCAAAGGCGCCGGGAATTGCAACCGTGCAAAGCAGCATAGGCAGGCTGACAGACAGCACACTGATTACCTTAACGCCAAAGGGCGCTCCCACTCCCAGAAATGGTGATCTTAATGCGAGAAGGAATATAAATGCGGGAAAGTAATCGGGAATCGTCATAGTCCTCCGATCCACCCATGCCGCCCCTAAAAGGAGGCTAAAAAAGATTATCATCACCATAAATTCCACCATTACCGAAACTGGTTTCCGTCCTTATTATAAGTATAGCCGATTTCCTCCATTTTGGAAATTATCTGATTTTGGTTCAGGTTCATCCCTTGGCAAAGCTCCTCCAGGCTGGAATAATTGTCTCTCAGCTGGGTATTTAAGTAGCTGAGCAGCATAACCGGGTCTTTTGGTATCATTTTAACTGCCTCCTTATTTGAACTGTGCTTTGATCAAAATTATAAGCTTCACATAGAAAAACTGCAATGATATTAGGAGAAATATTTACTCACAGGGGATATTCTTATAAAAATATTTTGAACGGCCAAAAGCCGCAGGACGTTTTATTTGTCCTGCGGCTTTCCCTTACTCTGTATATGCGGTTAATCCTGCTTCCCCTTCTGGCTTATGGATGACAATGGTGTCTCCTGTCCGCACCTTATCCTCCAGAATCATCCGGGCTGCAAGAGTCTCTACATGCTTCTGGAGATACCTCTTCAGCGGACGGGCCCCGTAAACCGGATCATAGCCTCTGTCTGCCACAAATCTCTTCGCCTCCTCTGTCAGGCAAAGCCTCAGCTCCTTTCCCGCCAGACGGCCGTTCACCTCAGCCAGCAAAAGATCCACAATCCCGCTGATGTTCTCCTTGGTTAATGGCTTAAACAGGATGGTCTCGTCCAGACGATTTAAAAATTCCGGCCGAAAATGGGTGCGGAGCTCCTGCATTACCATGTCCTCCGCTTCCTTCCTTATATTTCCATCCTCATCGATCCCCTCCAGCAAATACTGGGAGCCGATGTTTGAGGTCATAATCAAAATCGTATTTTTAAAGTCCACCGTCCTTCCCTGAGAGTCCGTGATCCGGCCGTCATCCAGAACCTGCAGCAGTACATTAAATACATCCGGATGGGCTTTTTCCACCTCATCGAACAAAATCACCGAATATGGCTTTCTGCGCACTGCCTCTGTCAGCTGACCGCCCTCATCATACCCCACATATCCTGGAGGCGCTCCGATGAGCCTGGATACCGAATGCTTCTCCATATACTCGCTCATATCGATGCGGACCATATTCCCCTCGTCATCAAACAGCGCCTGGGCAAGGGCCTTGGCAAGCTCTGTCTTTCCCACACCAGTGGGCCCTAAAAACAGGAAGGAGCCAATGGGCTTTGTAGGATCCTTGATCCCCGCCTTAGAACGGATAATGGCCTCTGTCACCTTTTCCACGCCTTCATCCTGGCCGATTACCCGGCGGTGGAGTATCTCATCCAGATGCAGCGTTTTGCTCCGCTCACTCTCCGTCAGCTTTGCCACCGGGATTCCGGTCCATTTCGAAATAATCCTGGCAATCTCCTCATCGGTTACGCTTTCCCGCACCAGGCTTAAGTCTTCTCCCCGCACCCTGGCCTCCTCTGCCTCCAGTTCCTTTTGAAGCTGGGGCAAACGGCCGTACTGGAGCTCTGCCGCCCGGTTTAGGTCATATTTCTGCTGGGCAGCCTGAATCTCCCGGTTCACAGCCTCGATCTCCTCCCGCAGGCTGGAGAGCCGGTCCACAGAAGCCTTTTCATTCTCCCACTGAAGCTTTTTCCCGCTGAATTCCTCATGGAGCTCTGCCAGCTCCTTCTGCAGATCTGCCAGTCTTTCCTGGCTTAAATGATCCGTCTCCTTTTTCAGGGCAGCCTCCTCGATCTCCAGCTGCATCACCTTTCTGGACAGCTCATCCAGCTCTGTGGGCATAGAATCCAGCTCTGTCTTAATCATAGCACAGGCCTCATCTACCAGGTCAATGGCCTTATCCGGCAGAAACCGGTCTGAGATGTAGCGGTCCGACAGCATCGCCGCAGAAACCAGGGCGGAATCTGTGATCTTTACCCCGTGGAACACCTCATACCGCTCCTTCAGGCCACGGAGGATGGAGATGGTATCCTCCACTGTAGGCTCCTCTACCATAACCGGCTGGAAACGCCGCTCCAGAGCAGCATCCTTTTCAATATATTTCCGGTACTCGTCCAGAGTGGTGGCTCCGACACAGTGAAGCTCCCCTCTGGCCAGCATCGGCTTCAGCATATTTCCTGCATCCATGGAGCCCTCTGTTTTCCCAGCTCCCACGATGGTGTGCAATTCATCGATAAATAAGATGATCTGCCCATCGCTCTTCTTCACTTCCTCCAGCACTGCCTTCAGCCGCTCCTCGAACTCGCCGCGGTACTTAGCGCCTGCCACCAGAGCGCCCATATCCAGGGCAAACAGCCTTTTGTCCTTCAGCCCCTCCGGCACATCCCCGCGGACAATCCGCTGGGCCAGACCCTCCACCACAGCCGTCTTTCCTACACCAGGCTCGCCGATCAGCACTGGGTTATTCTTCGTCTTTCTGGAAAGGATCCGCACCACATTCCGGATTTCCCCGTCGCGGCCAATCACTGGATCCAGCTTTTGATTTCTGGCCCGCTCTACCAGATCATAGCCGTACTTGGCCAGCGTATCGTAAGTTGCCTCCGGATTATCGCTGACCACCCGCTGATTTCCCCTGACTGTGGACAGGGCCTGTAAAAATTTCTCCCGGGTGATGGCATACTGTTTGAATAAATCCTTCAGCCTCGGATCCGGCTGCTTTAGCAGGGACAGGAATAGATGCTCCACAGAAACGTATTCGTCCCCCATAGATTTTGCCTCGTCCTCTGCATGAATCAGCACCTTATTTAAATCACTGCTCACATACAGCTGCCCGCTGCCGCTGACCTTAGGCAGCTTTTCCATAGCCTGCTTCGCCTCTTCCGCAAATTGATTTCCATTTATGTCCAGCTTCACAACCAGCTTTAAAATCAGGCTGTCCTCCAAAGTCAGCAGGCTGTACAGAAGGTGCTCCTGTTCTATCTGCTGATTTCCATATTCATAGGCCAGCTTCTCACAGGCCTGAACCGCTTCCATTGATTTTTGCGTAAACTTATTTATATTCATCCTTATTCCTCCCTCTGTGGGTGTGAATCTTTTCTTGTTATATGCGTAATATAACATATATTATTAGCACTGTCAAGAGGTGAGTGCTAATTATTTTGTGAAGATTGTGTGAACGTTACGAGCCATGCACATTTACGTGTATAGGGCGACAGCCCTACAGCGAGGGAATTCTTTCCCGAGCTGTGCATGGCGTAACATTCTCTTTCGCACTCGATTTTCTTGATTTGACCACATTT
>CATOJE010000078.1 GCA_951800145.1 uncultured Lachnospiraceae bacterium | reverse complement strand
TAGTACCGCTGCGTTTCCACCGATAGCGCAAGCGGCCCCCGTCAGGAAGGTGGGGACAGCGATTCACGGACCGTACAAAGACCAAGTCAGCGACCGAAAAGTCAGAACGCAAGCCCGCCCACGAATACATAGCCCGCGTCAGGTCGGGTCCCATAAGGAACCCCTCCGAAACCGTCGGTGTTTAGGCCCTGTCCTTTAGGGCCTTACGCACCGCTACGCTTTCGGCGGAGCGAGAGCGCGGTGACGTTGGGACCCGGCCTGACGCGGGCGTAGCTTCCCGGCGAACATGCGCCTGCACCTTCCCCTCTGCCTACGATTCCTACCGGGCTGCAAAACACTTGGCCAGAGATTCCCAGAAGGCTTGGCAGTGTACTTAGCTAGAGATTCCCAGAAGGCTTGGCAGTGTACTTAGCTAGAGATTCCCAGAAGGCTTGGCAGTGTACTTAGCCAGAGATTCCCAGAAGGCTTGGCAGCGCACTTAGCTGGAGATTCTTAGAAGAAACGGTAGTGCACTTAAAAACCGTCCCCAAAACGAAGTTAATGACATTGGATGAGAACAGTAGCAAAGAAAACAGAGTGCCCTCCGCCATGTCACCAGGCGGGTAAGCACTCTGTTTTCAGGTGAATCACAAATTCTAATTGCCAATTAGTTTGTAATTTTGAAAATCTCTATCAAACCAGATTCCATCAGGCGGTGTGATGGGGTGTAATGCATAAGGAATTTTTTAATTGTTTGTGCCCTTTGGGGTCTGCTTTGATATAACATCTTCATCCGTTCAATAGGTTAATGCACCAGCTGGATTTTTTATTGCAAAGATTTTAAAAATTTTTAAAAAAACTTTTGAAAGAGGATGACAGCCTGTCACAATGCTTGAAAGCAGAGGAAAACTATGCTATGATGGGTAGCAATGAGCGTTAGGCACAGCCCGGCAGGGTGTGGATAGCCGGAAGCGAGAAAGGGCGGAGTATTACATGAAATGGAAAAAATTTACTCTCACTACCACCACAGAGGCGGAGGATTTGATCAGCAGTATGCTGGATGAGATCGGTATTCAGGGAATCGAGATAGAGGATAATGTGCCCTTGACGGAAGGGGAGACGAAGGGGATGTTTATTGACATTCTCCCGGAGCTGCCGCCGGATGAGGGGAAGGCCAGGGTCAGCTTTTATCTGGAGGATGACAGCTCTGCAGAGGAGCTGCTGAAGCGGGTGGAAGAGGGGCTGGAGGAATTATCCAGATTTACGGATCTGGGGGAGAGAAGGCTCCAGGTGTCGGAGACAGAGGATAAGGATTGGATCAATAACTGGAAGCAGTATTTTAAGCCCTTTACAGTGGATGACATTTTAATCAAGCCCACCTGGGAGGAGATTCCTGCGGGGCATGAGGACAAGCTGCTGATTCAGATTGACCCGGGAACTGCCTTTGGCACCGGGATGCATGAGACCACTCAGCTTTGCATCCGGCAGCTGAGTAAGTATGTGAGAGAGGGCAGCCAGGTGCTGGATGTGGGAACTGGCAGCGGAATCCTGGGGATCGCGGCTCTGAAGATGGGCGCCTGTAAGGTGCGGGGGACGGATCTGGATGAGAATGCAGTGGCGGCTGTGGAGGAGAACCTGGAGTCCAACCAGCTTTCCAGGGATCAGTTCCAGGTGGTTCAGGGAAATATTATCCAGGAGAAAGCGGTTCAGGACTGGGCAGGCTATGAGGCCTATGATATTGTAGTGGCGAATATTCTGGCCCCGGTGATTATCCTTTTACAGGAGGAGATACCGGTGCATTTAAAAAAGGGAGGGATATTTATCACCTCCGGCATTATTAATCTGAAGGAAGGGGATGTGCGGCAGGCCATGGAGGCCAATGATCAGCTGGAGGTGGTGGAAACCACCCGACAGGGCGAGTGGGTCAGCATCACAGCCAGAAGGAAATAGTATGCATCATTTTTTTGTAAAGACAGAACAGATTCAGGGTCAGGAGATCTGTATTACCGGGCCGGATGTGAAGCATGGGAGGGATGTGCTCCGCTTAAAGGAAGGGGAGATGCTCCTTATCAGCGACGGAGCGGGGAAGGATTACCAGTGTGCGGTAATGGCCCTGGAGCCGGAGAGGATCCGGGTAAGGATCCTTAAGCTGGAGGAGGATCGGGAGCTTTCCTCCTGGATTACCTTATATCAGGGTCTTCCCAAGGGAGATAAGATGGAGCAGATTATCCAGAAGGCCGTGGAGCTGGGGGCGGCGAGGATCGTGCCTGTGGCCACCAGGAATGCAGTGGTAAAGCTGGAGGGGAAGCGGGAGGAGGGAAAACGGAAGCGGTGGCAGGCCATCGCAGAGAGCAGTGCAAAGCAGTCAAAGCGCAGCCGGATCCCGGAGATTTCCCAGGTGATAACCTTAAAGGAAGCGTTAACAGCCGCATCCAAGGATGAGGTAAAGCTCTTTGCCTATGAGGATCAGAAGGGTCTGGAGGGGACGAGAGAACAGCTTTCCAGAGTGCTTCCCGGACAGAGGATCAGCATATTCATCGGCCCGGAGGGAGGCTTTGATCCGGAGGAGGCCAGATGGGCCAGGGAAGCCGGCTGGGCGCCCATCTCCTTAGGCAGGCGGATTTTAAGGACCGAGACGGCAGGCCCTGCACTGTTAGCCCTCCTGATGATGAAGCTGGAGGGCGGGGTGTAAAGGGCACCTGTTAATCATGAGAATAACAATAGGAGAGCAGCATGGAAGCATATTTAGATAATTCCGCCACCACCAGGGCGCTGGATTCGGTACAGGAGATCGTGGCCCGGGTGATGAGGGAGGATTATGGTAATCCATCCTCCCGACACAAAAAGGGGATGGAGGCGGAGCGCTATATTAAGGAAGCAAGGTCAGTGATTGCACGGACGATGAAGGTCCAGGACAAGGAGATCCTTTTTACCTCCGGAGGGACGGAGTCGAATAACATGGCCTTATTTGGCGCCGCCATGGCGAACCAGAGGGCCGGGAAGCATATCATCAGCACCAGGATTGAGCATGCATCGGTGTATCAGCCCTTGGCCTGCCTGGAGCAGCTGGGATTTGCAGTCACCTATCTGGATGTGGACAGGGAGGGACATATCCGGCTCCAGGAGCTGGAGGAGGCCATCCGCCCGGATACGATCCTGGTATCTGTGATGTATGTGAATAATGAGATCGGGGCAGTCCAGCCGGTGGAGGAGATCGGAAGGGTGATAAAGGAACGGAATCCCCGGATCCTCTTCCATGTGGATGGCATCCAGGCCTACGGAAAGTATGAGATCCGGCCGAAAAGGCAGGGGATCGACCTGTTAAGCGTCAGCGGCCATAAGCTCCATGGCCCCAAGGGCGTGGGATTCCTCTATATTCATGAAAAGGCGAAGGTAAAGCCCCTTCTCTACGGCGGAGGCCAGCAGAAGGATATGCGATCCGGCACGGAGAATGTGCCCGGGGTGGCGGGCCTTGGAGTGGCGGCCAGGGAGATGTATACGGATTTTTCAGAAAGGATCCGACGGATGAGGGAACTGAAGGATTTCTTCATCGACCGGCTGGAGGAGATACCGGGAACCGTGGTAAACAGCCAGAGAGGGGAGAAGGGGGCACCCCAGATCATCAGCGCCAGCTTTCAGGGGGTGAGAAGCGAGGTGCTGCTTCATGCCCTGGAGGAGAGGGGGATCTATGTGTCCAGCGGCTCGGCCTGCTCCTCCAATCATCCGGCCATCAGCGGGACCCTTATGGCTGTGGGAGTGAAAAGAGAGCTTCTGGACTCCACCCTGCGGTTTAGCCTGGGGATTTATAATACAAGAGAGCAGCTGGATTACACAATCGAGGCACTGAAGGAGCTGCTTCCAGTGCTTCGGCGATATCAGAGAGGATAGAAAACCCATGAAATATCAGTCATTTTTAATTAAATATGCGGAGATCGGCGTGAAGGGGAAAAACCGGTATATGTTTGAGGACGCCTTGGTGAAGCAGATCCGATATGCCTTAAAGGCAGTGGAGGGAGAGTTTGAGGTAACAAAGGAATCCGGAAGAATTTACGCCAATGCCCTCACTGATTTCGACGATGAGGATGCGGTAGCCGCCTTAAAGCGTGTATTCGGGATTTCGGCTATCTGTCCCATGGTGCAGGTAGATGACCTGGGCTTTGAAGAGCTGAAGCATCAGGTGGCTTCGTACCTGGAGCAGGTATACCCGGAGAAGAATTTTACCTTCAAGGTGAATGCCAGAAGGGCTAATAAGCAGTACCCCATGACCTCAGAGGAGATAAACCGGGAGCTGGGAGAAGTGATATTAGAGCGGTTTCCGGGGCTTAGGGTGGATGTGCATCAACCGGAGGTGATGGTTCATGTGGAGATCCGAAGCCGGATCAATCTGTATTCCCAGGTGATTCCGGGACCCGGGGGCATGCCGGTGGGAACCAATGGGCGGGCTATGCTTCTGCTGTCCGGAGGGATCGACAGCCCGGTGGCAGGCTACATGATAGCCAAGCGTGGGGTGGTGATCGAGGCGGTTTACTTCCATGCGCCGCCATACACCAGCGACCGGGCCAGGGAGAAGGTGGTGGAGCTTGCCAGGCTGGTGTCCCGCTATGCGGGCCCGATCCGGCTGCAAATCGTGAACTTTACGGATATCCAGCTGTATATCTATGACCAGTGTCCCCATGAGGAGCTGACCATCATTATGCGTCGCTATATGATGCGGATCGCCCAGAGGATCGCAGAAAAGCAGAAATGTCTGGGGCTGATTACCGGGGAAAGCATCGGCCAGGTGGCTTCTCAGACGGTACAGTCTCTGGCAGCCACCAATGAGGTGTGCTCCATGCCGGTCTTCCGCCCGGTGATCGGGTTTGACAAGCAGGAGATCGTGGATATCGCGGAGCAGATCGGCACCTTTGAGACATCCATCCAGCCCTTTGAGGACTGCTGTACGATCTTTGTGGCCAAGCACCCGGTGACAAAGCCGAATATTCATATAATTCGAAAATCAGAGGAGAAGCTTTCGGAGAGGATCGAAGAAATGGTTTGTGAGGCGGTGGAAACCGCCCAGACGGTACTCTGCCAAGAGTGAGATTTTATAGGCTGCTGTAAGGCTTAGCGTTTTAACGAAAAGCCCTACAGTAACCAGATTTCAGCCGGCCCTACTGGATAATATAAGGCGCCAGTGTGTCTAAAATCTCATCGATGCCGCTTTCCGCATGAATATTTAGGTCGATTGGCTTGGACAAATCCAGGCTGAAAATGCCCATAATGGATTTTGCATCAATCACGTATCTTCCGGATACCAGATCAAAATCTACGTCGAACTTTGTCAGGTCATTCACGAAGGATTTCACTTTATCGATGGAATTTAAAGAAATACGAACCGTTTTCATATAAGTGCCTCCTTAAAGTATGTAAGTTAGGATATAAGTCATGACAGACTTTTATCCTAGTTCCATACTACAGAGCCGGGGGCGAAAAGTCAATAGCGAGTTTACAAAAAGAATGGAGAATTTTGTTATGAAAAGAAGGGCGTCGCTGCATAATCTGGGATGTAAGGTGAATGCTTATGAGACAGAGGCCATGGAGCAGATGCTGAGAGAGGCGGGGTATGAGATTGTGTCTGAGGGGGCGCCGGCGGATGTGTGCATCATCAACACCTGCTCTGTGACGAATGTGGCAGACAAGAAGTCCAGGCAGATGCTTCACCGCGCCAGGGCTAAGAATCCGGCCGCTGTGGTGGTGGCTGCCGGCTGCTATGTTCAGGCAGCCGCCAGGGAGCTTGAGGAGGATCCGGCGGTGGATATTATCATCGGGAATAACCGGAAGAAGGATCTGATATCCATACTGGAGGAGTATTTTCAGAGCCAGGAGCCTTCCGTGGCAGCCTATGTGCCGGATATCGGGGCGGAGAAGGATTATGAGGAGCTTCATATCAGCCAGGTCTCCCAGCACACCCGGGCGTTCATCAAGGTTCAGGACGGGTGCAATCAGTTCTGCAGCTACTGTATCATCCCCTACACCCGGGGACGGATCCGCAGCCGGGGGATGGAATCGGTGCTTAAGGAGGTAAAGGAGCTGGCGGCGGCAGGCTACCGGGAGGTGGTGCTCACCGGGATCCATTTAAGCTCCTACGGGGCGGAGGCCTCCGGGCATTCGGAGCTGCTTTCTCTTATCCAGGCCATTCATCCGGTGGAGGGGCTGGAGCGGATACGGCTGGGCTCCTTAGAGCCCAGGATCGTCACCCGGGAGTTTGCAGAAGCCTTAAAGGGACTTAATAAGGTCTGCCCCCACTTCCATCTTTCCCTCCAGAGCGGCTGTGAGGAGACCTTAAGGCGGATGAACCGGCATTACACGCCGGAGGAATATAAAAGGAGCTGCGGATATCTTCGGGAGGTCTATGAGAATCCGGCGATCACCACAGACGTGATCGTGGGATTCCCCGGGGAGACGGAGGAAGAGTTTGCCCAGACCAGGGAATTTTTAAGGCAGGTGCATTTTTACGAGATGCACATCTTTAAATATTCCAGCCGGAAGGGAACCAGGGCGGCAGGGATGGAGCATCCGGTTGAGGAACCGGTGAAAAGCCGGCGGAGCGAGGAGCTCTTCGCCCTGGAGGCAGAGATGTCCGGGGAATATCGGAGAAGCTTTCTGGGAAAGGAGAGCCAGCTGCTTTTGGAGGAGGAGCTTTCCATAGATGGCAGACGTTATATGACCGGATATACCAGGGAGTATGTGCGGGGGCTCATAAGCCTTGAGGAGCTTAACCGCCTGGATAGGGGGATGGAGTGTCCGCATGCTTCCAGGGCGGACGATACGTCATTCTGGAGGGGAAGGCTGATTTCAGGGGTGGGAACCAGGATGATCACCCCGGAAATGATGGAATTTTTGTCAGAATTAAGAAAAATATAAGAAAAGAAAGAAATATCTTCTTGCCGAAATGGCATTTATGGTTTAGAATAAGAGAGAATAGTGATTAAGGACGTGATAAAGATGGGCGATATGCATGACACACAATATATAACAACTTTCCAGGATAATACGGCGAATGCGGCGCAGGTTCTGGAGCGTGTTTATATTGCCCTGACGGAGAAGGGGTATAACCCTGTGAATCAGATTGTCGGCTATATTATGTCGGGAGATCCTACGTATATTACCAGCCATAAGAATGCCAGAAGCCTGATCATGAAGGTGGAGCGGGACGAGCTTCTGGAGGAGATGATGGGAGTATACATCGACACGAAGCTCCGGCGATAACAGAGAGAATGAGTGAAAGCTACCGGATGTAAGAAGCAAGAGAAAAGGATGGAGAAGGGATCAGTTGGCCTGCGCCAACTGGTTTTGTTTGAGTGTCATTCTTGCGGGAAGTGATTAGCAGGCCTTGGGGCCGGGAGTGCATGGCAAGGGAGCGGCAGGATGCGAATACTGGGATTAGACTATGGATCAAAGACGGTGGGGGTGGCTGTCAGCGATGAGCTGGGGATCACAGCCCAGGGTCTGGAGACGATCTGGCGGGAAAAGGAGAATAAGCTCCGTCAGACCTGTGCCAGAATTGAAGAATTGGTCAGGCAATATCAGATTACTGCCATTGTTTTGGGGTATCCTAAAAATATGAATAATACAACCGGAGAACGGGCAGAGAAGACCGAAGATTTCCAGGCTATGCTAAAGCGCCGCACAGGCCTTCCTGTGGAGCTCTGGGACGAGCGGCTGACCACGGTATCCGCAGAGCGGGTCCTGATGGAAAGCGGCGTCAGGAGAGAACACCGGAAAGAGAACCTGGACAAGCTTGCAGCCGTCTTTATCTTACAAAACTATTTGGATGCGAAAAACTTCCCGGGGCGCGGTTAATGTCAAGGCGCAGCGCCAGGATAGCCGGAGGGGCTGTTTTTGAGCGCACCCCAGGGAATCAGGAGAAAGAAACATGAATAACGAAGAAAAAATCACTCTTACTACAGATGACGGAGAGCCTGTGGATTTTTTTGTGTTGGAGGAAACCAGGATTAACGGGAAGAATTACCTTCTGGTTACAGACGAGGCAGATGGGGACGCAGATGGGGAATGCTACGTTTTGCAGGACGTCTCAAGGACAGAGGATGCAGAGGCTGTGTATCAGTTTGTGGAGGATGAAGAGGAATTAAATGATGTGTTTCAAATTTTTACCCAGCTTTTGGAGGATACGGACGTGGAACTCCAAAATGAATGGGAAGTATAACGGAGGTTGTTAAATTTGAGAGGAAAAGAGAAACAAAATGAGACGGTGAAAATCATTCCCCTGGGAGGCTTAGAACAGATCGGGATGAATATCACGGCCTTTGAGTGCCAGGACAGCATTATTATCGTGGACTGCGGTCTGGCATTTCCAAGCGATGATATGCTGGGGATCGACCTGGTGATTCCCGATGTTACGTATCTGAAGCAGAACATCGATAAGGTAAAGGGGTTTGTGATCACCCACGGACATGAGGATCACATCGGCGCCCTGCCCTATGTGCTGAAGGAGCTGAATGTACCGGTATACGGCACCAGGCTTACCATCGCCCTGATTGAAAATAAGCTGAAGGAAAATAATATGCTAAAGACCACCAGGCGGAAGGTAATCAAGCACGGACAGTCGGTGAACTTAGGGTGCTTTCGGGTGGAATTTATTAAGACCAACCACAGCATCGCCGACGCCTCGGCTCTGGCCATCTTTTCGCCGGCCGGCGTTATCGTCCACACCGGAGACTTTAAGATCGATTATACGCCGGTCTTCGGGGATTCCATTGATTTGCAGCGGTTTGCCGAGCTGGGAAGAAAAGGGGTGCTGGCTTTAATGTGCGACAGCACCAATGCCATCCGGTCTGGCTTTACCGCCTCGGAGCGGACGGTGGGGAAGACCTTTGACTCCATCTTTGCGGATCACCAGAATAAGCGGATTATCGTGGCTACCTTTGCCTCCAATGTGGACCGTGTGCAGCAGATCATTAACTCTGCCTACAAGTACGGGAGAAAGGCAGTGGTGGAGGGGCGGAGCATGGTGAATGTCATCGGCACTGCCAGCGAATTAGGCTATATCAAGATCCCGGAGGGCACGCTGATCGAGATCGAGCAGCTGAAGAATTACCCGCCGGAGAAGACGGTGCTTATCACCACCGGAAGCCAGGGAGAGTCGATGGCGGCCCTCTCCAGGATGGCCTCATCCATCCATAAAAAGGTTTCCATCACCCCGAATGATGTGATTATCTTAAGCTCCACCCCTATCCCCGGGAATGAGAAGGCAGTGGCCAAGGTAATTAATGAGCTTTCTATGAAGGGGGCGGAGGTGATCTTCCAGGATACCCATGTTTCCGGCCATGCCTGCCAGGAGGAGATCAAGCTGATCTACTCTCTGGTGCACCCTAAGTACTCCATCCCCGTCCACGGCGAATACCGCCACCGGATGACTCAGGCAACCCTGGCCCAGGCCGTGGGGATCCCCAAGGAAAATGTGCTGATGATAAGCTCCGGGGATGTGCTGGAGATCAATGAAGAAAAGGGACAGGTCACGGGACATGTCCAGGCCGGGGCTATCCTGGTGGATGGCCTGGGCGTAGGCGATGTGGGGAATATCGTTCTGCGGGATCGCCAGAACCTGGCCCAGAACGGAATCATCGTGGTAGTGCTCACCCTGGAGAAGTACAGCAATCAGCTTTTGGCTGGCCCGGATATCGTGTCCAGAGGCTTTGTCTATGTCCGGGAGTCAGAGGATCTGCTGGATGAGGCGAGGAATGTGGTTAATGACGCGGTGGCGGACTGTCTGGCCCGCCATGTAAGCGACTGGGGAAAGATTAAGAATGAGATCAAGGATCGGCTCAGTGATTTCCTGTGGAAGCGGATGAAGAGGAATCCTATGATTCTGCCGATCATTATGGAGGTGTAGTACCGTTCACAGCCAGTATCCCCCAAGGCGTGCCTCCGGGCACAGACCGGCAGGAGAGTGAACAGTAACGATAACCATAAGCAGCTGGAAGGAGGGAGGCCATGAGCGGCAGCAATACGGCAAGGGATATCAACCGGGTAACCGGCGCCATCATAAAGGTTTCCCTGCACCTGATTATTTACGCCCTGGTGATTTTAATTTTCTATGAAGGGATTACCGCCGGGTACCGGTTCGGCCATGAGATCTTTTCAGCCACAGCGGTGGCTTCTCCTCCAGGCTGGGACCGGATCATCACCATCGGGGAGGATCAGTCGGATTATGACATCGGAAGGCTTCTGGAAAAGGAGGGGCTGATCCATAACCGGTATGTTTTTGTGATCCAGTCGGAGCTTTATGATTATAAGCTGTATCCCGGCGTCTACCGGTTAAACACATCCATGACCTCCAGGGAGATTCTGGATGCGCTGAGCGCAGAGCCGAAGGAAGAAGAGGGAGAGCCGGACACATGATAGGAAATCCCAGGATCACAGATTACATCCGCTCCCTGGAGCCGGATGGGGATCCCCTGCTCATGGAGATAGAGGACCGGGCCAGAAGGGAGCGGGTGCCCATCATCCGGAAGGAGACCGCTGCTCTTTTAAAAACCCTGGTGGCGGGGATGGGGCCGGAATCGATTTTGGAGATCGGCGCTGCGGTGGGGTATTCTGCTCTTTTGATGGCTTCCGTCATGGGGGCGGACTGCCATATTACTACCATTGAAAAGTATGAAAAGCGAATCCCTCAGGCCCGGGAGAATTTCCGGCTTGCAGGGAGAGAGAGGGACATTACCCTTTTGGAGGGGGATGCAGAGGAGATTTTAGCAGGGCTTTCCCCTGAGGCCTTTGACTTTATCTTTCTGGACGGAGCGAAGGGGCAGTATATCCACTGGCTGGAGGATGTACTCCGGTGCCTGCGGCCCGGAGGGATGCTGGTTTCGGATAATGTGCTCCAGGACGGGGATATCATCCAGTCAAGATTTGCCGTAGAGCGGAGAAACCGGACCATCCACAGCCGGATGCGGGAATACCTGTTCGCATTAAAGCATACAGAAGGGCTGGAGACCTCCATTCTCCCCATCGGGGACGGGGTAACCATAAGTGTAAAACGAAAGTGATAGCAGGATGAGAAATGTGGAATTATTAATTCCCGCCGGAAGCCTAAGCGTGCTGAAAACTGCCGTGATATACGGGGCGGACGCGGTGTATCTGGGGGGCGAGGCCTTCGGCCTTCGGGCCAAGGCGAAGAATTTTACCAATGAGGAAATAAGGGAAGGAGTTCTCTTTGCCCACAGCCATGGGGTGAGGGTCTATGTGACCGCGAATATTTTCGCCCACAATCAGGATCTGGCGGGGGTGGAGGCCTACTTTCATGAGCTGGGGGAGATAGGGCCGGATGCCCTGATTATCTCGGATCCCGGCGTGTTTTCCATTGCAAGGCGGGTGCTGCCTCAGATGGAGATCCATATCAGCACCCAGGCAAATAATACGAATTACGAAACCTTTCTTTTCTGGTGGGGGCTGGGGGCAAAGCGGGTGGTTTCCGCCAGGGAATTAACCTTAGAGGAAATCCGGGAAATCCGGGCCCGCATCCCCGGGGAGATGGAGATCGAGTGCTTTATCCACGGCGCCATGTGCATCTCCTACTCAGGGCGCTGCCTTCTCAGCAATTATCTCACAGGAAGGGATGCTAACCAAGGCGCCTGCACCCACCCCTGCCGCTGGAAGTACGGGGTGGCTGAGGAGACCAGGCCGGGAGAATATTTCCCTGTGTATGAGAATGAGCGGGGAACCTTTCTCTTTAACTCCAAGGATCTGTGTATGATCCAGCATGTGCCGGAGATGATAGAGGCAGGGATCGACAGCTTTAAGATCGAGGGCAGGATGAAGACCGCCTTGTATGTAGCGACAGTGACCAGAACCTACCGGCGGGCCATCGATGATTACCAGAAGGATCCCAGGCTTTACCAGGAGAATCTGGAGTGGTATAAGGAGGAGATTGGAAAGTGCACCTGCAGGGAATTTTCCACTGGGTTTTATTTCGGAAAGCCTGCCGGGGAGCAGCAGATCTACCAGAACAGCACCTATATTAAAAATTACACCTATCTGGGCACGGCGGAGGCGGTGGATTCCAGGGGATGGGTGAGAATCACCCAGAAGAATAAGTTTTCCCTGGGGGAAGCCATCGAGGTGATGAAGCCAGATGGCGCAAACCTTTCCGTGACGGTAAAGGGGATCCGGGATGAGGAGGGAATCGCTATGGAGAGCGCCCCCCATGCCAGTCAGACGCTGTGGGTGGATCTGGGGGCAGAGCTGGCGCCCTATGACATCCTCCGCAGGAGAGAGCCAGCCGACCCCCTCTAATGTATCATGTGGACAATAACAACTTACCAGGGCTGGCCCGCAGACAGGCTTTACGCAGGATTGAAAAAGCCGCTGTCTTTGGGACAGCCTTTGAATATTCGAGGAAGGTGAAAGTATGTTCTCAGTAGCGTTTGGAATCCTGGGGATTCTGAGCTTGATTTATTTCGGGGTAATTGTTGTGTATTCCGGCATCGAGACCTCCCTTGCCTGGATTTGGCCGGTGTTTTCCATCCTTTGCTTTCTCCTGGCAAAGGGGGAGAGCTACTATCACCAGCACAGGAGACAGGTGCCTCTGTGGATCCCTGTGTCGGTCTCTACCATCTGCATCACTGGCCTGGTGGTCTTTGTGATCCTCCAGGTGCTGATTTTCGGCGGCATGATCAAGTCTACGCCGGATCATCTGGATTACCTGATTGTACTGGGGGCAAAGGTGCGGGAGGATGATATCAGCGCTTCCTTAAAGCGGCGTCTGGATAAGGCTATCCGCTATGCCCAGGAGCATCCGGATACAAAGCTGGTGCTGTCCGGAGGCCAGGGGGAGGATGAGCCCACCACAGAAGCCCTTGCCATGGCAGAGTATCTCTTATATAATGGGGTGGCGCCGGAGCAGATGCTTTTAGAAACCTACTCTACCAGCACCACGGAAAATCTTATCTGCAGCAAGTCCTTAATCGAGGATCAGCGCCGGCAGGAAAAAGAGGCCCAGAAGAAGCTTCAGGAAAGGCGGAGGATCCGGCAGATGGAGCTGGCCCGCTTCATAAGGGAGCTGGAGGAAAAGGCGGCGGCAGAGCACTACGCCTCAGCCCTCATGGATGTAAAGGGCCCGGCCTGGAGACCCAAGTCCCTCCTTCTGGCGCAGGAGCGGCAGCCCACCGTGGATATCCTGGAGCTTCTGCCGGATAAGCCACTGCAGATCGGAGTGCTCACCAGTAATTTCCATCTGTACCGCGCCATGAGAATCGGGGAGAAGTGCGGCTTTACCCAGCTCTACGGGGTGTCCTCCAGTGCCGATCCAGTGCTCTTTATCCATCTGTGCGTCAGGGAGAGCATTGCCATACTAAAAGACAAATTTATGGGAAACATGTAATATAGAGGTTGAATCGAGAAATCAAAGAAAGGCGTTATGATTAATATGAAAAAATCCGGATTGGAAAGTCTGACAGCCTACGAGCTGGTAAAGGAAAAAGAAATCAAGGAGATGAACAGCCTGGGAGTGGTGCTGCGCCATAAGAAGACCGGGGCAAGGGTGTTTGTTATGATCAATGAGGACGAGAACAAGGTCTTTAATATCGGCTTTAAAACGCCTCCGGACGACAGCACCGGCCTGCAGCACATTCTGGAGCACAGCGTTTTATGCGGATCCGAAAAATTCCCGGTGAAGGATCCCTTTGTGGAATTAGTGAAGGGATCTCTGAATACCTTTTTAAATGCTATGACCTACCCGGATAAGACGGTATATCCGGTGGCCAGCTGTAATGACAAGGATTTTCAAAATCTGATGGACGTATATCTGGATGCGGTCTTTCACCCGAATATCTACCATGAGCCCAAAATCTTTATGCAGGAGGGGTGGCATTATGAGCTGGAGGAGAAGGAGGGGCCCATCACCATCAACGGGGTGGTGTATAATGAAATGAAGGGCGCATTTTCCTCCCCGGAGGGGCTGTTAGACCGGGTTATCACCCACGAGCTGTTTCCGGATACCTGCTATGGCTTTGAGTCCGGAGGGGATCCGGATGAAATCCCCGGTCTTACCTATGAGAAATTCCTGGATTACCACCGCCAGTTCTACCATCCCGGCAACAGCTATCTCTACCTCTACGGAAACATGGACATGGAGGAAAAGCTTATATGGCTTGACCAGGCTTATTTAAGCAAGTACCAGGCCATGGAGACTGACTCAGAAATCTGGCTCCAGGCTCCCTTTGGGGCGCCGGTTGAGAAAGAGGTATTCTACTCCATTACAGAGGATGAGGAAGAAGAGGGCAATGCCTACTTTTCTGTCAATACCGTGGTGGGAACAGACTTAGATCCAAAGCTGTATGTGGCCTTCCAGATTCTGGAGTATGCCCTGCTGGACGCCCCTGGCGCTCCCTTAAAGCAGGCTTTAATTGACGCGGGGATTGGGGAGGATATCCTAGGGGGCTATGAAAGCGGGATCCTTCAGCCCTACTTTTCTGTGATCGCGAAGAATGCAGATGCCAGGCAGAAGGGAGAATTCCTGGCAGTGGTAAAGGGAACCCTGCGGAAGCTGGCAGACCAGGGGATGGATCAAAAAAGCCTTCTGGCCGGGTTAAATTACTATGAATTCCGCTACCGGGAAGCGGACTACGGCTCTGCGCCCAAGGGGCTGATGTACGGGCTGTGGTGCATGGACAGCTGGCTTTACGGAGGGGATCCCATGCTTCACCTGGAGTACCAGGAGACCTTTGACTTCCTGAAAAACCAGGTGAAGGAGGGATATTTTGAGAGCTTGATCCGGACGTATCTGCTGGATAATCCCTTTGAGGCCGTGGTCACCCTTCTCCCCAAACGGAATCTGAACCTGGAAAAGGAGCAGGCTCTGGCCAGACGGCTGGAGGAATATAAGGCTTCCTTAAGCCAAGAGGAGATAGAGGATTTAATCAAGAAGACCGGGGAGCTGAAGGAATATCAGGAGACGCCCTCATCCCAGGAGGACTTAAAGAAGATCCCCATGCTTAAGCGGGAGGATATCAGCCGGGAGCCGGAGCAGCTTCGATATGTAGAGAAGCGGGCAGGCTCTGTTCCGGTGATTTCCCAGACCTTATTCACCACAGGGATCGGATATATCCAGATGCTCTTTGACACAAAGGGGATCCCCCAGGAGGATCTGCCTTATGTGGGCCTGCTAAAGTCTGTCTTAGGGTATGTGGATACAGAGCACTACAGCTATGGGGATCTAACCAGCGAGATTTACTTAAATACCGGCGGCATCGACTTTTCCGTCACCTCCTATCCGGACCTAAGGGAGCCTGGGAAATTTACCGGGGTCTTTGTGGCGAAGGCAAAGGTGCTTTATGACAAGATGGAATTTGCCTTTGACATTTTAATGGAGATCTTTACCCGGTCAAGGCTGGAGGATGAGAAGCGGCTGGGAGAGATTTTGGCGGAGAATAAATCCAGGGCCAGGATGCGGCTGGAGGGATCCTCCCATTCCGCGGCAGTAGCCAGAGCCACCTCCTACTTTTCCCCCACCTCCCGGTTTAATGACATCACCGGAGGGATTGGGTATTACCATTTCCTGGAACAGCTTTGCCGGGATTATGAGAAGCCAAAGAAGAAGGGGGAGCTGGTTCATAAGCTGAAGGAGGTGTGCCGTCGCCTTTTCACAGCCGATCATATGATTCTGGGCTTTACGGCCGAGGAGGAAGGCCAGGAGAAGCTGACCGGCCTTGTGGAGCGGTTTGCTGCCGGGCTGGGAGATAGCGACGGGAAGGAATATCCCTTTACCTTCCAGCCGGATAACCGGAATGAGGGATTTAAAACCTCTTCCCAGGTGAATTATGTGGCCAGATGCGGGAACTTTTCTGCCAGGGGACTTTCCTATACCGGAGCATTAAAGATCTTAAAGGTGATCTTAAATTATGATTACCTGTGGCTGAACCTGCGGGTCCAGGGCGGGGCCTATGGCTGTATGAGCGGCTTCGGCCGGTCCGGGGAGGGCTATCTGGTTTCCTACCGGGATCCCAACTTAAGAGAAACTAATCAAATCTATGAAGGAATTCCAGCGTATCTTCGCCAGTTTACGGTGGAAGAGCGGGATATGACCAAATATGTTATCGGGGCCATCAGCGAGCTGGATACGCCCCTGCCTCCCTCCATCAAGGGCGCCAGGGCTATGTCCGCCTGGCTTTCCGGGGTGACCAATGAGATGCTTAAAAAGGAGCGGGAGGAAATCCTGGACGCTGGCCAGGAGGATATCCGGGCGCTGGCAGAGATTGTGGAGGCTGTCTTAAGGACAGAGAGCATCTGTGCCATAGGCAATGAGGAAAAGGTGAAGATGGATGCAGAGCTGTTTGGGACCACGAGGAATCTCTTTGGCTCTGCACAGGAAGCATAGATTGCCACAGCTGGCAGGGGCGGGTATCGCGCAGCCTCTGCCTGGCAGGGCATCCGCAGGAATGAAAAGGGAAGAGGAAAAGGATGGAAAAAGAACAAATAGGAAAAAAATCAGGTTTTGTGACGCTGATTGGCCGGCCCAATGTGGGGAAATCTACCCTGATGAACCACTTGATCGGCCAAAAGATCGCCATTACCTCCAGAAAACCCCAGACTACCAGGAACCGGATTCAGACCGTGTACACCGATGAGCGGGGGCAGATTATCTTTTTAGACACCCCGGGGATTCACAAGGCAAAGAACAAGCTGGGGGAATACATGGTGACCGTGGCAGAGCGCACCCTGACTGAGGTGGATGTGATTCTGTGGCTGGTGGAGCCGGACACCTTTATCGGAGCGGGGGAGCGGCACATCGCAGAGCAGCTGAACCAGATAAAGACGCCGGTGATCTTAGTGATCAATAAGGTGGATACCTTAAAAAATCCGGAGGATGTGCTCACCTTTATCGCAGCCTATAAGGATGTGTGTCCGTTCGCGGAGATCGTTCCTCTGTCCGCCTTAAAGGGGATGAATACGGAGCTTTTGACGGAACTGATATTTAAATACCTGCCTCAGGGGCCTCAGTTTTACGATGAGGACACAGTGACGGATCAGCCCATGCGTCAGATTGCGGCAGAGCTGATCCGGGAGAAGGCCCTGCGGCTTTTAGATGATGAGATTCCCCACGGAATCGCAGTGACCATCGAGAAGATGAACACCAGGAGGAATGGGATCACAGATATCGAGGCCACCATTATCTGTGAGCGGGACAGCCACAAGGGCATCATCATCGGAAAGGGCGGCGGGATGCTGAAGCAGATCGGCATGTCTGCCAGAAAGGACATCGAGGACCTGCTGGGCGGCCAGGCGAATTTAAAGCTCTGGGTCAAGGTTCGGAAGGAATGGCGGGACAGTGAGCTTTATATGAAGAATTTCGGCTATGGTCCAGGAGATGTAAAATAGGAGGCAGGGCTTATGAGAGAGGCGGTCTGCGCGACCGGCATGGTTTTAAAATCAGCCTCCTCTGGCGAGGCGGACCGGAGGCTGGTAATTCTCACCAGAGAGCGGGGGAAGATCACTGCCTTTGCCAGGGGGGCGAAGCGTCCGGGAAGCGCACTTATGGCGGCCAGCCGGACCTTCGCCTTCGGCACCTTCCGGCTCTATGAGGGAAGAGATGCATACAGCCTTCTCAGTGCGGAGATAACCAATTATTTCCAGGAAATCGCTATGGATGTGGAAGCAGCCTGCTATGGATCTTATTTTCTGGAGCTGGCCGACTATTACAGCCGGGAGAATCTGGATGGATCCGGGATGCTTAAGCTGGTGTATCAGTCCCTCAGAGCCCTTTTAAAGCCGGCCCTCCCCAATCCTTTAATCCGCCGGATATTCGAGCTGAAGGCTATGGTTCTGAATGGAGAGTATACGCCAAGCCCTCCCTATCCGGTCAGCGATTCGGCAAACTATGCCTGGGAGTATGTGGCCGCCTCCCCGGTGGAGGTGCTTTACCAGTTCACTTTAAAGAAAGAGGTGCTGGAGGAATTTGCCCGGTGTGTGGAAGAGAATGTGAGGCGGTACATTGACCGGAAGTTCCATTCGCTGGAAATTCTGGAGGCAATGGTGCAGACGGAAATTTAGGTTACTGTTCACAGGTAGTATCCCGCGAGGCGTTCACTGTGAGTGAAAGTCACAGTGAACCCGAGGGTTTCGGCGCCAAAATGGACAGAATGGCCATTTTGTGTGCATTTTGTTGCTG
>CATOJE010000077.1 GCA_951800145.1 uncultured Lachnospiraceae bacterium | reverse complement strand
GGTCCCATAAGGAACCCCTCCGAAACCGTCGGCGCTTAGGTCCGGTCTTCCACGGACCTTATGCGTCCGCTACGCTTTCGGCGGAGCGAGAGCGCGGTGGCGTTGGGCCCCGGCCTGACGCGGGCGTAGCTTCCCGGCGAATATGCGCCTGCACCTTCCCCTGCTGCCTGCGACTCCTAATGGGCTGCAAGACACTTGGCCAGAGATTCCCAGAAGGATCGGTAGTACACTTAGCCAGAGACTCCTAATGGGGTTAGAAAGACACTTAGCTAGAGAACCCCAGGCTATCCGCGACTCATTTAAATAGCAATTTTGTATTTTGATGCAGGCATAGCAACATAGCGAAACACTTTGTACAATAGACAAGCGGCGCCCTCAGAATTTTAAAAGCAGCGCCGCTGCCAGGAAAGGCGTAATAATGAACCGACAGGAATTATTTGAGTACGTTAGGAAGAAGTACCATACAGAGCCAGATTATCCATGGGCAGATTCGAATGCTGTGCTGCGGCATAAGGAGAACCGGAAGTGGTATGGGGTGGTGATGGAGGTGGGGCGGGATAAGCTGGGGCTGTCCGGGGACGGGATGCTCCATATCCTGAATCTGAAGTGCGAACCTCAGCTTATCAGCGCCCTGCGGAGGAAGCCGGGTTTTTATCCGGCGTATCATATGAATAAGGAGCAGTGGATTAGCATTCAGCTGGACTGTGTTTTGGAGGAAACCATTAAGGATCTTCTGGCCATTAGCTGGGAGCTGACTGGATCAAAGAAAAAGGATAAGAAGAAAATTTAACGAATATAAGCATATTTCCATCTCTTGCCATGGTTGCAATTACCAGCTTAGTATGTTAAAATATGGAAAGGAAGAGAAGCTGGCAAGCCGTGAGAAAAGGGGAGGAAATGGATGGAGGAGAGTAAGGAAAAGAGTAGGGATAAGGGTCAGGGAACCAGTGATTTATCAGATGGTCTGATGCGGGAATGGAAGAGGAGATACGAGGCTAGTTTTTTGACCTGCATGAATTCGGATGCAGGCTCCTGCCATGCTCTTTTTATGGAGCCGGAATTTACCATGGAGATGGCTGCCAGGTTTGTGGGCTGGTATGAGACGTGTTATCCCGAGCGGGGAAAAGCCTTTGACTGGTTTTTCCGGAAGACGGATCCGCAGCTTTCGGAACCTATGGGAAAGCTTCGGTGCATGACCTATATGCTGGATGAGGCGATTGTGCTCCGGATGACGGAGGCCATGAAGCTGCCGGGGGGAATTTATATGGAGATGTCGCCAGATAAGAATCCCAGAAGGGGAGGGGCATCGGCCTATTTTGGACGGGATTTTTTCCGAAGGCCCAGGATCCGGTACTATGAGATCGAGGCAAAGGGCAGGCTGTCGCCGCCCTATAAGACCTTTTTCCATGAGTTTGGCCATGGGCTGGATGATATGGGGAAACGAGGCAGAGGATTTTACAGCGACCGCTTTTCCTTCACTCAGGAGGCAGGGCAAAACCGGTTAAGATATGATGAGGAGAAGGGGCGTCTGGTAATGGACAGCCCCTGTGCCATGTACAGCAAAACCATTCACCAGTGGATGGCCTTTGATGTGGAAAACCATATTATCCGCATGGCATATGAGCGGATATCGGAGGGCGGAGGCGGACACAGCCGGCAGCGATATCTGAGTCCCGGAATCGGGCCAAAGGTTCAGCTTGAGCTGGTGGAATATGTTACATATCAGCTGTTTTTGCAGCCGGACGGAAGGGGAATGGATGCTTTAAGGGGCCATAGGTATGAAGCAGAGATTCGGGATTTGTATCAGGATATTCAGGAGATAACGAATCAGGAAATATTGAAAAATGCCTTTGGCATGATCGTTTTGCCAAAGGATCTATTTGGGGGAATTACGAATAACCAGCTGGGAGGAGGTCATAGCGGAGATTACTGGTTCGGAAAATTTGGAAGAAAGAGGGAGGTGTCCAGAGAGGCGTTTGCCGGGTATTTCGAGTACCGGACGACGGTACCGGATGATGGGATGAAGGAACAGGTAATTAATCCCCATCATTGTATCCATTATACGGTAAAGGCACTGGAGGAGATGCTGGTACAGCTGCTTAAAATGTAGTGATTCCAGAGATAAAATAGTTACATGGTCAGAATGGCTATTTTGTGTGCATTCTGTTGCTGTGAACGGCAGGGCCGTGAACAGTGATGAATGCAGTCATAAGGGGGAATTAAAATGCTGTCATTTCGCTATAGTATTAAAAATGAAAACGGAATCCATGCAAGGACGGCGGCGATTCTGGTAAAGGAAGCCATGAAATACGAGAGTAAGGTTATGGTGAGGAAGGATGATCAGACAGCAGATGCAGCCCATCTGATGGAGATGATGGAGCTGACAGCAGAGTACGGGCAGACGGTGGAAGTGGTGATTGACGGAGCTGACGAGAAGGAGGCTTATGAGGGTATGAAGCGGGTTTTTGAGAAGAATATTTGACATGTGCAGGGCCAGCGATTAAAATAATGATAGAAAAGGAGAGATTAGGATATGAAGGTTTTGATGATTAATGGAAGTCCCAGAATCAACGGGAATACTTCAGTTGCGCTGGAGGAGATGAGGAAGGTTTTCCAGGCAGAGGGTGTGGAGACGGAGATTCTCCAGATTGGGAACCAGGACATCCGGGGGTGCATCGCTTGCGGAGCCTGTAGGGAAAAGGGGGCTTGTGTATTCCAGGACAGGGTTAATGAGGCTGCACCTAAGTTTGAGGCCTGCGATGGTCTGGTAGTTGCTAGCCCGGTATATTATGCTTCCGCCAATGCGACGCTGATTGCGTTTTTAGATCGGCTTTTTTACAGCACCCGTTTTGACAAATCCATGAAGGTGGGGGCCAGCGTGGTGGTTGCCAGGAGGGGCGGACTGTCCGCTACCTTTGATGAGCTGAATAAGTATTTTACCATAAGCGGTATGCCGGTAGCCTCCAGTCAATACTGGAACAGTGTTCATGGAAGAGATCAGGGGGAGGCAAAGGCAGATGCAGAAGGCCTTCAGACTATGCGCACCCTGGCGAGAAATATGACCTTTTTAATGAAGAGCATCGCTCTGGGAAAGGAAGCCTACGGTTTGCCTGAAAAGGAAGCGCCTGAACGGACAAGCTTTATTCGGTAACCAGCGATTTTTCTATTGTATAATATTCGCGAGTTTGGTATAATCACCCCAATATCCGAATATTTCGGAGATTCATTTAAGGAGATATCATGACAAGAAGAGAATTAAGGGAGCATTGCTTTAAAATGTTATTCTGCGCAGGCTTTTATCCTCAGCAGGAGATAGAAGGCCAGCTGGAGAATTATTTCCTCTCTCCTGTGGAGGAGGAGGAAACCCCGGAAGGAAATGAGGAGATCCTCCACAATGTGAATCTGGGGGAGGAGGACCGCCTGGCCTTAAAGGAGAGGGCTGGCAAGGTGATTCAACGGATTCCGGAGCTGGACGAGAGGCTGAACCAGGTGGCTGAGGGCTGGAAGACGAAGCGGATGGGAAAGGCGGATCTTGCGATCCTGCGCCTTGCTTTATTTGAGATGAAATACGATGAGGCGGTTCCTGAGAAGGTGGCGATCAATGAGGCAGTGGAGCTGGCGAAGAAGTTCGGCGGCAAGGACTCCTCTGCATTTATTAATGGAATTTTAGCAAAGCTGGTGTGATATGGCTGGAGTGTATACGGTATCCCAGGTGAACGCATACATTAAAAATATGTTTGTCCAGGACTATGCGCTAAACCGGATTTCGGTTAAGGGAGAGGTCTCGAATTGCAAGTATCACAGCTCCGGGCATATTTATTTTACCTTAAAGGATGGAAAGGGCACATTATCTGCGGTTATGTTTGCCGGTCAGCGGATGGGCCTTTCTTTTCGATTAATGGAAGGGCAGCAGGTGGTGGTCTCCGGTTCCGTGGATGTGTATGAGCGGGACGGAAAGTACCAGCTTTATGCCAGGGAGATTCAGCTGGATGGGATTGGGGATCGGTTTGCACGGTTTGAGGCCCTTAAGAGGGAGCTGGAGGAGATGGGGATGTTTGCCGGGGAGTATAAGCAGCCCATTCCCAGGTACGTGAAAACCGTTGGGATCGTGACGGCGCCTACCGGGGCGGCGATTCAGGATATTATTAATATTTCCCATCGAAGGAATCCTTATGTACAGCTGATCCTTTATCCGGCCCTGGTTCAGGGGGAAAATGCCAAATATAGCATCGTACAGGGTATACGGACGCTGGATGAGATGGGGCTGGATGTGCTTATCGTGGGCCGGGGCGGCGGATCCATCGAGGATCTGTGGGCGTTTAATGAGGAGATAGTAGCCAGGGCTATCTTCGACTGTGCTACCCCGGTGATTTCGGCCGTGGGGCATGAGACCGATGTGACCATAGCGGACTACGTGGCGGATCTGCGCGCACCCACCCCATCGGCCGCTGCGGAGCTGGCGGTATTTGATTACCGGCAGTTCCAGGCAGATGTGGCTGGATACCGGCGGGAGCTTCTGGCGGCGATGGATCGGAAGCTTCTGGGAAGAAAGCGCGTTTTGGAGCAGTTTCGCCTTCGGCTGAAGCTAAAGGATCCGGTTTACCAGCTAAATGAAAAACGCCAGAGGCTGGATGAGATGGAAGAGCGTATGAATTGGCTGATGGATGGTAAACTAAGGAATAGTAGGCACCGCCTGGCATTGTATGCAGAAAGACTGCAGGGTTTATCCCCACTGGAACGGATTAGCCGGGGCTTTGGGTTTCTCACAGATGAAGAGGGGAAGCGGATCGTAAGTGCAGGCCAGGTGAAGCCGGGAGACCGGATTGCGATCCAGGTTCGGGATGGAAAGATTCTGACAAGGACGGAAGAGACGGTTATATCAGGCAGTCAATAACTGGTGAATCGAAGGAGAGAAGACAGATGGAAGAACAGGCGATGTCCACAGATTCCAAGAATCAGGAAGCTCCATTAACCATCGAGGAGACATTTGAGGAATTGGAAGGGATCCTTGAAATGCTGGAGGATGATGAGCGTCCTCTGGAGGAGTCCTTTCGTTACTTTGAGCAGGGCATGAAGCTGGTAAAGCAGTGCACAGCTCAGATCGATAAGGTAGAAAAGCAGATTACTTTGCTCAATGGGGAGGAAGACTATGGCGGATTTTAAGGAATTATTATCAGACAGAGTGAAAGAGACCGAAGAGGTGATTCAAGGCTTCCTTCCCAGAGAAGAGGGATACCAGAGACGGATTATGGAGGCCATGAATTACAGCATGAATGCAGGGGGAAAGCGGCTGAGGCCGCTGCTTTTAATGGAGACCTGCAGGATGTTCGGGGGAGAGATCCGGGAAGCGGCGCCATTTATGGCAGCCATGGAGATGATCCACACCTCCTCCCTGATTCACGATGATCTTCCCTGCATGGATAATGACCAGTACCGGAGAGGCAAGAAGAGCACCTGGGCCCAGTTTGGGGAGGACTTCGGGGTGCTGGCCGGGGACGGGCTGATCGTGGAGGCCTTTGCTGTGGCTGCCTCAGCCTTTGACACCACAAACCACCCCAAGCGGGCAGCCAGGGCGCTGCAGATCCTGGCCAGGAAGACTGGGATCTATGGCATGATTGGCGGCCAGGTGGTGGATGTGGAGCTGACAAACCAGGCGATCCCGAAGGAAAAGCTGGACTTTATCTACCGCTTGAAAACCGGCGCCCTTTTGGAGGCTTCCATGGTAATAGGAGCTGTCCTTGGAGGGGCCGGGGAAAAGGAGCAGGAGAGGATTTCACAGATCGCCCTGGATGTGGGAATTGCCTTCCAGATTCAGGATGACATCCTGGATGTGACCAGCAGCCAGGAGGTGCTGGGAAAACCGGCGGGAAGCGATGAGAAGAATGGTAAGACAACCTACGTGACCTTGGAGGGGCTTGAGGCGGCCAGGGAAGAGGTGAGAAGGCTTTCCGCCAGGGCAGAGGCGCTGTTAGCCTCCCTTCCCGGTGAACGGGCATTTTTAGAGCAGATCATACACATGCTGATTACCAGAGAGAAATAGGGTATTGATATGATTTTAGAGCAGATAAAGAATCCGGAGGATGTAAAGTCCTTAAGTCTGGAAGAGCTGGAGGGGCTGGCCCAGGAAATCCGAACGTTTTTAATTGAGACAATCAGCCATACTGGAGGCCATCTGGCCTCCAATTTAGGCGTGGTGGAGCTGACCATTGCCCTGTTTTTGGCCTTTGATCTGCCCAGAGATAAGGTGATCTGGGATGTGGGCCACCAGTCCTACACCCATAAGGTGCTTAGCGGCAGGAAGGACTTATTCGACGGGCTGCGCCAGCACGGGGGCTTAAGCGGATTTCCCAAACGGAAGGAAAGCCCCTACGATGCCTTTGACACAGGACATAGCTCCACCTCCATTTCCGCCGGCCTGGGAATCGCCCAGGGGAGAGATCTGATGGGGGAGGACTATTCGGTGGTTTCTGTGATCGGGGACGGGGCGCTGACCGGCGGCATGGCCTACGAGGCATTAAATAATGCAGTGCGGCTGAAGAATAATTTCATTATTGTCCTGAATGATAATAATATGTCCATCTCAGAGAATGTGGGGGGGATGTCTAAGTATTTGAGCAGCATCCGCACCGGAGAGGGGTATAATGATTTAAAGAAGGGGGTAGTGAATGTCCTGGAGCGGATTCCCGGCATTGGCTCCCATCTCATCGATCGGATCAAGCGGACGAAAAATGGGATTAAGCAGCTGTTTATCCCGGGAATGCTTTTTGAAAATATGGGGATTACCTACCTGGGGCCGGTGGACGGACATGATATCCGCGCCTTGCAGAGGACCCTTCTGGAGGCAAAGAAGCTGGATCATGCGGTGCTGGTCCACGTGATGACCAGAAAGGGAAAGGGCTATGCCCCGGCGGAGAAGAATCCTGCGAAATTTCATGGGGTAGAGCCCTTTGACATTGAAACCGGTCAGTTTTTAAAGGAAAAGAAATATCCGGGCTACACCGATGTATTTGCCAGGGCGCTGTGCCGTCTGGCAAGGAAAGATGAGCGGATTGTGGCGGTGACAGCTGCCATGCCGGACGGGACGGGGTTAAACCGATTTGCGAAAAAGTTTCCCAAGCGGTTTTTTGACGTGGGAATCGCAGAGGCTCATGGGGTTACCAGCGCTGCCGGTATGGCTGCCGCTGGCTTAAAGCCGGTGCTGGCTGTGTATTCCTCCTTCCTTCAGAGGGGGTTTGACCAGATTCTCCATGATGTGTGCCTCCAGGAGCTGCCGGTTGTATTTGCCATCGACCGGGCCGGTCTGGTGGGAAGCGACGGGGAGACCCATCAGGGGATTTTCGATTACAGCTATCTTACCTGCATTCCAAATATGACGGTGATGGCGCCTAAGAACCGGTGGGAGCTAGAGGAGATGCTTGCCTTTGCCCTTTGCCTGGAACGGCCTGTGGCGATCCGTTATCCCAGGGGGGAGGCTTACCGCGGCTTAAAGGAGTTTCATCAGCCTCTTGCGTATGGAAAGGGAGAGCTGCTTTATGATGAAAGCAGCGAGGGGGCAGACATCGCCCTCTTAGCGGTGGGGAGCATGGTGAGCACAGCGGAGCATATCCGGGAGAAGCTAATGGATCGGGGGATCCGGTGCAGCCTGGCTAATGGCCGCTTTGTCAAGCCCTTTGATCAGGATCTGGCGCTGTACCTTGCAAAAACCCATTCTCTGGTAGTGACCTTGGAGGAAAATGTTCTCCAGGGCGGCTTCGGCCTGGAGGTGACAGCTTGTATCCATACGCATTATCCGGAGGTGAAGGTGTACCCGGTGGGCCTTCCGGATGCCTATGTGGAGCATGGCAATGTAAGCATTTTGCGTGAGGGTCTTGGGATTGACAGCGACTCCATTATCGCAGCCCTGGAGCGGGAGGGACTTTTGAAGCCACAGGAAACCTGAGGCTGCGGTTCACACTTCTTTCGGGCTGCGCCCGGTAAGCTGCTTTGGAATGAATGCAAAATAAGAAAAATAGCTGGAAAAATATTACAGGATATGATAAGCTATCTTTATTAAAGGAGGGCCTGCCCGGAGCCAGTGCGAAGGCGGCAGATGGGAAGGGGCAGACTGCAGAGGACAGATAAGATGAAAGAGCGATTGGATGTGCTTTTAGTGAAGCGGAATCTGGCGGAATCCAGGGAGAAGGCGAAGGCGGTGATCATGGCCGGGATTGTCTATGTGGAGGGCCAGAAGGAGGACAAGGCCGGAACCTTTTTTGAGGACACGGTTTCCATCGAGGTGCGGGGAAGCACATTAAAGTACGTCAGCCGGGGCGGCTTAAAGCTGGAGAAGGCCATGACCCATTTCGGGCTGGAACTTTCTCAAAAGGTGTGTATGGATGTGGGATCCTCTACAGGCGGCTTTACAGACTGTATGCTGCAGAACGGGGCATCAAAGGTCTATGCGGTGGACGTGGGCCATGGACAGCTGGCCTGGAAACTCAGGCAGGATGACCGGGTGGTCTGCATGGAGAAGACCAACATCCGCTATGTGACTCGTGAGGATATCCCGGAGGGGATCGACTTTTCCTCCATTGATGTCTCTTTTATCTCACTGACAAAGGTGCTGGGACCGGTAAAGGCTCTTCTGACCGAGGAAGGGCAGGTCGTGTGCCTGATTAAGCCGCAGTTTGAGGCTGGCCGGGAGAAGGTAGGAAAAAAGGGTGTGGTCCGGGAGCAAAGCATCCATCTGGAGGTGATTCAGATGGTGATGGATTTTGCTGTATCCATAGGCTTTGAGGTGAAGGATCTGGAATTTTCTCCCATCCGGGGCCCGGAGGGGAATATCGAATATCTTCTTTTTTTACAGAACCACAAGGCTGGGGAGCGCTATCCCCAGATTCCAGTGAACGCTGGTTTGGTGGTGGAGGAATCTCACAGAACACTGGGGGGATAAGATGAAATCGTTTTATATAATTGCGAATCCGGACAAGGATGGGGCGGCCCGGACAGAGAGGGAAATCCGGGAGTATCTCCAGTCCAAAGGAGGGACCTGCCTAGCCCAGGAGCAGAAGCCCTTCCAGGGAGGGACGTATACGGATCCATCCAAGGTGCCGGAGCATGTGGACTGTGTGATCACCATCGGCGGGGACGGCACTTTAATCCAGGCGGCCAGGGATCTGGCCGGAAGAAGGCTCCCTTTCATCGGGGTGAACCGGGGGCATCTGGGATATTTGACTCAGATAAACAGTGACCAGGAGCTCTGGGGGATGCTGGATGCCCTTCTGGATGGACGGTATCGGATCGAATCCAGGATGATGCTGGATGGGCGGATTGTCCGGAAGGGAAGGCAGGTTTTCCGGGATATTGCGCTGAATGAGATTGTGATTAGCCGGAAGGATATTTTAAAGCCTCTTCATTTCCGGATTTTCGTGAATGGAGAGTATTTAAATCAGTACACAGCGGACGGGATCCTCTTTGCCACGCCCACAGGGTCCACTGCCTATAATCTGTCCGCAGGCGGTCCTATCGTGACTCCGGCGGCCAGGATGATGGTGATGACGCCCATTTGTTCCCATGCGTTAAATGCCAGAAGCATTGTCCTTCCGGCGGAGGATCAGGTGACGGTGGAGGTTTTGGAGGAGGGACATATGGCGGCCTTTGACGGGAATCTGTCCGGCCAGGTGGAAAAGGGCGATCGGATCGTCATCAGCCAGTCCAGGCTGAATACAGACCTGGTGCAGCTAAAGCAGGTGTCCTTCCTGCAGAATTTAAGTAATAAGATGGTGGGAGTGTAGAAGATGAAAGTAGAGCGTCACAGCAAGATCGTGGAATTAATCGGAAGGTATGAGATCGAAACCCAGGAGGAGCTGGCAGAGTATCTGAACCAGGCCGGATTCCAGGTGACCCAGGCGACTGTGTCCCGGGATATAAGGGAGCTGAAGCTGACAAAGGTCACCTCGGAAAGCGGAAAGCAGCGCTATATGGTGATGCAGAATCATGGGAATTTCAGCGACAAGTATATCCGGATTCTCCAGGATGGATTTTTAAGCA
Source organism: uncultured Lachnospiraceae bacterium (assembly GCA_951800145.1). Classification (GTDB taxonomy): domain Bacteria; phylum Bacillota; class Clostridia; order Lachnospirales; family Lachnospiraceae; genus Caccovicinus. The sequence goes on along the minus strand of CATOJE010000077.1, from coordinate 8,244 downwards.
TGGATATGGCTCAGAATATTTTGGTGATCCGCACAGTTTCCGGCATGGCTATGGCTGTGGCAGCGGCATTAGACGCCATTCATTTTCATGAGATTGTGGGCTGCATTGCCGGGGATGATACCATTATGTGTGCGGTCCGCAGTGTAGATGACACGATTTTAGTGATGGATAAGATTCGGAAGCTGCTGCATTGACAGATGGAGGGAGTGCTGAGGGAAGAGAAGGAGGGAAAGGATGCTTCTGGAACTGCAGGTAAAGAACCTGGCATTAATTGAGCAGGCAAAGGTGGAATTTGGAGAGGGATTAAATATCCTGACCGGGGAGACCGGAGCGGGAAAGTCCATTATCATCGGGTCGGTAAATATGGCCTTAGGGGGAAAGGCCTCGAAGGACAGCATTCGCCAGGGGGCGGACAGCGCTTACATCGAGCTTTTGTTTTCCGTGGATACCCCGGAGCAGGAGCAGGCCCTAAGGGAGCTGGAGATCGAACCCCTGGAGGATCACACGGTGATCCTTTCCCGCAGGATCACGCCTTCCAGAAGCACGGTCAGGATCAATGATGAGACGGTGACGACGGCGCGGCTTAAGCAGGTGACCGGGCTGCTGATCGATATTCATGGGCAGCATGAGCACCAGTCGCTGCTGCATATTCACAAGCATTTAGAGATCCTGGACGCCTATGCCAGGGGAAAGGTTTCTCCATGGAAGGAAAAGGTTTCCAGGGAATATAAGGTGTATCGGGACCTGACGGATCAGCTGTCCTCCATGGAGGGCGGACTGGAGGAGCGGCTTCGGGAGGCGGACTTTTGCCGCTTCGAGATCGAGACCATAGAGAATGCCGGATTAAAGGAGGGGGAGGAGGAGGAGCTTACGGCCCGTTACCGGAAGCTCTCCCACGCCAGGCGGATTATAGAAGGGCTCTCAGAGGCTTGTGAGGCTCTGGATGAAGAGGGGATGGCCAGAGCCGTGCGGGCAGTGGATCAGGTGTCCGGGTATGATGAAGGGCTGAAGCCCATCCGGGATCAGATATATGACTTGGAGTCCCTCATGAACGACCTGGGACATTCCATTAAGGAATATATGGAGGACTGCACCTTCCAGGAGGGGGAGTTCCTCCAGATCGAGGAGCGTCTGGATGTGATTCATGGCATCCAGGCCAAGTACGGCAGCCCGGTCTCCAAGGTAATGGAGGTCTTGGAGGAGAAGAAGAGGCGGCTGGAGGAGCTGGAGCACTTTGATGAGATCCGGGCCCGGACAAAGGAGGAGCTGGAGGCTTCTGCAGAACGGCTGGAGAAGCTTTGCCAGAAGCTGTCGGATATCCGCAGGAGGGCCGGAAAGGAGCTGGCGGAGCGGATGAAGGAGAGCCTTATGGATCTGAACTTTCTGGACGTGAGGTTTGTGATGGAGTTTCAGCGGCTGGACCGCTATACGCCAGAAGGGTTTGATGGGGCGGAGTTTATGATCTCCACCAATCCGGGGGAGCCGGTGAAGCCTTTGAAGGCGGTGGCCTCCGGAGGGGAGCTGTCCAGGATTATGCTGGCTATTAAGACGGTGCTGGCGGATACAGACTGGATTCCTACCTTGATCTTTGATGAGATTGACAACGGGATCAGCGGACGGACGGCTCAGATGGTGTCCAGGAAGCTAAATGAGATAGCAAAGAGTCACCAGGTGATTTGCATTACCCATCTGCCTCAGATCGCTTCTATGGCAGACTGCCATTTTGAAATTGCAAAGTCGGTGGAGAAGGGAAAGACCGTGACAAGAATCCATCGGCTGGAGCCGGATGAGGTGGTTGATGAGCTGGCCAGGCTGCTGGGAGGTGAGGCGATCACAGAGGCGGTGGTGGAGAATGCGAAGGAGATGAAACGGCTGGCAGAGGGGCTTAAGATGGGGAAGGATTGATGGGATGGGAGTGGTTTGTGGAGGAGCGCGGAGTGTTGCAAGAGGCTGGGGGTGTGGTGTGCTGAGGGGAGGCGGTTTGCGGAGTTGCCGGGCGGTAGGTGGCGGGGGTGTGGTGTGCTTGGGGGATGGGAGCGGTTTGCGGGTCCGCCGGGCGGTAGGTGGCGGGGGTGTGGCGTGCTTGGGGGATGGGAGCGGTTTGCTGGTCCGCCAGGCGGCAACCGCTGGCCCGCCTTGCGGCGAACCATCGGTTGTGGGGCTTTCGCCCCATAGCATACTCAAGAAAGAGCTCCTGGGGTGAGAGAAAGCAAGCTTTCTCTCACCCCAGGAGCTCTTTCTTTCCTCTGCTGCCCGGCTCAATGGGTGAGCATGTTTTCGATAAATATTCCGTAGCCTTTGGTGGAGTCTTGGACGAAGACGTGGGTTACGGCTCCGATTAGTTTTCCGTTTTGGATGATGGGGCTTCCGCTCATACCTTGGATGACGCCTCCGGTGAGGGCCAGGAGTTGGGGGTCGGTTACCTGGAAGATAATGCTTTTGGTTCGGTGGTTGGTGGAGTAGTCTACTTTTTGGATTTCGATTTGGTAGTCCTTTGGCTCTCCGGATACGCTGCTTCTTAACAGGGCGGGACCGGTCTGGACGTCCTGGCGGTAGCCTACAGGGAGAGGGGACTGGGCAAAGCGGGAGAGGAGCTTAGCGCTGGCCTGGCCGAAGATTCCGGTTTCTGTATTCGCGGTGATGCTTCCCAGCTGAGAGCCGGGACCATAATAGATGATTCCGCTCATTACTCCCGGATTGCCGGAGGAACCTTTTTCAATTCCTAAAATCTGGGTTTCATATAGGGCCCCTTCCTGGATTTCTACAACTCCGCCGATATCGCTGTCACTGATTCCGTGTCCCAGGGCGCCAAAGTTCCCATTAAGATCCAGATAGGTCATGGTTCCGATTCCCTGGGTGTCATCCCGGACCCAGGCTCCTAATTTATAGGCGCCATCCTGATCCTCAGCCGGGTTCATGGAGATGGTCATCTCCTCCTCTCCCCGCCGGATTCTTAAGGTTACCTTATTATCCCCAGCCTGGTTTACCTCCTGCATCAGCTCTTCCTTCGTGGATAGGGGTTTTCCATTTATAGCTTCAATGTAATCGCCGGATCGGAGTATCCCGTAGGCCGGTTCGATATCTACCCCGTCCGCGCCGGTCAGGGTGCCGGTTCCGATCACCAGAATGCCGTCAGATTTTAAGTAAATGCCTACCGGCGTACCGCAGGGAATGACATAATTTTCATCCACCACATCCACCTGCACATCCTTTACCTTTACAAGGCCGAAGAGCCGGACCTCCATCTGATAGCTGCCCTTTTTATTCCCTGTCATCTGGAAGGGCTGATTGCCGGAAATCTTAATCTGGCTGGAGGGGATATCCGAAGGATTCCCCAGGGAAACCTCAGAGATGGCAGCATCCTTTAGCTCTAAAGTAGACTGGAATAGCAGAGGAAGGGAAAATTCCTCCTGCTCGCCTGCAACGATATTCAGCTGATCTGGCACAGTCCGTTCCAGATAATAGTAGCCCGCCCCTAAGGCCAGGGCCAGGAATAAGACACTTAGCCTCCATAAACACCGTTTTTTTGGTTTTCGCTTTTTCCTGTCGGGGTTCTGGTTTTCCCATGTATCCTGCATGTCTGTACCTCCTCGTCTGCTCTGCGAGAGCGCCTGGTGCAAAAGGCCCTCCCTGGTTATTCTTTCCATGAGTTTCACAGCCTATGCTGCAAATGCAACATAGATCCGCTGCTTACAGGCTTAGTATTCTTCCCTTTGCCTTTTATACTCCTCGAAAAAGAAACCAGTCCCGACTTATTTTGAGTGATTTGTTAATTTCTGTTACTATACGAACATAGTGTGGCAGAAATTGTCCAAAACATTCTTCTTTCGTCTGACTTTTTTTCGTGTCGAAATGAACAGCGCAGAGTATCTGCGCAGTAAATCCTTGTTCGTTTGTCGAATTATGCGATGGGATCCCATTGCGCGTCAGAAAACCAACCGACTATAATGACTTAATGAAGGGAAAGAAAGCAGCAAAAAATGTATTCTTTTCGGCGTAAAAGCCGATGAGAATACATAAAAGGCAAAAGGAGGAGTAGAAATGGGAGAATTGAATATTGCGATTGCAGATGATAATCCGCAGACTTTAGGTAGATTGCAGGAAATTTTGGAATCAGAGAAAGGATTTTCTGTAGTGGGAAGAGCGGAAAATGGTGAAGATGCATACAATATGATAATAAAAACCAACCCGGATGTAGTTCTTTTAGATGTTATAATGCCGCGGATGGACGGAATATCGGTTATGGAAAAGGTCAGAAAAAATCATACACTAAAGAAGACACCGGCTTTCATTATGGTGACGGCTGCCGGAAGCGAAAATATGACGGCAGATGCGTTCCGAATGGGAGCCAATTATTATGTAATGAAGCCTTTTTCCAGGGAGGTAATCGTGGACAAGGTAAAGAGGGTGGGCCGAAGTAAAGAGAAGGCCAGAGAGAGGGCAGAGGTCCGTACAGTTAAACCATATGTAGATAAGGCGGAGTATATGGAACAAAATTTAGAAAATGATGTAACCCACATGTTGCATGAGATAGGAATCCCAGCCCATATTAAGGGATATCAGTATCTTCGGGACGCCATCATCATGTCCGTAGAGGATCATGAGATGCTTTCTTCCGTTACAAAAATATTATATCCGGCCATTGCCAAAAAGCATCAGACCACTGCCAGCCGTGTGGAGAGGGCCATCCGACATGCCATCGAGGTAGCCTGGAGCAGAGGCCGTCTTGAAACCATCAATGAGCTTTTCGGGTATACAGTAAGTACGGGAAAAGGAAAGCCCACGAATTCAGAATTTATCGCATTGATTGCAGATAAGATCCGCCTGGACTATAAACGGATGTAGTCGTCAGGAAAACATAGCTGCAGCCGCCCTGGGCAGGCAGCAGCCGGCAAAACATAAAAGCTGCATAAAATTCTTGAAAGATACTTCCTAAAAAGGGAAAAGTATTGTATACTATTATCAGGATTTTTCAAAAGAGAGTAGTGAGGGAGGTTTTTTCATGAAGAAGATATTATTCGTAGCATCAGAAGCGGTTCCTTTCATCAAGACGGGAGGTCTGGCGGACGTGGTGGGTTCTCTTCCCAAGTGCTTTAATAAGGAATATTTTGATGTTCGCGTCATGATCCCCAAATATCTTTGCATCAAGGAAGAGTGGCGCAACCAGATGCAGTATGTGAATCACTTTTACATGGATTATCTGGGGCAGAGCCGTTATGTAGGGATTTTAGAATACGTTTATGAGGGGATAACCTTTTATTTTATTGATAATGAAAGCTACTTTAACGGGCCGAAGCCTTATGGCGACTGGTACAATGACCTGGAGAAGTTTGCATTTTTCTCAAAGGCAGCCTTATCTGCGCTTCCGGTGATCGGATTCCAGCCGGATGTGGTGCACTGCCATGACTGGCAGACCGGTCTGATTCCAGTACATTTAAAGGACAAATTCCACGACGGTGAATTTTTCGTTAATATGAAATCCGTGATCACCATCCACAACTTAAAGTTCCAGGGAGTTTGGGATGTGAAGACCATCCAGCGGCTTTCCGGACTTCCGGACTACTACTTTACTCCGGATAAGCTGGAGGCATACAAGGATGGTAATATGCTCAAGGGCGGTATCGTATTTGCCGACGCCATCACCACTGTGAGCAATACCTACGCTGAGGAGATCAAGATGCCTTTCTACGGCGAGGGCTTGGACGGACTGATGCGTGCCCGCTCCAATAGCCTTAGGGGTATTGTAAACGGCATTGACTATGATGATTTTAATCCGGAAACCGATATCCACATCGTTCAGCAGTATAATGCAAAGAACTTCCGCAAGGAGAAGATCAAGAATAAACGGGCGCTTCAGGAGGAGCTGGGATTACAGCAGGATGAGCACAAGTTTATGATCGGCATCGTATCCCGCCTTACCGACCAGAAGGGCCTGGATCTGATTCAGTGCGTGATGGACGAGATCTGTGAGCCGGATGTGCAGCTGGTGGTGCTGGGAACGGGAGATGAGAAGTATGAGAATATGTTCCGCCACTATGACTGGAAGTACAATGACCGGGTATCGGCTCTGATCTACTATTCTGAGCCCATGTCCCATAAGATTTACGCGGCCTGCGATGCATTCTTGATGCCGTCTCTGTTTGAGCCATGCGGATTAAGCCAGCTGATGGCCCTCCGCTACGGTACAGTGCCCATCGTCCGTGAGACCGGCGGATTAAAGGATACGGTGGAGCCCTATAACGAATACGAGGGAAGAGGAACCGGCTTCTCATTTACCAATTACAATGCCCATGAGATGCTTAACAGCATCCGCTATGCAAAGCATGTATATTACGAGAAGAAACGGGAATGGAATAAGATTATCGATCGCGCCATGGCCCAGGACTTCTCCTGGAATACCTCGGCCAATAAGTATCAGGAATTATATGACTGGCTGATTGGATATTAAATGAAGAGGACAGGGACGATCATCATGAAGCAGATAAAAGTACTCAGTCGTGAAGAGAGAGGAGCGGCGGCCCGTTGGGCCGCCGATACCACGTGGAGCGAACAGGAAAAATACCTGGAAGATCCCGGGTACATGGAATGTGTCCGGGATATCCTGGAGCATCCCATATTCCAGTCCATGGATCAGTATATTCAGCATGGCTCCACCAGCTGTAAGGCCCATTGCATCCAGGTGTCGTATTTAAGCTATCACCTGTGTAAACGGTTTGGCTGGGACTTCCGGACGGCAGCCAGGGCAGGGCTTCTTCACGATCTATTCCTTTATGACTGGCATACCCATGCCAGAGAAACCGGAAACCATTTCCACGGCTTTACCCATCCCAGGGCAGCCTTAAATAATGCCAGAAAGCATTTCCAGCTTTCCCGGGGTGAGGCAGACATTATTCTATGTCATATGTGGCCCCTAACCCCCATCCCGCCTAAATCCATGGCAGGGATGATGGTGGTGTACGCAGATAAGCTGTGCAGCGTTACAGAGACTGCGCTTCAGGTGAGGGGATGGTTTGCCATAAACTTTCTGTACAGAGGGAAGCCGGTGGGGCATGCTTAGCATTGTTACGGTTCCCGTCTCCGCTGTTCACTGCAGCAAAACGCACACAAAATGGTCATCCGGGCCATTTTGGCGCCGCTTGAATCGTAACTTAAACTTCCTAAAAATGTATTGCAAGAAAAGGTAGGATGCAAATGAATATTTGGCAGCAGATTCTGAAGAACCAGGTGCTGGTTAGTGCAGTGCTGGGCTGGACAGTAGCTCAGATATTAAAAACAATTCTTGATTTTATTTTAAATAAAAGTTTTAATGCAGAGCGCCTGTTTGGTTCCGGGGGGATGCCCAGCTCCCATTCCTCCACGGTATGCAGCCTGGCAGTCTCCTCAGGCCTTTGCTACGGAATCCAGTCCTTCGAATTCGCTGTCAGCTTTGTCCTGGCCATGGTAGTAATGTACGATGCCATGGGAGTGAGAAGAGAGACCGGAAAGCAAGCCAAGCTGCTGAATACGATTTTGCTGGAGAATCCCTTAAAGCTGAGCGGAGAGGTGCTTCAGGAAAAGTTAAAGGAGTATGTGGGCCATACGCCACTTCAGGTGTTCGCGGGAGCAATTCTGGGGGTGGGGATGACCTTTGCGATTGATTATTTTTGCTATGGGTAATAGGGAGGGGCTGTTTGCAGCTCCTTTTTTCGTTTAATTCGGGGCTTTCTCCAAATTTCCACAATGAATTTTGGAAGGGAAATTGCTATTTAATTGAGTCGCGGATAGCCTGGGGTTCTCTAGCTAAGTGTCTTTCTAACCCCGTTAGGAGTCTCTGGCTAAGTGTACTACCGATCCTTCTGGGAATCTCTGGCCAAGTGTTTTGTAGCCCGTTAGGAGTCGCAGGCAGTGGGGGAAGGTGCAGGCGCATATTCGCCAGAAGGCTACGCCCGCATCAGGCCGGGTCCCAACGTCACCGCGCTCTCGCTCCGCCGAAAGCGTAGCGGACGCATAAGGTCTGTGGAAGACCGGACCTACATCTCAAGGAATCCTCCCAGGCGATGCCTGGGTCCCTCCTTCAGATAATCAGTGCCGACGGTTTCGGAGGGGGTCCTTATGGGACCCGGCCTGACGCGGGCTGTGTATTCGTGGGCGGGCTTACGTTCTATTCTTTCGGTCGCTGACTTGGTCTTTGTACGGTCCGTGAATCGCTGTCCCCACCTTCCTGACGGGGGCCGCTTGCGCTATCGGTGGAAACGCAGCGGTACT
>CATOJE010000076.1 GCA_951800145.1 uncultured Lachnospiraceae bacterium | reverse complement strand
AGACACGCACTTGGCCTGCGAATTTTGACGGACTGCGACACCCACTCAGCCAGCGATCCCCCAGACTTTCGCGATCACAGAGACTCAATAAAATAGCAAGTTCGCCCTTCATCTTTTTAGCACAGTCCCCAAATTCTCCACCTCCTTAGCTGCTGCCTCCTCCAAAAACGACCGATAGCTAAAGAAGCAGTATCCTGACACCTTCCCGCTTTTTCTCCCTGCTTCCACCTGACGCTTTAATATGTCCTGGCACCGGATCCATTCTGAGACCTCATTGTTATCTGAAACATTGGTTCCTGCCCGATACATAGCCAGCCCCAGATACAGCTTTACTGGTCCTTTCTCTTTTAACTGAATCCAGGAGCTCAGGTTTTTCTCGAATGCAAAGCTTGCCGGATTTTTATCGGATGTTTTTGCTTCAAACCCCCAATAGAGCTGGGGCATGATATAGTCCACGTATTGATCCGAGGCCAGCCACTTGTCTATATCAGTAAACATGCTGGTATCGCTTCGGAGATTTCCCAGATACCCCTGGGGGCTGATACCGAATACTGCAGACGGCTTTACCTCCTTTACTCCAAGGTTCACCTTCTGTATCAGCTGATTTACATTCTCCCTTCTCCAATTCGCGATGGATAAAGGACTGCCTGACTGGTCATATTCCGGCTTATCGAACCAGGTCTCTGGCTGACTGTCATCCAGGGATGGGTAGAAATAGTCGTCGAAATGAATTCCTTCCACATCGTACTTCTGCAGTACTTCCTTTACGCTGGAGACCACAAGCTCCTGGACCTGTGGAATGGCAGGATTTAAATAATACTCTCCTCCCTGCTTTAATACCCACCGGTCATTTTCCTCCGTGCTGTCGGTCAGCCACTGCTTCACCGGGCTTTGGCTGGAAACCTCCTCCCAGCTCATTTGGTAGCCGGTAATCCGGTAGGGATTAAACCATGCATGAACCTGAAGTCCCCGGGCATGAGCCGCGCTGACAAAATATCCAAAGGGGTCAAATCCAGGTCCTTCCCCCTGGACATTGGATACAAATTTGGACCAGGGAAGAATGTCTGAGGGATAATAGGCGTCTGTGTGGGAATGTGCGTGTAAAAAGATGGCATTCATCCCCCAGCTGACGCAGTTATCCAGCATTTTATCCGCCGCCTGACGAAATGCAGCCTCTGTCCTGGGCATGGCATCCCACTCCAGGTAAGAGATCCAGACTCCCTTCAGCTCCCCCGAATCTGCTCCGGGGCCAGTGGTCTCTGCTGCCTCTTTGATTCGATCTGCGCTGACTGCTGACCGGATGCCGGCAGCCGCCTTAAGTGTTCCAAATGAATCACTGCCTGGTAAAAATCCAGAAAGAATGACTGCGGCTGCAGTTAATAATATAGTGCTGAGTTTTTTCGTCATTGTCATAAATCTCCTTATTTTCGCCCTATTTTCACCTTTTTTCGTCTTAAAGCATACCATATTTCCTCATCCCTTCCAAGTGCTTCCAGGCAAATTTTCCATTACGTTTTTCTTACACCCTGCAGTTTACGCCCATGTCCTGCTGGCCTGAGCCGGTTAAACGCAGAAGGCTGCGCTAAAATTTATTGTCTACTTTTTAACAATCCCATTGTCATTTTCCAATTTTATGGTATGATTAGTAAAACGTATCATTTAATAAGCCTTATGGCTTATGATACCATACGACTTAAGGAGAAACCGATTATGAATCAACGAAACCTAACACTGCTAACCGATTTTTATGAACTTACCATGATGCAGGGATATTTTAAGGAAAAAAGCGCAAATGAGACAGTGATCTTTGATGTTTTTTACCGTGCAAATCCATTTGGAAATGGTTTTGCTATCTGTGCTGGCTTGGAGCAGGTAATTGAATACATTGAGAACCTGCACTTTGACCAGGAGGATGTGGATTACCTCCGCTCTACTGGTATGTTTGAGGAAGATTTTCTGGAGTATATCCGGGATTTCCGCTTTTCCGGAGACATTTATGCAATCCCGGAAGGCACGGTTGTATTTCCCAGAGAACCCCTGGTAAAGGTGGTTGCCCCCATTATGGAGGCACAGCTAATTGAAACTGCATTGTTAAATATTGTAAATCACCAAAGTCTGATTGCCACCAAAACCTACCGGGTGGTTCATGCCGCTCAGGGGGATGGAGTGATGGAATTCGGACTGCGCCGGGCTCAGGGGCCGGATGCTGGTATCTATGGCGCCAGAGCCGCCATGATCGCAGGCTGCATCGGAACCTCTAATGTGCTGGCTGGGAAAATGTTCCATGTGCCGGTAAAGGGCACCCATGCTCACAGCTGGATCATGAGCTTTTCAGATGAGCTGACCGCCTTCCGCACTTACGCAAAGATGTACCCGAACGCCTGCATTCTGCTGGTGGATACCTATGATACGCTAAACTCCGGCGTCCCCCACGCGATCCAGGTATTTCAGGAAATGCAAAGGGCCGGGATTCCCCTGACCTTCTACGGCATCCGCCTGGACAGCGGCGATCTCGCCTATCTGTCAAAGGAGGCTAAGAAAATGCTGGATGCAGCCGGCTTTACAGATGCCGTCATTTCCGCCTCCAATGACCTGGACGAAGAGCTGATTAACAGCCTAAAGCTCCAGGGGGCAACGATTAATTCCTGGGGAGTAGGCACAAATCTGATCACAGCAAAGGACTGCCCGTCCTTCGGCGGTGTTTACAAATTAGCTGCAATTCAGGATAAGGAAACCGGAAGCTTCATTCCTAAAATAAAGCTTTCAGAAAACGTAGAAAAAATCACCAATCCAGGTAATAAGGCGATCCGCCGGATATACAGCCGGGAGACCGGAAAGCTGATCGCGGATCTTATCTGCCTTGCAGATGAGTCCTTTGACGAGTCGGGATCTCTCCTTCTGTTTGACCCGGTTCAGACCTGGAAGAAAACCCATCTGGCCCCCAGAAGCTATACCATGCGGGAGCTGCTGGTCCCCATATTCCAAAAGGGCGTCTGTGTATACCAGTCTCCAGCGGTTATGGACATCCAGAAATATTGTAAAAAGGAGCTTTCCACCCTTTGGGAGGAGACACTCCGTCTGGTAAATCCTCATAAGGTTCATGTAGATTTATCCAATGAGCTGTGGCATATGAAAAATCAATTATTAGAAGCCTATCAGTTCAGCAAGGACTCTGATTTATAAAAGCATGCCTTCCCCCAATCGAAAAAGCGCTGTGGATTTTAAATTTCCAGATCCACAGCGCTATCTATCAATCCCTTCTGTACCGCTCTTCAACCATTTTTCGGAATTCATCCTCAGAATAGCCAATCTCTGCCAGCCGCTGGCGTCTCCGCTCTCTCCGGCGTTCCTCTGCCTCTCTCCTCAGCCTGCGCTTCCTTCTGGCCACAAGGATGGCCGTAATTACAAGCAAAAGCAGAATCCCGCCCCCTGCCGCTGCTGGCGCTATCTTTATCAATGCCTCCTGTATGTTTGCCGGCACTGCCCCGCTTTTTTGTGGTGAATCCTGACGGTCATCCGCCGCCCCTGGCACGCTCTCTGTCTCTCCATCTGTGGGTTCCACGCCGCTCTCCCCAGTCTGAGGCTCCTGGGGCTCCTCTCCTGCATCCGGCAGAACCAGGAAACTTCTTCCTACCTGACGGCTGTCATAGCTATAGCGGATTTCTGCTACGGCTCCTTCCGGCGCCTGAGGGCTGATCCCGTCCCCGGTAATCAGCTCCCTTGTCACATCTGCCAGCGTCGCCCCTAAAGGCACCGTTACCATCCGGCTTCCTGCTACCTCCAGCTCCTCCGGATAATAGACCCGGTCGCCGATCAGCAGACTCCCCTCCTCCCCAAAAAGAGAAAGCTCATCTCCAGAAGCATCCAGATTCTGAAACTTTGAAAAGCCGAAATCCATCAGGCGGATAGTATCTGAGTAATGGGTCTTATTGCTTTTTAATATTACACATACCTGCCCCCGCTCACCCTCCCTGGCACAGGTCACTAATGTATTTAATGCAATAGAAGTAAACCCTGTCTTTCCAGCCACCGCAGATGGATAATAGGTGTCGCTTGATGCGTCTGTGGTGATCAGCAGCTTATGCTCCATGCTGATGGAAGCGCCCTCCGGGTTATTAACAGTAGGCGGGAGCCGATATCGGGTACAGGAATTAATCTCCATCAGCTGTTCATTTTTAAATGCCGCCTGGCCGATCAGAGCCATATCATACGCAGATACATACTGATTTTCATCATTGAGGCCGGAGGGATTAGCAAAATTACTCTCCTTACAGCCTAATTCCTGAATTCGCTGATTCATCATGGCCACAAAGCCTTCCCTGCTTCCAGCCACATGCTCTGCCAGGGCATTCGCCGCCTGATTGGAGGAGCGCAGAAGCATCACATGGAGGCAGTCCCGAACCGTCATCTGATCCCCCTCCTCCAGGGAGAGGACATTCCCGCTCCTTTCCTCCACATTATATACCGCATCATGGGAAAACACCACCATCTCATCTAAGGAGCTGCAATTCTCAATCACAACAAGCGCAGTGAGCAGCTTGGTAATGCTTGCCGGTGCGTAGGGCAGGTGGATATTCTGACCGAATAAGACAGCGCCTGTCTCCTCATCCACCACAATCCCTGCCTCCCCCTCAATCCCGGTATCCGAAGGCCAGACCGGCTTCGCAAGGGCGGGAAATACCCATGCCTGCAGCAGTACTGCCAGGCACAGCATAAAGGGAAGTATTTTCATTCTTAACTTCTGCTGGGATTTTATCTCGTTCATTTTAGCGATCGATCCTTTTCATTTCTGTTTCCATAATCAATACATAGGTAAATTATAGTATAAAATCATTATTATGGCAACTGTAGGATTTTATATAGTAGCTAATACTTCTCCCCCTCATCCAGATGGTTCTTTATTGTAAATACTGCCAGCTGGGTTCGATCCTTTAAATGAAGCTTCTCCAATAATTTTGATATATTGTTGCGCACTGTACCTTCCGCTAAAAACAGCTCTCCTGCAATCTCCTTATTATCCATGCCTCTGGCCACACATCCCATGATCTCCAGCTCTCGCCTGGTCAGCCCCTCTGGCCTGGCCAGCGAGCTTTTCTCTGCGGTCAGCTGCCGGCGCATTCCCCGGAAAATACTCTCTCCAAAGACCTGGACACCGGCACAGACCGCCTTGATGGACTGGAACACCTTTTCATCCTCCATCTCCTTTAATATATAGCCGTCTGCCCCGCTCTTTAAGGCTGCCTCCACCGTCTCCTCATCATCAAAGGTTGTCAGCACCAGAATCTTAATCTCTGGGAAATCCTGTTTAATCCTGGCGCTTCCCCAGCTGCCGTCATACTCAGGCATCCGCATATCCATCAGAACCACATCCGGCTTCTGAATCCTGCACTGTTCCCAGGCCTCCCGTCCATCCGCTGCCAGGCCCACCACCTCCAGCTCCTGGTCTCTGCTTAAAATCGCCTTTAACCCTTGCCTTAATATCTGAATATCATCGGCAATTACAATCCGAATCATGAATCACTTCCCCTCCTTTCAATGGCAGGTTCATATAAATCTGAAAGCCCTCCCCCCTTTCCGAAAAAATCCGCAGCTTTCCTCCGGCCTGCTCTACTCTGCGTCGAATCCCCCGCAGTCCATCACTCTCCTGGATATTATCACAGCCCTTCCCATCGTCCAGCAGAAACAGGCTCACCCCCTCCTTCTCAAACTTTACAATCACATCAATGTGGGAAGCCTCTGCATACTTCAAGCAATTGGTGATTCCCTCCCGAAGGCACTTATAAATCACACTGGATAAATGAGAATATTCCGGGCCATCTTCTCCCTGGATTTCCACCTCCACCGGGATTTCCTTTACAGTAGACGAAAGCTGGAAGACTCCCTGAGTTACCAGCTCCCTGCCTGTCTCCTGCCTCATGTTCTTAATGGCCTGGCGCAGCTGCCGGATTCCCTCCGCTGCCAAAGCCTGCGCCTGGGCTACATATTCTCTCAGCTCTTCCTCCTGCCGCTCAATCACTCCGGCACCTTCCAGCTGGTCTTCTGCCCCAAATCCCTGGGCTTCCCTTGATTCGCCAGCCACCTTCCTACCCTGTGCGTCCTTCGGCCATCCACATCTCTCCTCCAGTCCAATCCCAATCAGCTTCAGCAGGGAACGGATCATGGTTAAGGTATGCCCCGCTGTGTCGTGGACCTCCTGTGCAATGCGGTTTTGCTCCTGCTCAATGGCCAGCCTCTGCCTGGAAATAGCAAGCTCCCGGTTCTGCTGGAGCAGCTGATAATATTCCCCCACATCAGTAAGAAGAATTGCTCCTGCAGTGACTATCCCTCTCTTGTTCCGATAAATATACTGCCGCAGACGGATTTTATCCCCAGATTCCAGGGACAGCACCTGATTCTCCTGCTCCGCCTCCCCATATGGCTCGATTAATATACCATCCAGGGAAAGTCTTTCCTGCAGCCTTGCAAATCCTTCTCCGGTCCGGACTCCCAGCCAGCCCTCCGCCGCCTGATTGCAGTAAGTGATGATCCCCCGGCGGTTATAAATCACCACACCCTCTGCAATGGATTCAAAAATATGCTCAAAGGTCAGCACATTAGTATCCAAAAAATCGTACCGGAATACTGCCAGCAGCAGTAAAAAGCTGGAAACTGCAAAGGCAGGCGGGGTTAAATCAAAGCCGGACTTCACCACCCCCACTATATAAAGGAAGTTAAAGCCCAGGGGAATGGCAGCCGCTGGAAGAATCAGCGCCGCCAGCTTTACCGGAGCCCGTCCTTTCCCAAATTCCCGCGCTATCAGCGCCATACCAGCCAAAATGCACACATAGGTATATACCATGTGAAAATAAAAAACCGGGCCATAGCAAACCTGAACTCTCTCAAAGCTCTGGTAAAACAGCTGATGAAAATCATTGGTCAAAAGCATACCATAGTCGGCCGCTGAAATCCCAAACAACAGTCCCTTCAGCCCGGCGCCCACCCTGCGGCGGCAGTACAATGCGGAAAAGGTCAGCCATGCCGGCCCGATCAGGCTGATTCCAATATAAGAAATACAATATAGCTGAAACCTTGCCTCCCTGGTCATGGGAAAGGGAAGGAAAAGCTGAGGGATACACCAGAGGATCACCAGGGCCTGGCACACTGCCAAAGCCCTGGTGGTTGGATTCTTATCTGCCCGGACCGTCAGCCAGATTGCGGTATACAGGCAGAATCCAATGGCACATAAATACGTAGCTGGCAACAGAAACGATATCATCCTCTCCTCCTTAAATCCTTTTTTATCAATGATGCTTTTGCTCCCGCACTGCCGCAAAGAGAATCAATCCGATTCCTGCCGCCAGGAGATACAGCCACCAGGAAATGCTCAGCCAGAACGCCCTGGTCATAAATACGGCAACCATGAGAATCATACTGCCCGAAATGCGCACCCACCGAATGGATTTCTTCACCTGCGCCCACAAAAATACTGCCAGACAAATTCCCTCTAAAATCAAGGCGTCCCACACCAGTGCGGTCCGAATCCCATCAAATCCCAGGATCACAAGGCAGAGCGTATAGCCTAGTGTCTGGATGTCCTCCACTGTCTTCGTCCGCCCCCAGATCCGCCCCATAGCCCACAAAAGCAACGCCGCCGGCAAAAGAAGACATTCCAGCCGAATCACCTGAGGCCAATGGATAAAAGGCTGTTCCCAGAAGGCCGCGGCGAAAAAACATGCAGATATGGTACAGGCGGCTTTTCTCCACTTGGGAATCTGCCCATACCGGAGACCGTAAACCCCTATAAACAGAAGATAGAAAAACAGCCATTCCCGATTTCCCTCTGTTCCAATCACACCCAGCACCAACGCCGTAAGCCCGCAGGCCTCCCAGAGGCGTGAAACGCTTTCCTGCCTCCTCTTCCATAAAAGGTACAGCTGTACCGCTGCAAACCACAGACACACCGCAGTTATGCGGACAATAAACCGATCCTTTAGCAGCCCTGCCAGAGAATACACTCCTGCCAGAGAGTAGATGCCTGCCTGCTCCAGATCCGAAATCCGCCATGCATTCCTTTGAAGCCTCGGCTCGAAAATAGAAGAACACACCAGTGCAAGAGCCCCCAGAATTCCAAATCCTATCACACAGCCGCCCAGAGTATCCCAGGAAAACAGCAAACACAAAACCCAAAATATAGAAGAAAGCCCCACAGGACTCAAAACTACCAGCAAGCTCACGATACAAAACAGAGTAAAGTGAACCGGCAGAAACGACCCAAGCGCTTCCTTATGCCGACGGTTCTGCCAGACACTTAACCCAGCTCCCATACACGCCATCACTCCCATCAGCTCATTCTGCTCTGCTCCAAAATTCTTCGCCAAAAAGCACAGGCTGGCTGACAAGGTCCACAGCACTGCCTGACTATAAATCCGGTCATGGAACCGTCTCAGCCCCGCAATCAGAGCCCCCTCCAGCACCATGCTTCCTGCCCAGAGCACCAGCCACCGGTTTTCCTCCTCCAGGGTAAACCTTGGCCCCAGCAGCTGAAAATACGCTGCCGCCGTTACCGTTAAGCATAAAAACACACTGCCCAAGGTATAAAATGCATTACCGGTTCTCCGAATGCCAAAGCTTCGCTCCGCCATCACGCTGGCCCCGAAAAACAAGCCTGAGGCTGCGAACACCAGTAACGTCTTACTAAGCTCAGAAAGCACCTGCCATCTGGTAGTGGCAAAGATCAGCCCGGAAAGCGCCACCAGGATCACCCCGATCACCAAGGCAATACTTCCCAGATTATTTTGAATATAATCCGAAAAATTCGAAAGCCTTGTTGCTCTTAGTCCCGTGCCCATCCCGCTTCCTGCTTCACTGCCACAGTCAGCCTCCGCCTTGCCTTCCCCTGTCTGCTTCTCGTCCGTTCCTGTGGAAGTCTCCTCCCTCCTGTAAGAATAATGGTAAGTGGAAGCCTCCCTTAAATCATATCCCTTGCAAGTCACCGGCTCTCTTACCGGTATCGTTCCTGTAAGCTCCTGAATTCGTTTTTTATAACGACTGTTCGAGGCAGTCAAACCAAGAATAATGCCCAGCTCCGCAAATGGTGCGATAACCCAGATAATAATCACAGCAATCATAGTAGTCATATCGGTTCTCCTTTCCTTTCCCTTTTATTTTTGTAGCCTTCCTTTGTTCTTATAGCTTTATTATAAAGAGAAAATGTAAAGGAGCCTAGATATCCCTTGTCACTTTAGGGAGTGACATTTGTCACGGTTTTTGCTATTTACTTTAGTCTCTGTGATCGCGAAGGTCTGGGGGATCGCTAGCCAAGTGCGTGTCGCAACTCGGTAGGATTCGTCTGCCGAGTGTGTGTCGTTACCTATTAGGATTCGCCGGCTAAGTAGGTGTCGTTACCCGTTAGGGAAGCCACGTTTTCAGGGTATGGGTGCAGGCGCATATTCGCCAGAAGGCTACGCCCGCGTCAGGCCGGGTCCCATAAGGAACCCCTCCGAAACCGTCGGCGCTTAGGTCCGGTCTCTCACGGACCTTATGCGCCCGCTACGCTTTCGGCGGAGCGAGAGCGCGGTGACGTTGGGACACGGCTGCTGGGGCGCGTAGCTTCCCGGCGAATATGCGCCTGCACCCATACCTCAAAAACTTGGAATACTTAACGGGTAACGACACACACTTGGCTGGCGAATCCTAACGGATTGCGACACGCACTTGGCCAGCGAATCCTAACGGGTTGCGACACACACTCAGCCAGCGATCCCCCAGACTTTCGCGTTCCCAGAGACTAAAGTAAATAGCAACTTTATGCTTTTTGGAGGAAGCCCCACAGTCCTGTTAAATTATATTCCGTTCACCACATATTCCGGCCGTTCCCCTGCCGCCACCTTTTTAATATTGCCCCATGCGATCTGATAGCTTCTCCTAAAACTGGAGCGGGTGATTCCTCCGATATGGGGGCTGAAGATAATCCGCCGTTCCAGCTCCGGACTCAGATTCACCAATATGTGATCGGGCCCTACTGGCTCTCCGCTTAGAGTATCCAGGCCGGCCATGGCCAGCTTTCCGCTTTCTAATGCACGGATAAGGGCTCTTTCATCGACCACCTCTCCTCTGGCAGTATTAATAAAGTAGGAACCATCCTGCATGTCTGCAAAAAATGTATCGTTCACCATCTCCCTGGTTTCTGGCGTAACTGGTACATGGATGGAGATCATATTGCAGGCGGATAAAAGCTCCTTTAAGGGCAGGTATGCTGCTCCCAGCTCCTGCTCTATCTCCACAGGCGCCCTGTGCCTGCTGTAATAGAAGGTTCTTGCGCCAAACACCTTTAGGGCTTTCGCCACCTGCCTTGCGATCGCCCCAAATCCGATTAAGCCAATGGTGCAGTCGCCAAGCTCCATCAGGTCCCCTCTTGCCATATATCCTTCCTTCACCTGGATCTGCCTTCCAGTCCGTACTGCCTGGTCATTGTTCACTGCGTCCTTCAGCACCCCGAGCATCAGAAGCAGGGTCTGCTCCGCAACTGCAGATGCATTCATCCCTCTTCCATTGCATACAAATATCCCTCTCTCTGCTGCTGCCTTTATGTCTATGGCATTAAATGCCACTCCTTCCGACTGGATCAGCTTTAAATCAGGCATCGCGCCAATCAGCTCTGCCGACAGGGGTGTAACTGCATCGATAATAATTACCTCCGCATCCCTTCCCCGGGCTAGCAGCTCACTGGCGGGTGTATCTGAGGGGATGTCAATCAGCTCGTATTCCTCAAGCTTTTCTGATGGCTCCGTGTACCGCTGGATATTTCCCTTTTTTCCAATATGTAAAATCTTCATCTGCGGGATCCTCCTTTTTCATTTGAATGCTATATAGTAGTGTAGCACAAATCCCTCATGATTTCACTAAGGAAAGTTTCTTCTTTCCATCTTGAATCTTTTTCCAAATCGGTATAGAATAGACTGAAAAGAACAAACGGTTCAGAAAAAGGGGGAAAAGTTACTTGAAACAATCATTAAAAATACTGTTAATTGCCGGTATCCTGACCGGCCTTACCTTAAATCCGGCCTATGCTGGTACCAGCACGGCTTCCGCTAAGGCTGCCAGCACCGGCGCCGGGGAAGACCTTCAGGCCTTTTCTGTCAATGAGTATCAGCCCACTACAGAGGAGATTGCTGCCGGGCCAGGCGCCGTGGAAGCGGCTGCCAGGGAGGCCGCAAAGGCCGCCTTCCAGGCCTCCTCTCAGAGCGTCATGGATTCTGCCGCCCAGGCCACACTGAATATTGCCGCGGAAGCGGCGGCTCAGGCACAAGCACAGGCAGCCGCCTCTGCTATGCTGAACATCCAGGCCGGTGTCCGGAACCTGGATCCTTCCAAGCCAATGATCGCTCTCACCTATGATGATGGCCCCCAGTCCTCTGTAGGAAACCGGATCATGAATGTGATGAATCAATATGGCGGCAAATGCACCTTTTTCATGGTTGGGGATCGGGTTCCGGCTCATGCGGCTGAGGTGCAGCGCATGGCAAATGAAGGCTTTGAGGTTGCCAATCACACTCAAAACCACAAATACTTAAATCAGCTTGGCGCCGCAGCTATCCAGGCGCAGGTGGAGGCCTGCAACAACACCATCCAGGCTACCTGTGGTGTCCGGCCCACCTTGATGCGGCTTCCCGGCGGCAATAAAAACAGTACCGTCCTGGCCAATGTAAATATGCCTATCATCCTGTGGAATGTGGACACCAAGGACTGGAAGACAAGAAGCGCCCAGGCCACAGTCAATGCAGTGCTGGGGAAGGTAAAGGATGGGGATATTATTCTGATGCATGAGCTTTATTCTTCTACCGCCGACGCCACGGATATCCTGGTTCCCGCTCTGGTATCTCAGGGCTTCCAGCTGGTGACGGTCAGCGAGCTGGCCTACTACAAGGGACTGCCCCTGTATCCTGGACAGATTTACAACAGCATTCCATGATGTGGGGCTCAATTCATGTGTTGACATGCAAGCACGTCATGCATGACCTTTTGACCTCGGCATCACGCCATAAGACTTCGTAAAAACAGCGCTCCCCCGATCTATCTGGCTCTGGGGAGCGCTGTTTTATTCATGGTTATATAGCTGCTTTACACGCCCTGAAGCTCTGCAAAGCATAAGGTTTTATTCCTTCACTTCAATCTTCCGAATCTCCTTGGTCCGGATTTCCTCGCAGACTGCCTGGATAAAGTCCTTTAGCTCCTTCTGCCCCTCATCCCCCAGGAAACGGCTTCTTACTGATACCATCCCGGACTCTGCTTCCTTCTCGCCTACCACCAGCATATAGGGAACCTTTGCGATCCTGGTTTCCCGTATCTTATAGCCGATTTTTTCGGAGCGTTTATCCACAGTGCACAGGATCCCATTCTCTTTCAGCTCCTTCTCCACCTGCTCTGCATACTCTAAATATTTATCAGAGATAGGGAGAACCCGGACCTGCTCCGGACACAGCCAGGTGGGGAACAGGCCGGCATACTTTTCGATCAGCCAGGCCAGAGTCCTCTCATAGCATCCGATGGACGTCCGGTGGATGATATAGGGGCGAACCTTCTCTCCATTGGGGTCAATATAGTACATGTCAAACTGCTCCGCCAGCAAAGCATCCCACTGAATGGTAATCATGGTGTCCTCTTTGCCATAGACATTCTTCGCATTAATGTCCACCTTAGGTCCATAAAATGCAGCCTCTCCCACATCCTCCACAAAGGGGATCTCCAGCTCCGTCAGTACCTCCCGGATATGCTGTTCCGTCTCATTCCAGACTTTCGGCTCCCCGATATATTTCTCCCGGTTATCCGGATCCCACTTTGACAAGTGATAGGTCACATCCTCCTGCAGCCCTAAGGTAGTCAGACATTTTTTCGCCAGGGCAAGGCAGCCCTTAAACTCCTCAACCATCTGATCCGGACGGACAATCAAATGTCCCTCCGAGATCGTAAACTGGCGCACCCGGGTCAGGCCGTGCATTTCCCCGGAGTCCTCATTTCGGAACAGGGTAGAAGTTTCCCCGTACCTAAGAGGCAGATCCCGGTAGGATTTCTGGCTGGCCTTATAGACATAGTACTGGAAGGGGCAGGTCATGGGGCGAAGGGCGAATACCTCCTTGTCCTTCTCCTCATCCCCCAGCACAAACATCCCGTCCTTATAATGGTCCCAGTGTCCGGAAATCTTGTACAGATCACTTTTGGCCATCAGCGGCGTCTTGGTCCGGATATATCCCCAGTGGTTATCCTCCTCATCCTCGATCCAGCGCTGAAGCGTCTGAATCATCTTTGTTCCCTTGGGCATCAGAAGGGGAAGTCCCTGGCCAATTACATCCACTGTGGTGAACAGCTCCATCTCCCGGCCCAGCTTATTATGATCCCGCTTCTTGATATCCTCCAGGTGCTGCAAATACTCCTCCAGCTCCTCCTTGGCGGCAAAGGCGCTTCCATAGATGCGCTGAAGCATGGCATTCTCTGATTTTCCTCTCCAGTATGCACCAGAAGAAGAGGTCAGCTTAAAGGCCTTAATGCCCTTTGTGCTCATAAGATGGGGGCCGGCACAGAGGTCCACAAACTCCCCCTGTCTGTAAAAGGAGATCACTGCGTCCTCCGGCAGATCCCGAATCAGCTCCACCTTATAGGTCTCTCCCCTCTCCTCCATAAGCCGGATGGCCTCTGGTCTGGGAAGGGTGAATTTCTCCAGCTTGGCGCCCTTCTTGATGATCTTCTTCATTTCCTTCTCGATCCGATCTAAATCCTCTCTGGAAAAGGGCTCCGACTCAAAATCATAATAGTATCCCGTGTCAATGGCTGGTCCGATGGCAAGCTTTACATCTGGGAACAGATTCTTCACTGCCTCCGCCAGAACATGAGAGCAGGTATGGCGCATCACCCGCAGCCCCTCCGGATCCTTTGCTGTTAAAATGCTTAAGGTGCAGTCCTTGTCGATCACAGTCCGCAAATCCATAACCTGGCCGTCCACTTCCCCGGCGCAGGCTGCTCTGGCCAGCCCCTCGCTGATATCTGCAGCAATCTCAATAATCCTGCGGCCTTCCCCATACTCCTTTACGGAACCGTCCTTTAATGTAATCTGCATTTTTATTTCCCCCTATTTTGCATGAACGATTTCCAGCCAGTAGCCATCCGGATCGCTGATAAAGTAAATCCCCATCTTCGTATTCTCATAGCAGATACACCCCATGTCCTGATGCCTCTTGTGTGCTGCCTCCATATCATCCACTGCAAAGGCCAGATGGATTTCATTATCGCCTAAGTCATATTTATCCTTCTCCCAATCCCGCAGCCAGGTCAGCTCCAGCTGGAAATTAGTCACTCCGTCACCCAGATACACCAGGATAAAGCTGCCATCGGAAGCTTCCTTCCTGCGAACCTCCTTTAATCCCAAGGCCTCCTCATAAAAGCGGATGGACTTATCCAGATCCATCACATTGTAATTATAATGGGCAAATTGAAACTGCATACTTTGACTCTCCTTTTCTTCTTTGATTTTATTTTCATGCTTCCTGCTGGAATTCTTCTCCTCTTCGGCAGATTTTCACGATCCGATCCCTGTAAGGACTGTCCGGATGCTCGCTAAGCCACCGGTCAATGATGGAATATTCTTCCCAGCAATGCATGGGGTAGATCCGCTTCGTCTCTGTCAGATCCAGAAAATAGTCCAGACCAAGCTTATAATCCTTCTCCTGTCTGGGATCTAGGGGAATAAACGCAGCATCGATGGCTTTTCCCCGGAGAGGCTCGATGAAACGCTTAAAATCCTTCTCCACTTTCTGATTCCAGTCATCCCCTTCTCCTTCCCAGTACCAGTAGTTCAGATCCCCTGCATGGTAAATCACTTCTCCCTCTGCCTGGACAAGAAACGCCACCCCTTCATCTGTGGATTTTAAGGTTTCTACTTCAATCCGGCCATCCTCCCAGGTAAGCCCCGGCTTCAGAAATACGGTTTGCTCCCTGCATGCCTTTGGCACACGTTCCTCTGGGATGTCATCTGAGAGAACATAGCAAACCTTAGAATACCTCTCTGCAAGCTGGAATATCTCCGGAGCGAAATGATCCCCATGGCTGTGGCTGGAAAACACATACAGCTCCTTCCCTCCTGGAACATCCGGGATTTCCCCCTGGTAATAGTCAAATAGCAAGGCCATTCTCTCTAGCTCCACCAGGAAACCGCTATGCCCGATATATGTAATCTTCATCCTGTAAATCCCTCCTTAAATTCGTAACCCTTCCGGCAGGGTATCTTCTTGCCCGTCCGGGCCGGATCCCCGCCTTCCTTCTGCTAACGTTCATTATATCACACCAGATCAGAAAAGTGAAAATATTTCGATTACTTTTTCGCTGTATGCTTTTTCATTGCATCCCCTGTCCCGCTGTTCACGCCCCAGCCCTTCTCCTTCCTTCATACCACACATACATCCAGGTATAACCTGCCATAATTCCGGAAACAATGGGTGCAATCATCCCCAGCTTCCCCAGATCCTCTGCAAAATACGTTCCAAATACATACACCATGGGAATCCTTAAAAGAAGAGCGCCGCCACTGCAGCTTAACATGGTCCACACGGTTTTTTCCTTACCATTAAGATATCCATTCAGGCAAAACACCATAGTAACCATAATATAATCATAGCTGCAGGAACGAAAGAAGGGAATCCCTGCGGCAATAATCTTTTCATTGTCATTAAATATCCGGATCATGGACTGAGGGCTTGCCTGCGCCCAACACCAGAACAGGAACGAAACAAAAAGTGCAAAGCTCATGCCATACCACAAGGATTTCCTTGCCCTTTCCGGCTTCCCCGCCCCCATATTCTGAGCTGTAAAAGCAGCCAGCGCATTAGCGATGGAGGTGGCGGACAGCATGGCAAACACATCAAACTTGCTGCTGATTCCCACCACCGCTGCCGCATAGACACCGCACCGGTTCATCACCGCCATCAGGTACAGAAAAGAGATCCGCACCATCAGCTCCTGGATTGAAATCGGAATCCCTACCAGAGCAAGCTCTCTTGCAATCGCTTTAACCGGACGAAAACTGGCCCACTGAAAGTCAAAGATAAAGTGCTTCCGCTTCAGATAGATAACTGCAATCGCCATGCTGATTCCCTGGGAAATCACCGTAGCAAGAGCGGTCCCATTCACCCCCAGCCCCATAGCCCTCACAAAAATAAAATCCAGGACAATATTAATCCCGCAGGCCACACCCACGAAAATCATGGGCCTCACTGAATCGCCATAGCCTCTGAGCACTGCACTGATCCCATTATATCCGCAGATAAATACATTTCCCCATGCACAAATCGCCACATATCCTGCAGTCAGCTCAAAAGACTCTGCTGGTGTATCCAGCAGGCTGAGCAAGGGGCGCTCAAAGGCCAGCATCAATACTGTCAGCACCAGAGCAAATAAAAAAAACACGGTAAACGTGGTCCCAATCGTACACTTTACCCGCTCATAATCCTTACTGCCCATATATTTTCCAATCAAAATCGTGCTGCCCAGTGTCAATCCGGTAATCAAGCTGGTGAAAATCTGGGTCACCTGCGTCCCAGTGGAAACCGCTGCCACGCTTTCCGCGCTGCAGTACCTTCCCACAACAAATAAATCAACCGCACCGTATAGTGACTGCAAAATATTTGCTATCAAAAACGGTACGGCAAACATCAAAAGCTTCTGCAGAATGCTTCCCTGTGTAAGATCACTATTTTTCATCACTTCTTTTATCCTCCCGCTGCTTCCTCATCTGTCAAATGCGGATTATAAACCCTGCAGCTATTATAAGGTCAAGAAGGAGGATTATCAAATCACCGCTCATGCACAAGAATGCTCATCTTGTATGCATCGGACCCAGTGGGTCAAACGCCTCGCGGGATACTGGCCGTGAATAGTGGCCCCATCTTTTCAAGCGCTTCAAATAATCCATTGATGTAGGCAGCCCCCAGCGCCCGGTCATATAATCCATAGCCGGCACGTCCGGTTTCCCCCCAGATCATCCGGCCGTGATCCGGTCGGATATACCCGTCAAAGCCATTCTCCCACAATGCCCTGGCAATGGCAAACATGTCCAGAGAACCGCAGGAGGACAGATGGGCTCTCTCCTCAAATCCCTGATTATCCGGAAGAATCTGAACATTTCTCATATGAACAAAATGAATCCGCCCCATAGCCGCATATTTCGCCGCCATTCTTACCACATCATTCCTGCAGGAGCAGCCTAAGGAGCCAGTACAGAGGGTAATACCATTATGCCGGTCATCCACCAAGCCTAGGAACCGATCCAAATTCTTCTCATCCGTAATAATTCTGGGAAGCCCGAAGATACTCCAGCAGGGATCGTCCTCATGAATCGCCATATTTACATCGCATTCCGCTGCTACCGGGATAATCCGCTCCAGAAAATATTTAAGATTCCCCCAAAGCGTCTCCTCTGTTATGGCATGATATTCCTCCACCACCGCTCGTAAGCCTTCCCTGGTATAGCTGGAATCCCATCCCGGAAGGGTCAGATCACTATCACCTTCCAAAGGATTAACCTGGTCAACTTGCTCTTGATAATACACAAGGGAAGTGGAACCATCCTCCAGCGGATGATCCAGCTGTGTTCTGGTCCAGTCAAATACCGGCATAAAATTATAGCAGATACACTTTACCCCCGCCTCTGCCACCCGCCGGATGTTCTCACAGTAGTGATCGATATAGTCGTCCCTGGATGGCTTCCCTAGCTTAATATCCTCATGAACCGGAATGCTCTCAATCACCTCAAAATGAAGCCCCGCATCCTCCACCTGTTTCTTCAAAGCCGCGATGCTCTCCCGGCTCCAAACCTCACCCACTGGGACATCATACACTGCAGTGACAATAGAATGCATCCCTGGAATCTGGCGGATATTCTCCAAAGTAACCTTATCATCCCTGCCATACCATCGGAAAGATAACTTCATCTTCCAAACCCTCCTTGCCTGTTTCTTTGCTGAGCTAAGGCATTGTGCCTATTCCCTTTTAGTATGTGCTGAATCGGAGGGACTATTCTCAGAATGGAGCGTTCATTCATAAGGTAAAGTTGCTATTTAAGTGAGTCGCTGTGATCGCGAACGTCTGGGGATCGCTGGCTGAGTGGATGTCGTTACCCGTTAGGAAACGCCAGCCGGGTATACGTCGTTACCCGTTAGGAAATCCAAGGTTTCGGGGTATGGGTGCAGGCGCATATTTGCCGGGAAGCTACGCGCCCCAGCAGCCGTGTCCCAACGTCACCGCGCTCTCGCTCCGCCGAAAGCGTAGCGGTGCGTAAGGTCCGTGAGAGACCGGACC
>CATOJE010000075.1 GCA_951800145.1 uncultured Lachnospiraceae bacterium | reverse complement strand
GACTGCGTTGTCGTCGGTCAACGATGCCACCGCATCGCCTCCCTCCTCCGCCTTGCCGATGAAAAATTATTCGGCGGAGTTTTGCCAGATATAATCCAGTCAAGACACTGGCATCAGGATATTTGGTTATATAGCACAAAAAATAAAGATTAAAATAGTAAATAGTCAACAAAAAGAAAGTAATCTTAAAATAGATATTGAAATTCATATCTAATAATGCTAGAATTATCCTACAAACATTATGATGAATTAAAAACTGAAGGCCCGATATAGCAGTTTTTGATTTCGAAAGCGCTCCCAGTTAATTTTGGTAGGATTGGGAAAATGGAAGGAGGAGGGATACCAATGAAAAGGATAGCCATAGGGCAGGCGGGCGGCCCGACAGCGGTCATTAATACAAGCCTGGCCGGATTTGTAGAAAATCTTCCTGAGGATGTGCAGCTGTACACCGTGGAAAATGGATATGAAGGTCTGGCTGAGTCGAAGCTCCAAAGGGCAGATGAGAAAAGGATCGAGGAGATTTTAGCTGCAAGGTATGATTCCGGAGCCTTTCTTGGTTCGGGAAGATATGAATTTACAGAGGATAAGATAATACAGGCGGTGAAAAATCTGAAGGCCTTCGGCATCGATTCCCTGGCCTTTATCGGGGGGAATGGCACCATGGCCGCACTGGAGAAGATGGAGGAAGAAGCCAGGGCGGAGGGGATGTCCCTTCAGGTGATCGGCATTCCAAAAACTGTGGATAATGATCTGGGGATGACGGACCATGCGCCGGGGTTTGGGAGTGCGGCCAGGTACGCGGCCTATTCTGTTCGGGATATCAGCCGGGATTTAAGATCCATGAGAAATTTTGAGCGGGTCCGGATCCTGGAAACCATGGGCAGGAATGCCGGCTGGCTGGCGGCGGCGGCCGGCGCCTTGGTGGAGGAAGAGGCTTGCATCCTTTGTCTGCCGGAGCAGCCGGTTTCTCTGAGAAGCATGACGGATGAGGTCGGGGAGAGGCTGAAGGGCCAGGAAACCCTGGTGGTGGTGGTCAGCGAGGGCGTTGAGTGGGATGGAGAAAGTCAAATTTCCCAGGCTACCATCGGAGGCCGGGTGGTCCTTGGAGGCGCGGCGGCTCGTCTTCAGGAGGCGCTGAGCGCCAGGCTGGGGATATTCGTGCGGTCGGAAAACTTAGGGATGAATCAGAGGGCCCTGTCCCTGGCTGTGTCAGACACAGACAGGCGGGAGGCGTATCTGGTGGGAGAGAAGGCGGCGAGGCTGTTGGCGGAGGGAGTCAGCAGAAAGATGGTTTGTATTGAAAGAAAACCGGATATTCGTTATAATGTCCATATCGGAAGCTGCGATTTGCAGAAAGTAAAGGATGCAGGTGAGCGGATTATGCCGCAGGAGTTTATCCAGGATCGCCAAAGGTTTTATGAATGGCTGAGGCCCCTGATTTAGAGGCCCTGGATTCTGGAATCACCGCTCTATGGTTAAGGAGGACGATATGGACAGGGAAGCGACCCCCAAAAAGCAAAACGGTGCATTATATAAGCAGATTAAGGAATGCCTGGAGCAGGAGATAAGGGACAGGCGGTGGAAGCCCGGAGAGCCCATCCCCACAGAACCGGAGCTGATGGAATTTTATCAGGTGAGCCGGACCACCATCCGGCAGGCAGTATCTCTTTTAGAGCAGGAGGGGCTTCTGGAGCGCCATCAGGGCAGGGGAACCTTTGTCTGCCGGCAGAAGATGCTGGAAAGCCTGGCCAACCTTCGGGGATTTGCGGAGGAGGTAGCCAGAAAGGGCTATAAGCCCAGCAGTAAGGTAATGGAATGGGGAATGAAGGACACACTGTTTTTTGAAAAGGGGAAGCTGAATCTGGATAAGAATGACCGGGTGCTTCTGGTAGAGCGCATCCGTTTCATGGATCAGGTGCCGGTAGCAGTTGAGCGGACCTGCTGGCCAGAGGATATCGGAACTATTTTTCAGAAATATGATTTGAATGTGATTAACTTTTACGAAATATTAGAGCAGAATGGCATATATCTGAAGAAAAGCCGTGAGATTATCGGGGCGGTAAATGCCAGTGTCCATGAGGCGGAGCTGCTGGGAGTGGAATATGGGATGGCGCTGTTAGAGATGAGCCGCACCACTACCGATGTGAACGGACGTGTGATTGAGTATGCCAGGACGCGGTATCGCAGTGACTACTATAACTATGAGATAGAGCTGAACCGATAGGAGGAGAAATGAGTTATATATCAGGGAAAATACTTTTGGAGCATGCGGCAGAAAATCATTACGCAGTCGGAGCCTTCAGCGTACATAATGCTGAGACGGTCAAGGCGATCCTGGCTGCCGCTGAGAAGGAAAAGGCTCCGGTGATACTGATGGTGGGCCAGAAGGTGATCCAGTACATGGGACTGGAGCATATGAAGGAAATGGTGGACAGCCTGGTAAAGGAAGCGTCGGTTCCGGTATGCGTGCATCTGGATCACAGCCGTACCTTCGAGCAGAATGTCCAGGCGATCCATGCCGGCTTTCAGTCGGTTATGTTTGACGGATCCCAGCTTCCCTATGAGGAGAATGTGGAGATTACCAGGAGCATCGCAAGAATTGCCCACAGCCTTGGCCTGGGGATGGAGGGTGAGATCGGAAAAATCGGCGGGACAGAGGATGATATCAGCGTGGAAGAAAAGAACGCGATGCTGACCACAGCCGATGAGGCGGTTCAGTTTTCCCAGGCTTCCGGCGTGGACTATCTGGCAGTGTCCATCGGAACGGCTCACGGCGTTTATAAAGTGGAGCCGAAGCTGAATTTTGAACGCCTGGAAGAGATTGTGGAGGCAGTGCAAAAGCCCATTGTGCTTCATGGGGGATCCGGGGTTCCGGATGAACAGGTACAGCAGGCCATCGCCAGAGGCGTTGCCAAGGTAAATGTGGATACAGAGCTGCGCCAGGCTTTCACAGCTGGCTTGAGAGAAGCGCTGTCTGCTAACCCGGAGGAGATTCATCCGGCCAATTATCTGACAGAGGCGATGAAACGGATGGAGGAGAAGACGGCGGAGAAGATCCGGCTTTTCGGAAGCGCAGGCATGGCCAAATTTTTTTAAAATGAAACATCATGATGAATAAGATGAATAAAGAAATGATGGAGGAGCCTATGAAGATTGGATTTATTGGGTTGGGGCTGATGGGGGAGGCTATGGCCTCTAACATTATCAAAAAGCATCCGGAGCCAGTGTATGTATTTGACGTGGATCCGGCAAAGGCAGAAGCCTTGGAGAAGGTGGGCGGCAGGAGAGCCGCTGGTGCAAGGGAGATTGCCGCCAGCTGTGATGTGGTGATTTCCATGGTTCCTAAAAGCGAACATGTGCAGGCGGTTTACGGGGAAATGCTGGATGAGATGAGGCCGAACCAGGTTTACATCGATATGAGCACCATTGATCCTAAGGTGTCGGTGGAGCTGTCTGTGAAGGTGCAGGAAAAGGGGGCTGCGATGCTGGACGCCCCGGTGGTAAAATCACGCCCGGCAGCGCTTTTGGGGAAGCTGGGCATCTATGTGGGCGGAGAGAAAAGGGTCTATGAGTCTGTCCGCTTTATCCTGGAGTATATGGGCTGCAGCATTCTTTACATGGGAGGAAATGGAAGCGGGCTGACGATGAAAATCCTCCATAATATGATGGTGGCCCAGATACAGAATGCAGTGAACGAGACGCTTTCTATGGCAGAGCGCTGCCATATCCAGTACGACCAGTTTGCCAAAGCCATTGCCTGCGGAGGCGGACAGAATTTCTATCTGGATTCCAAGCTGGAGACCATCCGGGAGAAGAGGTACGAGGCAGTTTTCTCTGTGGAAAATATGAACAAGGATGTAAATATCGCGGTGGATATGGCCAGGGAGATGGGTATGAATTACCCGGGGATGGAGCTGGTGCGGCAGCTTTACGGACAAGCCATGGGAGAGGGCGGCAAAAAGGATTTTTCCTATCTTTATGAAATTGTCACAGAAAACGCGAAAAAAGAGTGAAGAAACCCGGAAGCAGGAGCAGGAGAGCGCTCCAAGAATAAAATGGAGGAAAAACATATGAAGCAAAAAAGGGTGTTAGCACAGGTATTGGCGGCAGCGATGGCGGCAGGGATGTTATCAGGATGCGGAGGAAGCGCAAAGGACACAGGAGGTAAGGAAACAACTGCCCCGCAGACAGAGGCGGCTCAGAAGGCAGTCTCCTCCGAGGGGGGAGAAACGCCGGATGTAGAGGAACCTCTCAATTATCCGGAGCGGGATCTGGAAATTATCATTCCCTATAAGGTGGGCGGAACCACGGATTTAGCGGTGCGGGGCGTGCTGGACGCCATTCCCAGGGAGGAGTTTGGGAAGCAGATTACCGTTACCAACATGGTAGGCGGCTCCGGCCTGATCGGCACAGAAAACTTTTTAACCAGAGATGCGGACGGTTATACCTTAGGGCTTGTAAACTGTGATTTAGTTTTAAACTATGTAAATGGCAGCACAGAGATTAACCCCAGCGAGGCGATGATCCCTCTGGCAGCGGTGGAGCAGGACCCATATCTGCTTCTGGCAGGAGAGAATG
Organism: uncultured Lachnospiraceae bacterium; assembly: GCA_951800145.1. Lineage (GTDB taxonomy): Bacteria > Bacillota > Clostridia > Lachnospirales > Lachnospiraceae > Caccovicinus. The sequence goes on along the minus strand of CATOJE010000075.1, from coordinate 16,070 downwards.
CACCCTTTCAGACCTTTGCCGAGTGCGTGGCCTATGCAGAGGAGCATCCTGGGGAGATGGTAGCCGGGGTAACTGGTGTGGGCACCATCCCCAACCTGCTGGGAACCATCTTCGAGAACGCGTCTCTGGAGATACAGTCCGTTCCCTATGACTCTGCCCCGGATGCCATCGCCGGCGTGCTTTCCGGCGAGGTAGACCTGTGTATTTCCGCCATGGCCCCCGCGGTGGGCAATATTGAGTCCGGCAGTCTGATTCCCATTGCGGTAACCTCGGCAGAGCGTTCGCCCTCTTCCCCAGATGTGCCCACCATGGCTGAGGTGGATGAGCGCTTTGCCAATGTGAACCTGCTGAGCTGGATTATGATTGCGGTGCCTGCAGGAACTCCGGATGGGATCGTGTCTTATATGCAGGAGCTTTTGAGCAAGGCCGCGGTGTCGGACAGCTACGCTTCGATCCGCAAGGAGTTTTACTTTGATCCCATTACCCTTACCACGGACGAGCTGGCTGATTTTATTACCGAGCAGGGAGAATACTATAAGAGCCTGATCAACTAAACCTTACTTGAGAGGGGTACGCGATGAAAAAATATAATCTTGGCATATCTGCCCTATTGATTGCAGTCTCCGCGGCTATGCTAAAGCAGTCCAACTCCTACGGGAGCGCCGCGAAGGGAACCGCTATGGGCTCCGGGGTGTGGCCTGGCATCCTGGCTGTGGTGATGATCCTTCTGTCCTGTGTACTGGCAGCAGAAACCCTGCTTCAAAAAAGAAGAGAGGAAGGGGCGGAGCCCATCGAGTTTCGATCTCCTAGAATGAAGCGGATCTACATATTGACCGGGATCTGCCTGGTTTTTGCAGTGCTTTTGAAGCTGCTGGGATTTTTCCCATCGATTATCTTCCTGGTTCCCTCGTCTATGGTGCTTCTGGGGGAGAGGCGGCCGGCTGTGCTGGCTGCCCTCACCGCTGGCATCCTGATTTTTGTCCAGGTGGTATTTGTTATGCTTTTAGGGCTGAAGCTGCCTGCAGGGCTGTTGTTTCAGTAGAAAGGGGGAATTCATATGCTGTCAACATTACTTTCTGTCATTATCGAAGTATTCCAGCCTTTTAACCTGCTGGTGGTCTTTATCGGGGCCTTTGTGGGAATCTTTGTGGGAGCCATGCCGGGACTTTCCTCCATTATGGGGCTGAGCCTGATGCTGCCGCTGACCTTAAAATTCACAGGAAATACCGGTATTCTGATGCTTTTAGGAGTATTCTGCGGGGCCATCTACGGCGGATCTATCACAGCGATTTTGATTAAGACGCCGGGGACGGCAAATTCGGCGGCTACGGTACTGGACGGGTATCCCCTGACGCAAAAGGGGAAGGCGGCCGCGGCCCTTGGCGTATCCACGCTGGCTTCTACCTTTGGAGGAATCTTCAGCGCTGTGATGCTTTTGTGGACAGCGCCGCTGCTGTCAAAGGTAGCGCTGTCCTTCACCTCGCCGGAATATTTTTCCCTGGCCATCTTCGGCCTGAGCATGGTCACAAGCCTTTCCTCGAAAAATGTTACCAAGGGTCTGATTAGCGCGCTGATCGGCCTGATGCTGGCTACGGTGGGGATGGATGCGCTGACCGGGGTGAAACGGTTTACCTTCAGCACCAGCTACCTTATGGGCGGGATTGCCATGGTTCCGGTGCTCATCGGCCTTTACGCCTTTTCCCAGGGGCTTTCCAACACAGAGCAGGAGAATGTGGATAAGGAACGCACAAAGGAAAAAATCCGCCGCACCTTTCCGGAGTGGAAGGTGATCCGAAAAATCATGCCTACCTTGCTCCGCTCCAGCCTTATCGGGACCATGGTAGGGGCAATTCCCGGGACGGGAGGCGATATCGCCTCCTGGCTGGCCTATAATGAAGCCAGACGCTGGGACAAGCATCCGGAGGAATTCGGAACCGGACGGCTGGAGGGAGTGGCCGCTCCGGAGGCAGCCAATAACGCCGTATCCGGCGGCGCGCTGATTCCCCTTCTGACTCTGGGCATTCCGGGAGACGCGGGAACCGCGGTGATGCTGGGGGCTATGATGATGCAGGGGATTGTCCCGGGACCGCTGCTGTTTACAAGCGAGGCGGACAAGGTTTATACGATTATTGTAGGCTTATTTGTGGCAAATATTTTTATGGGGCTTTTGGGCTTTATGGGAATCCGCCTGTTTTCAAAAATCGGCGATATGAGCAATCAATATCTGACCCCGATAGTTTTTGTATTTTGCATCGTGGGCACCTTTGCGTTAAATAACAGCGTTAACGACGTATTTCTGATGATGGTGGTAGGGCTTGCGGCCTTTTTCCTGATGAAGCTGGAATTCCCCATGCCGCCGGTTATCCTTGGCCTGATTTTGGGGAATACCCTGGAGAAGAATCTGCAGCGTTCCCTTATGGTAAGCAAGGGCAGCTTTGCTATCTTCTTTACCAGGCCTATTTCCCTGGGGCTGCTGCTGATCGCCTTTTTATCCATCTTCCTGCCATTTATTATGGGGGTGGTGAAAAAGAGGGTGAAGAAGGGCGGGGATGCGTTTTAAGGGCGTGTCCGGAGGCGGAGGAAGGATATGAGGGATGCAGCATTTTTACTGGTGATCTTTTTGTCGAATGTGATTCAGGGCATTACAGGATTTGCGGGAACAATCCTGGCCATGCCTCCCGGACTGATGCTGGTGGGCTATGATGTGGCCAGGCCGGTGCTCAATGCCCTGGGGCTGCTTTCGGGCATCTATGTGTTTGCCGGGAACCGGGAGAAGGTCTGCTGGGCCGAGCTGAAGCGGATTGCGGCAGTAATGTCCGCGGGGATCGCGGCAGGGCTTCTGGCGAAAGGATATTTTGCAGGCAGGGAGAGCATCCTTTATCCCCCTCTGGGGATTTTCGTACTGCTTCTGGCCATTCAGGGCCTGGCAGGGCTTTGGAAGGCCGGCAGGCAGGGAGGACCTGCGGCCTCTGGAAGCGTTCTAAACTCCAGGAAGCAAGGCGAAGAAGGGACGGGGGAGAGGCCAGACAGAAAGGTGCCAGGAAAAGGAAGTAATATTCTTAGCTGGGGGCTTCTGGGACTGGCTGGATTTGTGCATGGCATCTTCGTCTCAGGCGGTCCCCTGCTGATCGGCTATCTGACCAAACGGCTGGATGACAAGAAAGCCTTCCGCGCCACCATCTCCACCGTGTGGATTCTATTAAACTCCATCATACTGATAGACGATATCCGGACGGGGCTGTGGGGGAGTGAGCTGATCAAGCTGCAGCTGATCTCCATTCCCTTCTTCCTGGGGGGAATGGCTCTGGGAGGAAAGCTGGTCCGCCGGATGAGCCAGAACGCTTTTATGATCATGACCTATATCCTTCTGATGATATCCGGAATTTCCCTGCTGCTTAAATAAAATCTGCCCGGGCCTCCAGGCAGTCGGTTTACAAATATCTTCTGCCTGTGGGGCTGCAATCCACTTCCGAATGAACAAAATGCGGATGCGTAAGCAGACGTAAACGCGAGCAAGTGCAGGCTTGACGAATGTGGGAGCCAGGCTGGACGCCCGCTGGGGTGTCCAACCGCACAGGCAGAAAACCTTTGGCAAATGAATGGACAAGGAACTGATTTCTGCCTTGGCTTTCGATATTCATTGTTTGAAAGAAAAAATTCAGAAAATAATAGAGATATACCAAAAAAATAAGGCGAATTTTATATAGTAGTGAAAATAATTACAAAAAATATATACAAATATGAAACCGACAAAAAATAATTGAAAAAATAAATAAAAAGTGTTGACAAATCTGCTATTGCCCGCTATAATAAAGCTATCAAAAAGAGAGAGGCAGAGGTGAAGACCAATGCACAGGAAATTAAAAAGAAAAATTTAAGCAAAGGAGGTACGGACCGCCAAACACATAAGACTGGTTTCGTTATAATCTTAAGATTATAATTGAAACAATAGGACAAAACCAGTTTTGAACAGAGAGCTCTGGCAGCATACATTGAGAAGATGATGCGAGCACCATCCGATTTCAGAAATTTATGTTAATGAACCACATAGTCGGTCTAGTAATATGACGAGAAAGTATTATTAGGACGAAGAAGGATTCTACATAGTGTCAGAAGGACAAGGATAAGAAATCAAAAAGAGCAGGATGATTCAAAGCGGTTACACAATTTCATATAGAGAAAAGAAAGACAGATAAGAATGCACGAAACTGAAATTTTTGAAATTCAAGGCATGCATTACAGAATCTGCAAATGACAGATGAGAGAAGCTGGAATGGAGAAGCGATGGGGCGATTCATTCGAAGCGGATCGAACGAAAGACAAAAATAGAATAGCGAGGTTACAGTCCAATGGATGAAATAGCTTAAGAGCGGATATCAAAGAAAAAATTTGATATCCGCTCCCTTTTTTTGCTGTGTATTTTTGTGAAAAATATCGGTTGTATTTTTTTCTGTTTTCCGTTAGAATTGCTCATACTAGTACATCGCTCAGCAAATAGCTGTAAGGCGCGCAGTATGATTTTCCAAGTGCGCAGGCCCTAAATGCAGGCGCAGAGCAAGACGCCTGCAGTGCTGCAGGATGATTTCGTGATGTGCCCTGCAAGTCAGTGCACAATTTGAGGAGGACAGAAAATGATAAAAAGAGCTGGTTCGAGGTCATCGGTTCGGGATATGACCGAGGGGAATCCTTTGACGCTGATTTTAAGCTTCGCCATTCCCACACTGCTTGGGATGCTGTTTCAGCAGTTTTACAGCATGGTGGACACGGTGATCGTAGGAAGATGCCTGGGAGTGGATGCACTGGCAGCCGTCGGCTCTACCGGGGCAGTGAATTTTATGATTAATGGATTTGTCATCGGGATCTGTTCCGGCTTCGCTATACCGGTGGCTCAGCGCTTTGGCGCCAAGGACTATAAAGAAATGCGGCGTTTTGTGGCAAATGCAGGGTGGCTTTCAGGGCTTTTAGCAGCTGTGATGACCGCAGCAATCACCATGCTTACCTGGAATATTTTAAAAATAATGCAGACACCTGAAAATATTATTCAGGGAGCTTATGATTATATTTACTATATTTTCCTGGGAATTCCGGCTACATTTCTTTATAATGTGCTGGCAGGGATTATCCGATCTCTGGGGGATTCGAAGACGCCGGTATATTTTCTGATATTGTCCAGTATTTTAAATATCGGATTGGATTTATTCTTCATTCTTGTGGCAGGGAGCGGGGTGGCAGGAGCTGCCTATGCGACGGTGCTCTCCCAGGCAGTATCTGGATTTTTGTGCCTGGTTTATATGAAAAAACGATTTTCGATCTTAAAAATGGAGCGGGATGAGATTGCCTTCAGAGGAAGCTATGCAAGGGTACTTTGCTTTATGGGGATTCCTATGGGGCTGCAGTATTCCATTACCGCTATTGGCTCTGTGGTCATCCAGACGGCCATCAATACCTTAGGGTCTGTGGCAGTGGCCTCTGTGGCAGCTGCACAGAAATCAAGCCTTATTTTCTGCTGTCCCTTTGATGCGCTGGGGGGAACCATGGCTACTTATGCGGGACAAAATATCGGGGCAAGGAAGTTTAGGAGAATCGAAAGCGGCGTGAAATCTGCCACCCTGGTAGGCTGTGTGTATTCGGTTCTGGCCTTTGTCGTATTAGTTTTCTTCGGCGGGCGGATCCCTTTGCTGTTTGTTGATAGGGCGGAGACAGAGGTGATTCGTCAGGCTTATCAATACATGGTTTACAGCTCTATGTTTTTCCCCTTGCTGACCTTTGTGAATGTGTGGAGATTCACCATCCAGGGATTAGGCTACAGTGCCTTTGCCGTTCTGGCCGGTGTGTGTGAGATGGTAGGAAGGGCCTTTGTAGGCTTTTGCATGGTTCCTATCTTCGGCTATGTTGCAGTCTGCTTTGCATCTCCCCTGGCTTGGCTTCTGGCAGACCTATTCCTGATTCCGGCCTTCTGGTACTGTATGAAGCGGTTAAAGCTGAAGCTGGGAGAGGGGCAGGAGGAAGAGAAGGAAGAGAAAAAGGCAGGCTTCCATGTGAGGAGAAGCTGGCTTTGCCATGCCCGTGTCCACAGCTGACACAAAAGACCAGTACATCCTTTGGCAAGTAGCTGTAAGGCAGGTGATGGGCATCGCTATTTGTTAAACGCTGCACCAGGAAGCTATCAAGGGCAGGAGGGTGGAGAAATCCAGCCGCTTCCAGGGACTGGGGGCTCAGCCATCCAGCCCTTCGCCGCAAAAGGAGGGGGTATATTCCTCCTTTGCACTGCTTTTTTCCTGCATATAGCCCTGGGTCAGCCCCAGCCGGATGGCCTCATCCACTACCTTCTCATATTCGTAGGTAGTAATCCGGCGATTGATTTCCGGGTATGCATCCGAGTGGTAAAATGGAGTATATTGGCTGAGGAGGCTTATAAGGTAGCCATTCTCAGGAAGGGAGGACTTCATCCAGCGCAGCAGCTGGATGGAGTCCTCCTTTGCTCCGGGGAGAACCATGTGACGGATCATCACGCCCCGCTTCAGCTGTCCGCTTTCCTTTTCCAGGACAGGAGGACCCATCTGCTGGATCATCTGCAGAACCGCCTTTGAAGCAGCCTGGAAATAGTCCGGAGCCTGAGAGTATTTCTCAGAGAGGGAAGGACTGAAATACTTTAAATCCGGGAGGTATATGTCCACATAGCCCTCCAGGGCCTGGATGGTTTCCGGACGCTCATACCCGCCGCAGTTATAAACCACCGGGATGGTCAGCCCCGGCCGGGCCAGATCCAGGGCGTCAAGGATGTGGGGGAGATATTGGGTGGGCGTGACCAGGTTCAGATTATGGGCACCCTGGGCCTGGAGCGATAAGAAGATCTCTGCCAGCCTTTCAGCTGTCAGCTCCTTTCCCTGCCCCTGGTGACTTAACTGGAAATTCTGGCAAAAGCAGCACCGGAGGGTACAGCCTGTAAAAAATACCGTTCCGCTGCCCAGGCTTCCGCTGATGCAAGGCTCCTCCCACATATGAAGGGAAGCCCTGGCCGCCTTCAGGGTAGCAGAGCAGCCACAAAAGCCCATGGAGCGCCTGCGGTCTGCATGGCACATACGGGGACAGAGGGTACAGCTTTGATAAATATCGTAAGAAAATGGATGCATAAGGCTCCTCTCATTCGTTTTAGGATGTGTTTTAGAGATCTGGCTTCTCTGTTTATTTTACTATATTTTTTATGCTTCGCAAATTCTTTTTTGCAGAGTTCCCTTCCTCGGGTTCACCAAATATCTTACAGTATTCATCACTGAACAAGAATATCCTTTCAAAGCACTTTGGCCCAAACAGTGAGGGCCATGGGCATGTTATAGGGACTTCCTCCTGTATCAAGGGCGTCCTTGCTGGATTGATGACCAGGATACGGATATTCTCTGGTACTATTTTGACTGGGAAGGTAAGCAGGCAAAAGATGAGGAAAGGAAGATCAGCAACAGCTACTATCAGTTTGACCTGGACGGGCGCATATTTTGTTGTAAGCCTCAATGGAACCGTGAAGAAAAAGGGACGGGTTACCGGTTTATTTTATGGTGTTTTGAGTTAACATTTTTTTACAAAAGTGATTGAAAAATCCTTTGCTTTGTGATATCATTTTATAAAAGGGAAAAATTTACAGATTGATTTTTGGAGGAGAGAGTAGAAAAGGCTTGGAAAAGAATAGGGGAACGGTTATAATGAAAAAAAGCGTTCTGTTCTTCTAATCGTTCCTTTTCACGGTATGTTTTTTCCAGTGCATCACATATGAATGAAAGGAAACGCAGTATGCAGAAGAAAACTCCGGATTATGATAATGTGTTTAAAACCATGAAGATGAAGCACAAGCGATTATTTGTCCCGGTCATCAATGATGTTTTTGAACGGAATTACAGGCCGGATGTGAAGGTAGAGATCCTTCCATCAGAGGGGTATCTGACGGAGAGCGAAACATCGAACGGCGGTAAGGAGATCGAGGAACAGATTTCTGACTTTTTGATCCGAATCGAGGACGAGGTCTATCTTCTGGAATGCCAGAGCTATGACGATGGTTCCATGGCGATTCGGATAGCGGAGTACGCGTTTATCGTCGCAAGGCAGCTGGCGGTCTGGGATATAGGCCATGCCGAGATACCGATGCCGAGATTCTCGGTTATCTACATTAAGCGGACGGGCCAAACGCCGAAAAAAACGGTGATTACTTTCGTTTTTCCAGACGGTCAGAGGGTGGATTATGGATCGGATAATGTGATTCTGGAGCAATTTTCCAGGGAGAAAATCGTAGAGAAGCGGTTGTTCCCATATATTCCTTTTTATATTGCCAGGTATGAGAAAGATATTGTATCAGAAGGAAATATTGACCAGGCTGTAGAAGACTTGATTTATTTTCGGGATGAGATGCTGAGACTGCATAGAAAAGGAGAATTGTCCGATGCGGAGCTTGTGGATCTGATGGGATTTGTAAATACGATAATTACGCATATTACAAATGGAAATAAGAATGAGGAAAGGCTGGTGAAGGTTATGGGAGGAAGGGTAATCGAAACAGAATCAGAGCGATTGATGCGCCAGGGGATGGAGCAAGGGATACAGCAGGGGATGGAGCAAGGGATGGAGCAGGGGATGCGTCAAGGCCAGGCAAAGATGATCGTTGAAATCGGACAGGAAGAAGGGCTTGATGGTACAGCAATTTTGAGAAAGCTGCAGGCAAAGATTGGTCTGTCTTTCGAAGAGGCACAATCCTATCTTGCAGAGTATGGAAGATAGTTCGATAAAGGGGATGGGAGGAGCGCTTTGATGAGGAGAACCATAGGGATAGGGCATCAGGATTTTGAGAAGATACAGGAGAGAAATATTTTCTACGTGGATAAAACAAGCTTTATCCGGGAGTGGTGGGAGTCAGAGGACGAGGTGACCTTGCTTTCCCGCCCCAGAAGGTTTGGAAAAACCTTGAATATGAGTATGCTGGAGAAGTTTTTTTCCATCCAGTATGCAGGCCGAGGGGATTTGTTCGAGGGGCTGAAAATATGGGAGGATGAGAAGTACCAGAGGCTGCAGAGAACTTGTCCTGTGATTAGTCTGTCTTTCGCCAATGTAAATATGGGATAAGCAAAAAACCGACAACCAGTGTAAAGTAAATAGTAATTTCATATCCTTAAAATGGAACAGCAACAAGCCTTTTCCACCCCGGAAATGGAGGAAACCATCCCCATAAGTCGGGAATTAACCGATATTGGGTTATTAGATTTCGGTAACATTTTATCTTTCATTTCGTAATACCTATAAAAGACATTTTAAAATCATTTTTATACAGGAGGCACGGAATGAGGATAGCAATATACAGTGATAATGCAGAATGGAAGCGCTTTGCGGAGTCCTGCGTCCGTATCTGCCAGGAGGCGGTTGAGCCTTTAGAGGTGGAGGTGCTGAGCACAGAGAAAACTTTTTTAAAGGCGGTTCGCAGAAAGCGCTTTGACCTGGTGCTGGTGAATGAGCCAATAATGATAAATACCAGAGGGGTTTTTCTGAAATTTTTGGAGGGGCTTTTAGGGGGAATGACTCAGGCCAGCCCGGATTGTGTATGGCAGTTTGGGAGGAAGACTGTGGTTTTGAAAAAGCAGGAGATTTATTACATTTCTTCCTGGCAGAAGGAGGTTAGTGTGCATACGGCTGTGGAGGAGTATCGGATTCGAACGACGATGAAGCAGGAAGAGGCGCACTTCTCCGGGGAGGATTTTGTGAGGATTCACCGGAATTGTCTTGTAAATTTAAACCATGTAAAGCAGATGGAGGGAAATCTTCTGAAGCTGGATAATGGAGAGCTGCTGGAAATCAGTATCCGCAGGAAACAGCAGGTGAGACAGACCCTTCGCTCCTTTCAGCAAAACCAGGGGAAATGGGAATCAGGAAGGTGAAGGACAGGGGGACAGGATTTTTTTAGGGGTGCGAGAACGAAAAGGAAGTCAAATGATGCGAATGGATGTCGATTCTTGCGGTAAAGAATATTCCATGATAAAGTGTGGTTTATCCGGCAGCCGATCGGTATGCTGCATGAAGCTCCGGCGCTGTGGGTCGCCGGAGAGTCCTTCATGAATTTATTGCTTACAGCAAAATACAGCAAAACACCGTAATTTTTTCATTGACAAGAATTCAGGTCTGTGCTATAGTTTAACGGTGTGAGTAAACGCCGGGGCTCAGCTGACGGCATCTCCAGCCGCAGCTTGGTTTACGGTAAGGATTTAGAGAATTAAAGGAGGAAGTTAAAATGATTTCAAAGGAAAAGAAAGCAGGAATTATCGCGGAATATGGAAGAAAGCCGGGGGACACCGGTTCACCGGAGGTTCAGATTGCAATCTTATCTGCGAGAATTGCAGAGCTGACAGAGCATTTAAAGAGTAATCCCAAGGATCATCACTCCAGACGTGGTATGCTTATGATGGTAGGTCAGAGACGTGGCTTGCTGAATTATTTAAAGAAGACCGATCTGGAAGGCTACCGTGCATTGATCGTGAAGCTGGGCATCAGAAAGTAATGGTATTGGAATGTAGGGTGGAGTCTTCTCCACCCTATTCTGCTTGTTTTGTGGCTGCACACAGAACAGGAAGGACACAAAAAGGAAAATCCGGAAGGCCCTCGGCAGAGGTAAGAACTCCGAGATTGCTAAAGTGTACACGGAAGCCGTGTCTGCTTTAGTGGTTTCGGCGTCTTCTGTCTGCAGGTCATATGGTACAGGAAAGCTTTGCCGCCGGCATTGCCGGGCAATGTGGACACCATAGAATTTCGGAGGAAAATATGGAAAAGGAGACGAATTATGGCAAAAGAGTATAAGAGTTACAGTATGGAGCTGGCTGGCCGCACCTTAACTGTGGATGTGGGGAGAGTGGCAGCTCAGGCAAATGGGGCGGTGCTGATGCATTATGGGGATACCGTATTATTGGCTACGGCTACAGCATCGGAAAAGCCCAGGGATGGGATAGATTTCTTCCCTCTGTCTGTGGAGTATGAGGAGAAGATGTATTCTGTGGGAAAGATTCCCGGCGGATTTAACAAGCGCGAGGGAAAGGCAGCGGAGAATGCAGTCCTTACCTGCCGTGTGATAGATCGTCCTATGCGGCCTCTGTTCCCTAAGGATTACCGGAATGATGTGCTGTTAGATAACCTGGTGCTCTGTGTGGATCAGGATGCTTCTCCGGAGCTTTTGGCTATGCTGGGCTCCTCCCTGGCTACCTGTATTTCGGATATCCCCTTTGACGGCCCCTGTGCGGCGACCCAGATGGGGCTCATCGAGGGACAGCTGATAGTCAATCCATCCAATCCTCAAAAGCAGGTTTCTGACCTGAACCTGACTGTGGCCTCCACCAGGGAAAAGGTGATTATGATTGAGGCTGGCGCTAATGAGGTGCCGGAGGATGTGATGATTGAGGCGATCTATAAAGCCCATGAGGTAAATCAGACCATCATCCAGTTCTTTGATAAGATTATCGCTGAGTGCGGCAGGGAAAAGCATTCCTATGATTCCTATGCAGTACCTGAGGAGCTGTTTGCCCGGATTCGGGAGCTGGTTTCTCCGGAGGAGATGGAGGAAGCGGTATTTACCGATGAGAAGCAGAAGCGGGAGGAGAACATCGCAAGGATTACCGAACGTCTGGAGGAGGCCTTCGCTGAGGATGAGGAGGCGCTGGCCATGCTGGGGGATGCAGTTTACCAGTATCAGAAGAAGACGGTCCGCAAGATGATCTTAAAGGATCACAAGCGGCCGGATGGACGCCGGATCGACCAGATCCGTCCCTTGGATGCAGAGATTGATATTCTGCCTAGAGTTCATGGATCCGGCATGTTTACCCGGGGTCAGACTCAGATTTTAAATATTTGTACCCTGGCGCCTTTATCTGAGGTTCAGAAGGTGGACGGGCTGAATGAGTGTATTACAGAAAAGCGGTATATGCACCATTATAATTTCCCTGGCTATTCTGTGGGAGAGGCCAGAGCTAGCCGCGGACCGGGAAGACGTGAGATCGGCCATGGAGCTCTGGCAGAGCGGGCCCTTCTTCCGGTGATTCCATCCGTGGAGGAGTTCCCCTATGCTATCCGCACCGTATCTGAGACTATGGAGTCCAATGGCTCCACCTCCCAGGCGTCGGTGTGCGCCTCTTCTCTGTCCCTGATGGCGGCAGGGGTGCCCATTAAGGATATGGTGGCTGGAATTTCCTGTGGCTTGGTGACTGGGGACAGGGATGATGATTATCTGGTTCTCACGGATATCCAGGGCCTGGAGGATTTCTTTGGCGATATGGACTTTAAGGTAGCCGGAACCCACAAGGGGATCACGGCCATCCAGATGGATATTAAGATTCATGGCTTGACCCGTCCCATTGTGGAGGAGGCGATTGCCAGGACGAAGGAAGCGAGAATGTATATTATGGACCAGATCATGGCTCCAGTTATCGCAAAGCCCCGTCCGGAATTAAGCAAGTATGCGCCTAAGATTGAAACCATTACCATCGATCCGGCCAAGATTGGCGATGTGGTAGGAAAGCAGGGAAAGGTGATCAATAAGATCATCGAAGAAACCGGCGTAAAGATCGATATTAATGATGACGGTTATGTATCCGTATGCGGGACAGACGCGGACATGATCCGGAAGGCGATCAAGATTATCGAGAGCATTGTGACAGACATCGAGCCTGGCATGGTGATGGATGGAACGGTGGTGCGCATTATGAATTTCGGTGCCTTTGTCCAGCTGTCTCCTAATAAGGACGGTATGGTTCACATCTCTAAGCTTTCCGATAAGCGGGTGGCCAAGGTTGAGGATGTGGTGAATATCGGCGACCAGGTTCGGGTGAAGGTAATCGAGGTGGATAAGATGGGGCGGATTAACTTAAGCATGAAGCCTGGTGATCTTGGAAAATAATGGTGCAAGGACTTTTGCGCAGGCGGCAGACTATCTGCCGCCTGATTTTGTAAGAAATTTGTAACACTTATGTCACACTTATATCATATAATGTGTGGTATGCTTATTATGAAAGTCTCGAACCCTCCCAATAGGTCTGCGCACTCGCTGCGCTGACCGTACAGCGCCGGAATGCTGTTTTTGCATTCTGTGTGCATCACCGGAGGGTTCATAGTAAACCCCTTTCATTCATGGTGGTGCCGAGAAAGCGGCATGGGGGTTTACTGTGAAAGTGTCGCCCCCTCATGGTAGGTCTGCGCACTTGCTGCGCTGACGGGGCATTATTTTTTCAGGAGGAGAAAGAAGATGAGAAATTACCATAGATGGGCTGCTCTGGCGGGAGCAGCGTTCCTTACAGTGGCAAATGTTACGGTTTCCATGGCGGATGTTGTGGGAGGCGGAGAGTCCTTAGAGACAGCAGTGACGGTTGCCGGGCCGGAGGATTCCGGCCAGACGGCTCCTGCGGGGGATGCCTCTCAGCAGCCAGGGGCTCCTCTGGGGGAACAGGGCGCCACAGCGCAGGAGAACCAGAACCAGACTCAAGATCCGGGATCTGCCCCGCAGCCCTCCGAGGGCACGGCAAACCGGGTGATACGGGTGGGGGATGGCCAGTCCTCCGGCGCGGCCGCAGATTCTGGAAGCACAGCTGCACCCGGAGGGAGCGGCAGCTCCAGCGTGGATTATTCTCAGGGGCCGGGGTTCTTCCCAGGAGGCGGGCAGACCGCGCCGTCCCAGACTGCTCTGCCAGGCCAGAGTGAGGACATTCAGATTTTTGATGTGACGAATCCAGTGGTTCTGACTACAGCGAAGTATTCCTATGATCAGATGGTACAGGATATCAATACTTTGCAGCAGAAATACAGCAGCCGTATGCATGTGAATCCTATCGGGACTTCCCTGGATGGAAGAGCTATATATGATTGCATCATCGGCAACCAGGCAGCGCCCAGGCATATTTTGATTCAGGGAGGAATTCATGGGAGGGAGTATTTAAATCCCATGCTGCTGATGCAGCAGATGGAGATGATCCTGGTAAATTACGATACTGGCTCCTTCCATGGAAATCCTCTGTCTTCTATGTTTGATCAGGTGGCCATCCACTTTGTTCCTATGACCAATCCGGATGGGGTTACCATCAGCCAGTTCGGCATAGATGGGATCCGCTCCCAGCAGCTGAAGGATGCCATCAGCACCTGCTACGTGATGGACTCTGCAGCGGGCAGAGGCGGCGACCTGGGAACGTATTTAAGCCGGTGGAAGGCGAATGCTCAGGGAGTGGATTTAAATCTGAATTTTGACGCGCTGTGGGCGGAGGTGTATTCTGTAGGATACCCTTCTTATTCCGGATTCAAGGGAACTGCCCCTGGCTCTGAGCCGGAGACCCAGGCGATGATGAATCTGTATTCCAGCCAGTATCCCTGGAAGGCAGTGATTCACTATCATTCAATGGGAGATGTAATCTACTGGGATATCCCAGGAAATAAGGTTCAGCCGGAATCCGCGCAGCTGGCAAATCTGATGTCCGTGGTAACCGGCGGCTACCGGATGCTGCCATCTGAGGGCGGCGGCGGATATAAAGACTGGATTCAGCTGGGAAATAATCCAGTTCCCAGTGTTACCCTGGAAACAGGGCGGGTGTCCTGCCCGATTCCTATTTCCGAGTATGCTTTGATCTGGGCACAGAACCGTCTGACCTGGGCCTATGCGATGGAGTGGGTGATGGGGCGGTAAAATCGTTAGAGTGCGGTATGAACAGTATAAAAAGGCAATCCGTTATGGGTTGCCTTTTCTGCCGCTGTGCACTAAAAAGAGGGCTTGCAGCCCTCTCCCAAATGTGCTATAGTTAAAACAAGGGAAAGCCAGAGAAGCGGCCTACCCTCAATAGCTAATAACTACCCTTTACGGGCTGCCGTCACTATTGCAGTAGTGGCGGCTATTTTCTTCCCTTGAAGATCTGATAACACAGACCAACAAGGGCAACCATAAGTAAACAAAACTGAAATAGATCAGCATATGTAACCATGGCAAGCCCTCCTTTCTTTCGTCTGGAGGGTTGTCCCTCCGATGATGGAGGGTAAGCCGCCTTTGCTCTTTGACTTTCCGTACTCGGATTATATCATGCTCCCTATTTTCTGACAATCCTTTTCTTTAATCTCCGCCTTTATCTCCCTTGCGCCGCTCAATAATATTGCTATTTACTTTAGTCTTTGTGATCGCGAGTTTACCTGCCCGCCCGTAGAATCCCGCATGTTGTAAATCTCCCGGGTATACTGCTTTAATGTGCCATCCTGCCGGTTTACCGCCTTTTTGGAGGCCACAAACATCTTTATTTTAGCTTCATCCCCCTCCATGCCACTGGGAACCAGCTCTGTGCACTGTTCCTGCAGCTCTAACCCGTGGAAATTTACATACAAAACATTAGACAGATGTTCCAACTGCCTCTGGTCCAGGTGTGGTATCATTTGGTTAATCACGTTTTCGATTATCTTTTCTATCATAGTAAGCCCTCCTCTCTCCACTATTGTAAAGCAAAGCATATAACTACGCACTAAAAAGAGGGCTTGCAGCCCTCCCCAAAATATGCTATAGTTAAAATAAGGGAAAGCCAGAAACACACGGCCTACCCTATCAATGAGTTACAGCGTGTTTTTAATTGCAACAGCCGTCACTATTGGGAGTAGTGGCGGCTATTTTCTGTCCTTAAAGATTGTATAGCACAATCCGATCAGGGCAATGATGAAGATACCAGTCTGAATCAGATCTGAATATGTAATCATCTGCTCGCCTTCCTTTCGGCACGTCCGGAGGGTTCGCCCCTCCGAAAGTGGAGGGTATAGGCCGCCTCTATGCGTTCTGACTTTCCGTACTTGGATTATATCATGCCTCCTATTTTCTGACAATCCTTTTCTTTTTTCGCTCCTTTTTCCGACCTTCACTCAGTTAAATAGTGATTTTCGTAATATTCTCTGTCACATAGCGTATCGCATATCCGCGCAAGCGAATCCGTAGTAGAATCCCGCCACCTGACTCCGAAGGGGACCTTGGGAACGCCGGTCTCTGATTATCTGAAGGAGGGACCCAGGCATCGCCTGGGAGGATTCCTTGAGATGTGGGCCCTGTC
>CATOJE010000074.1 GCA_951800145.1 uncultured Lachnospiraceae bacterium | reverse complement strand
TTTTAAAAAATAGAATAAAATAAAAGAAAGGACTTGAATGGAGAATATAAAAATAGAAAATATTGAAAAATTACTTCAATCAAAATCCTCAGAAAAATTATTAATTAAATCCTTAAAAGGTTTAAGGGTAGATAAAAAAGATAGAAAATCAAGAGTTATACTGATTGTCATTTGCATTATGATTGCTGTTTTAATTGGATTTTGCAATGATACAGTAATTATTTTACAAGATAGCATAGATGTGATTTTAAATGTGTTATTAGCACTAGGTGGTATGATTTTTACAGGATATGCATTACTTCAAGCGTTTATGAATAAACAGTTATTGTTACATCTCTTATCTGATACGAAAAAGGAGAAAAATGGAGAGGAAAAAAGTAGATTGCAGGATGTTAATGAAAACTTTGTTTATTTAATGCTGCTGTATGTTGTAATAATCATAGAGTCACTGATTTTAAAAATAATTTTATTATGCATTCCAAGTGAATTTTTACTTTATGAAAATATTGTCATAAGTAATATTATAGCCAGTATTTTAATGTTTTTTTATTTTCTTCCCATAAGCATAATTTTGTTAAGAACAATAAGTTTTGTGTCTTCTATTTTTAATTTATTTAATGCATATGCGGTAGCACAAATAATCGAAATATTAGACGAAGACGAAAAATAAATAAATTTTGTTTGGAACGCTTTCCAGTAATGGTGGGCGTTCTTTTTTGCAAAAAGGAGATAGCACTGACTGTCTCTTTTCCTTTACCCCAAAACCAACCAATAGGAGGTGATCCAGCATGGCCAGAGCGCCGGATCCGAGAATAGAAGAGGCAAAGGCCATGTACCTTGAAGGCAAGAAATTAATTGAAATTGCAAAGACATTAGATTTGCCAGAGGGCACGGTCCGAAGTTGGAAGAATAGATATAAATGGAATGCAACGTTGCAAAAGACTAAATGCAACGTTGCGAAAAACAGTAAAAATAAAAACAAAGCTGCGGTTAGCGCTGAGGATCGGTTTGCAAGCAATCCAGATCTGACAGACAAACAGCAGCTTTTTTGTATGCTTTATGCTATGGGCGATAATGCTACCCGTGCTTATCAGAAAGCCTACAGCTGCAATTATAATACGGCCATGACAAATGCTTCCAGATTGCTGGGAAAAGCAAAGATCAGGACTGAAGTGGAGCTTTTGAGAAAGGAGCGCTATGAGGCCCAGATGTTTGACGAGCACGATATTTTTCAGTGGTACCTGGATGTGGCAAGGGCAAGCATTACAGATTATGTGACGTTTGGGCGGGAGGAGACCCCGGTCATCGGAATGCGGGGGCCGGTGATAGACCAGGAGACCGGGGAGACGGTGACCCGGGAGGTTAACTATGTGAAGTTCAGGGATTCCTCGGAGGTCAACGGGCACATAATCAAAAAAGTGAAGATGGGTAAGGATGGAGCCAGCATTGAGCTGTATGATGCTATGCAGGCCATGGACTGGCTGGCCAGCCACATGAGCATGGGCACGGATGCACAACAGGGGCTGGCTAGCGTAATTATGCAGGCACATAGAAAACGCATGGCGCAGAACGATGCGGAGCGGGAAAAAGAAGGGGAGACAGGCAGAGCATGAATCTTAGTGAAGATGCAATCCTGTTTTATGCGCAGGAACCAATCTATTTTGTGGAGGACATTATCCATGTTGTGCCAGATCGGAACCAAAAAGAAATTTTGCGGAGCCTCCGGGATTACCCGATGACCTCTGTGCGGTCAGGCCATGGAATCGGAAAGAGTGCCACTGAGGCCTGGGCGGTTCTTTGGTTTCTGCTTACACGGCCTTTCCCAAAGGTTCCATGCACAGCGCCTACAGAGCACCAGCTCTTTGATGTTTTGTGGGCGGAAATCAGCAAGTGGTTGCGGAACAATCCGGGGCTTAAGTCAGAGATTATCTGGACCAAGGAAAAAGTGTATATGAAAGGGCATCCGGAGGAATGGTTCGCGGTACCGCGTACAGCCACGAATCCAGAAGCCCTCCAGGGCTTTCACGCGGATCATGTGCTGTACATTATTGATGAGGCATCCGGTGTGGCGGATAAAGTGTTTGAGCCGGTATTAGGCGCGATGACCGGGGATGACGCAAAACTTTTGATGATGGGGAATCCTACCCGGCTGACGGGATTTTTCTATGACAGCCATCATAAAAACCGTGAGCAGTATCGCGCCCTGCACATCGATGGCCGGGACAGCAGCCACGTATCAAAGAAATTTGTACAGCAGATTATCGACATGTTTGGGATTGATTCTGATGTGTTTCGGGTCCGTGTAGCCGGCGTATTCCCTAAATCCACTCCAGACAGTCTGATTGCCATGGAATGGTGCGAGGCTGCCGGAAAGAGAAACGTGGAGGCGCCTGGAGAGAGGATTGACATTGGGATTGACGTCGCCAGATACGGGGATGACAGCTCTGTCCTATATCCTCTTTCCGACCAGGCAAAATCCCTGCAGTATGAAATTTACCACCATAACCGGACCACGGAGATTACAGGTCATGGCGTGATGATGATCAAAAGGCTTGCGACGCTTTATCCAGATGCAAAAATCCGGGTAAAGGTAGACTGCGACGGGCTTGGGGTAGGGGTATATGACAACCTGTATGAGCAAAAAGACCGGATTATTGATGAGGTATGGAGAGAGCGGTGCCGTAAAGAAGGAATAGATCCGGCGGGCACCGGGCAAAGCCAGGATGTTCCCAGGCTTGATTTGGAGTTTATAGAATGCCACTTTGGCGGCTCAGGCGGTAAGGTGGGTGAGGAGGATCCGGTGGAATACAGCAACAGTACCGGCCTGATGTGGGGAAAGGTAAGGAAATATTTGCAGGAAGGTCGCCTCAGCCTGCTGGAGGATGATGCCTTATTTTCTCAGCTGTGCAACCGGAAGTATATTGTGAATAAAGATGGACGTTTGGAATTAGAGCGAAAGGAAGCTATGAAAAAACGGGGAGTCCGGTCGCCGGATATCGCCGATGCCTTAGCCCTGGCGCTTTATGAGCCAAACAATGAATGGGATTTATATTGGTGATGATATGGGAATATTTCAGTTTAGACGAAGGATATCAGATTATTTTAATCCGGGAGGAGGGGCGGGGAGTCATAGGATGCTGCCCAGATGGACAGCCCCGCCAACCCGGAATACCCAGGAATGGATGGATGCCTACGGAAAGAATCCGCGAATGGCTGTCATTGACAAGATATCGTCGGATTTATCCTACGTAAAAGGGAAACTGTACCGGCTGGATAAGGCCGGAAATAAGAAGGAGCTTAAAGAGCATCCATTTTTAGACTTTTGGCAGAAGCCAAATCCATTGTATGAGTTTACGTCCAGTGCGCTTTGGAAGCTGTTGAACAATTATCTTCTGTTAAAAGGAGAAGGATATTTCATCATCGAGCGTTACGGGAACGGATATCCGGCAGAGCTTTGGCCGGTACCGGTCCAATGGGTTCAGATGACGCCATACCAGGGGGCGCCGTACTATACGATAAAGACCACGGACGGCGGCATCATGGAAGTCAGCGTGGACGATATGTTTGTCATGAAGGACTTGAATCCATTAGACCCATATAAGCGCGGCCTGGGACAGGCAGAACCGATCGCGGACGAAATTGAGATTGATGAATACGCGGCGAAATTCCAGAAGAAATTTTTCTACAATGATGCCACTCCGGGTTTGATCGTCTCTCTGCCAGGGGCGAATAAGGAACAGGAGGACCGTTTCCTTGCAAGGTGGAAGGAGCGGTTCCGGGGAGCGGATAAAAGCCATGGTGTAGCTGTCTTAGGCGGCCCGAGGGATACGACGCCGACGCTGACAAAGCTTTCCGATAACATGAAAGATTTGGACATGGTAAATGGGAGGATTTTTACGCGGGATGCGGTAATGGAACATTTTGGGATGCCCCGTGAGATTATGGGCATTACTCAAAACAGCAACCGGGCCACAGCTGACGCGGCACAATATATCTATGCTACTAATGTGCTTACACCTCGCCTGATGAACCGTCAGGACGCGATTAATTTGCAGTTGCTCCCAGCTTATGGAGATGACCTGCTGTGGGAATATGACGATATTATCCCAAAAGATAAAGAATTTGAAAAGGCGGTGGCCATAG
Organism: uncultured Lachnospiraceae bacterium; assembly: GCA_951800145.1. Taxonomy (GTDB): domain Bacteria; phylum Bacillota; class Clostridia; order Lachnospirales; family Lachnospiraceae; genus Caccovicinus. The sequence continues at coordinate 16,726 of CATOJE010000074.1, read as the reverse complement.
ATGGGTGGAATACAGGCCTCCTGACGATGAACCAGGCTCTGGAAAAGCTGGGGATGGAGCCAGCTAAGAAAGGAAACGTCTACAAGATGAATTTTGCGGATCTGTTTATTGGGGAGAATGAGGACCGGGTGGAACTAAGCTCCGCAGCGGCCAATTTACAATATGCGGATTCGCCGGAGACGATCGAGGCGGACCGTTTTGATGTACAAATTGTTCCGGAAGACATTCTCCTCCAGGAGGAAGAGAAGCTGCTAAAACGTGCAGGAGAGATAAAAGCCAGGAGAACGCAGGCCGCAGGCCGGGGATTAGAAGCAATAAGGAGTACCCAGGGCAGGAAATTTGAGATGGCGGTGCGGGGGCACCTGCAGAAACAGTCAAAGAAAATCCAGGATAGCCTTTTGGGAACCAGAAAGGCCGACGGTTCAGCCTGGGACGTTCTGAATTTGTCTGAAGAAGAATTCTTAAGGTTATCTGAGGAACAGCAAAGAGAGCTGGCTGTGCAATTTGCAAACGGCCTTCTGGATTGGAAACAGGAAGCTTCTCTCCTTGAATCGCTGTTGATGCCCCTATGGGCGGAGACCTACGATAAAGGGGTAGAGAATGTGATAGCGATATACCGGATACCGGCGGTCAACCAGCCGGCACTGACATCCACGGCAAAACTTCGGGGAGGACAAAGGGTAACTTATGTGACCCAGACTACGAAAGGGCATATCGCAAAAATCATCTCCGACGGTCTGATTCAAGGGAAAGGCCGGCAGGAGCTGGCGGAAGAGATTATGGCAGAAATGAATGCTTCGGAGGCCAGGGCCCGGACGATCGCCGCTCAAGAGTGTAACACCAGCCTTCTGGCGGGAAACTTCGACATGGCGCGAAAGGGAGGATTCTCTTACAAAACCTGGCATATTACAAATGCAGGGAAAGCCAGGGACACCCATAAAGAGCTGAATGGAAAAACGGTCCCGATTACAGAGCCGTTTGTCACATCAATGGGGAATAAGCTGATGATGCCCTGTGACCCGGATTGCAACGTGGCGGAGGAGACGGTGAACTGCCACTGCTTTTTGACCTTTTCTTGATTTTGAAATTTATACCAGTGCAAAGGAAGCGTAGAAAGAAAAAATCACCCTGCAAGTAATGCAATAGAGGCATATATAATTTGACACATATAAAAATATGTGTTATTTGTATTGACAAATACTTTTATATGTGTTATTATAACTATGTCAGGAGGGAATGCAAATGAAAAGTTATTCATCAAGGGAAGTTATCAAAATGCTGAAACGCATTGAAGAACAGTCGGGGCTCACATTCAGGTAGCCCCGGCTCCCCCTGGCATAACATTTTAAGGAGGCCATATTCATGAAAAAAGCAGAACGTTATATTTATCCCGCCGTTTTTACTTATGAGCCCGGGCAGGAGATTGCAGTTGATTTTCCTGACTTGAAGTGTGCCACCAGCGGCACAAATGATGATGATGCGCTCTTATCTGCAAGGGAGCTTCTCGGCTGCGTTCTTTATGGGTTGGAGGAGGACGGAGAGGAAATTCCCATCCCGACACCGCTGGCAGAGGTTGAGGCGCAGCCGAACGAGAGAGCGGTCCTGATTGATGTCTATATGCCCTCTGTACGGATGGCACAGGTAAATCGTTCTGTCAACAGAACCGTCACATTGCCTGCATGGCTTAATGCTGCTGCACTGGAGCGCAACATTAATTTTTCTCAGGTGCTGCAGGACGCTTTAAAAACACAGCTCCATATGGGATGAAATCACGTAACCAGGTAATCAGAACGTCCTTCAAAACGAGGGGCGTTCTTTTTATACATAAATTTCGACAGAAAGGAGGTAGAGCGCGTGAAGCATACAGTAAAGCGGATGTCTTTCAAGATGGATTCCTACAACGAAGGAGAGGGAATCTTCTCCGGATATGGCGCTGTATTTGAAAACATTGACAGCGGCGGTGATGTGATTGAACCAGGAGCTTTCACGAAGACACTGGCGGAAGGATGGGAGAGGGTAAAAATCCTGGCCCTCCATAATGACTGCTGGCTGCCCATCGGGAAGCCCATGGAGCTGCGGGAAGACGATAACGGCTTGTACATCAGCGCAAAGATTTCGGACACGGCCATGGGAAAGGACATTAAGGTTCTGCTAAATGATGGTGTCTTAAATGAGTTGTCCATTGGCTATGACCCGGTTGTTTTTGATTATGACGGGGATGGGATCCGGCATCTGAGAGAAGTAAAGCTGTGGGAGGTGTCTGTGGTTACCTAGGCCATGAATCCAGAGGCGGTGATTACCAGCTATAAATCCCTGGAAGAAACTGCGGGTAGGATAAATGCAGCCCGAGACGATCTGCTGCAGAAGGTAAAAGAAGGCCGGGTCAGTGATGAAGATTTAAAGGCATTAAAGGGCATTAGTCAGTCTATGAAGGATGCGGCCCGGATGATTGACCAGGCAATCGAAAAGGCGGTACACCCAGCAGGGGGAAACGCAAAATCCCAGGCCCCGGCAAGCCGGGAGCCAGAAGGTGAAATTGAAATTTATTTTTAGGAGGCAGATATGGCAAAGTACAGAATGAATCGAAAAACAGCCAGAACAAGAGGAAAAAAATCCATGAAAATGGGGGCAAATGACCTTCAGGAGATGGTAAAGACGGCAGTAAAAGAAGCGCTGGATGAGCAGAAGGCAGAGGAAGGAGAGGAAGAGCCGGAAAGCCAGGATCCGGACCTGTCCGGGATTTTGGAGGCTGCGGTAGAAGCCGTGAATGAGAAGCGGAAGTCTGCGAAGGCGGAAGAGCTGAATCCAGATGACGTGAGTGAATTGGTAGATGCAGTCCTGGAGGAGGCCGGGGCAGCGGAAGAAGGAAAGGAAGACGAAGATGAGTCTGACCTAGAATCGATTATTCAGACTGCAGTAGATGCTGTGAATGAAAAGCGGAAGTCTGCAAAGGCTGAGGAAATCGGGAGCGATATGGTAGATGAGCTTCTGGATGCTGTGGCCGAGGTGATGGCGGATGATTCAGCAGATGAAGAGTCGAAAGATCGAAAAAGCACTCTGGTAAAACGCCAGGTGAAGGCAGCATCCAGCCGCTCTGACCGGCAGAAGCCAGTACAGCGCAAGTACAGTAACTTTTATATGAACAGAGGAGGGAGCGGCATGGGCACGGAAAAGAAAAAGGAAGTACCGGCCAACATCCGGCTGGCACGGGTAGTAAAATGCATCGATGTATGGGGACGGCATGACCCAGAGCGTGCTGCCTACTATGCAAAGAAAAATTATGGTGATGAAGATATGGCCAGGGAATTTAAGGCTTTATCCGTAACTAGTCCGGTGGATGGCGGATATTTGATTCCGGAAGTGTATTCTGACCAGATTATAGAGCTTCTGTACCCCAAGACGGTGATTGTGGAGCTGGGTGCTCAGCAAGTGCCTCTGACTGCAGGGAATTTAAACTTGCCAAAGATGACCGCTGGAAGCCGCGCCACATGGGGCGGAGAGCAGCGGAAGATTAAGAGCAGCACTCCAAAATACGGAAACATCAAGCTGTCTGCAAAAAGGCTGGAAGCCATTGTCCCCCAGTCCAGGGAGCTACTTATGATGTCTACCTATTCCTCGGATGCCATGTTTGCCAATGATCTGACTCGACGGATGCAGCTGGGGCTGGATTATGGCGGCTTGTATGGAGCTGGTACCGAATTCCAGCCGACGGGAATCGCCAGGAATAAAGAGGTGGAGCATATCGATGCTACGAAAATGGGGAATACGGATCTGGCGGATGCGTCTGGAAAAATCACCGCGGACTTTCCTGTGTATGTAAGTTCTCTGGCGTTTTCAAAGAATATCGATGACATCAAAGCAGGATGGGCTATGAACAGCCTTTTGGAAGGGTTTTTTAAGAACATGAAAACTAGTACCGGAGCTTACATTTACCGAGATGAGATGGCAGCAGGGAAGCTGTGTGGTATCCCATATAAAGTATCCAATCAGATCCCGACGGGAGAAGACGGAAAGACCGATTTGTTTTTTGGCAACTGGGCGGATCTTCTGATTGGGGACCAGATGGGGTTAGAGACCTATACCACCCTGGATGGCACCTGGACCGATGATGCGGGCATCTCCCATAATGCCTTTGAGGAGAACCTGGCAGCGACCCGGGCGCTGATGTATGATGACATTGGCGTGCGCCATCCAGAGAGCTTTTTGTACTGTAAGAATATTAAAGTTCGATAGGAGGAAAGGATGATGAAGAGAGAGTTATTTCGAAGTGTAGTAGTAATTCCTGCGGTAGAAGAAAAGGCAGTGGATAGGGAGGGGTTCCTCTCTGGGATCCTGTCTTATTCCGCGGGCACATTTTCTGGAGACCCGGACAGTGTAAGCTTGTCACTGTCACTGGAGCATGCGGACACTGCAGACGGGGAGTTTACTGCGGTAAGTGATACTATGCTGAACCCGGAGCAGGCATCGGAGAAAGGCGGGATCCCAGATATGGAGATTTCCTCCGGGGAGGCCAGGCAGGTGCAGTTGGATTTGCTGGGGTGTAAGCGCTTTATTAAAATTACGCCGTCGGTATCCTTCAAGGGGGGCACCAGCCCGGCGGCAACTGGGGCGTCCTGCGTGCTTGTGCTTGGGGATCCGGTAGATAGCCCGGTGTAGGAGGCGCTATGGAAAAACTGCAGAGGGAAAATAAGATGATGTGCTGTGCCCGAAACGACAGAGGCAGGAGGGGGGAAAGTGATGGGAAGGAAGGCGCTGCTGGCAGAAAACGCACTCACAACTTTAGAAGATATGATGGAGTTTCTCCGGTTAAATCCCAAGGATGAAGCTATACCAGATGCTGCAAAGAATCAGCTGGAGAGGCTGATTAATGCAGCATCTTCTTACATAGAGACCTTGACGGGAAGGAAGTTCGCCCGGAGAGACTATCGGGAAAACCATTACGGCAGCGGCTCCCAAGAACTGTGCCTGGGACAGTATCCGATTGTGAAAATTTATCGGATTATGGATCGGGAAAACGAAAGGGAACTGGCTCCGGAGTCCTACTCCATCTTAGAAATGGGAGCAATCGGGGTGGTTTACCGGGATGATGGGTGGGCCCCACGGGGTTATGTATCAGGATTAGCGAATGATAGAGTTGCACAGCGGCGTTATCTTAATGTGGAGTATTCGGCGGGTTACGTTCTGCCGAAAGATGCCACACAAGATCAGCCGTCAGACCTGCCCTATGATCTGCAGTACATTGTATGGCAGATGGTTCAGCAGCAGTGGGAGCTGGAAAGGAATGGGGGCACCGGCCTATCCGCCTTCTCCATATCCGATGTCAGCTGGACCTTTGATAAGGAATTAGGCGGCCAGGTGCAGGAAGTTATCAGCAAATACATGAGGTGGGCGTGATGTGGGCAGAAGATAACATTACCCCGGAGCTGGACCGGATCCAAAAGGAGCTTAAGAAGCTGAGCCGGATGAGCATCCACATCGGGATCCAGGGCACGCCAGGGTATGGTGTATCCGGAGAAGGAAAAGGGGGCGCTCCGGCGGATCTCCTTACGATTGCAAACGTCCATGAATTTGGCGCTACTATAAAGGCGAAAAATGTAAAAAACCTGGCGATCCCCATTGCGAAAAAGGCAGTGGGGAAAAGCCCCAGGGATTTTCCGAATCTGTTTTTCCTGCAAACGGAAGAGTTCCTTTATGGCTGTATCGATAAAAATAAGCATCCATCGGGTCCGTCCGGAAAACCAAAGGATTTGAAGCCAAAAGACAAAAAGCCGGGAAACCGCCAAATAAAAACCGGAAAAGAGGACGGCATTGAATTTTTGTTTATTTTAATGCCGTCAGTGTCCATCCCGGAGCGGAGCTTTATCCGTGCCGGCTATGATAATAACCGGCAAAAAATTCAGGAAATAGCGGCGGATGCGGTTACTGGGATTGTTTTTAACAGTTGGGATGCAGAGACAGCAGCAAACCACATCGGGATGGGCGTGGTGGGAGAAATCCAGCTATATATGAATACCCCTTCCAACTTTAAAGGGAAGGGGAGCATTACCAAGGCGGTTTCCAACTGGCCGGATAATCCGCTGGTGGAGAGCGGGCGCCTGCGAAATTCCATAACCTATCGAATCGAGGAAGGATGAAGATGGACTATTACACAACTCTTGACAACTATTTTAGTATACAGCCGCGGATACCGGACGGCTTGCTCCATGGCATGTACGAGCTCCAGCCAGGTTCCGTCTTTAGCCAGGAGGACGGAGGTCAATGGATTCAGGGAGAGCGGAAACGGGTCCCCTTTCAAGGGATTGTCCTTCCGGTAACGGATAAGGATTTAATCCGCGATGCATCGGGGACGATTACCCATAATACGGTAAAAATATATACGAATCAATATGCGTTGCATACCGGAGGGCAGGTGGAAGATCGGGATGGCACGGTTTACACCGTAACCCAGGAGCTGGATCATAACTCCCTCCATCCCATGAAACGGTACCTGGCGGAATGCGCAGGAAAGGCGGCAGTGCGGTGAAATTTCGAGAAGTGCGGAACCAGATTGTCTCCAGGCTGAGCAGATACCTGGGAATTTCGGTGTATTTAAGCAATCAGGTAAACCCGGAGCAGGAATATCCATTTGTGATTTATTCCACCACCGCCCTATACATCCCGGATAATGGCATGGGAGTATTTTTACAGATGCCGCTCATGGACGGGACGATTTTGGAGGTGCGGAAAGAGCAGCCCACATGCTCCTTTTCCTTTACTGCCTGCAGCGTAAACCGGGATGGGATTCTGGGGGATGATGAGGCGCTTGAGCTGGCGGAAAAAGCGCAGGGATGGTTTTTGCATACTGGCTATTCCGATATCTCCGGAATGGGGATTACGGTTGTCGATGTAGCGAATGTCCAGGAGAGGTCCTTCCTTCAGATTGATGAGGAAGCACGGCGATATGGATTTGACGTCATGCTGCGCTATGTCCGAACCGATGAGCGGGTGATTGACGTGGTGGAGCATGTTGTAACGATTGAGAAAGGAGAGACAGATGAGTAAAGACGTAGTGGTATCGGTGTCGCTGGAACAGGTGGACACGGCGGTGGATTCACTGGACATTTTGCTGATTTCTACAAAAGGCGCCAAGGACGCCAAATTATATACCACCCTTGAGGTTTTAAAAGCAGATTGGGGGGAAGACACAACCATTTACCAGCAGGCCGCTGCCATGTTCGGACAGGGCAAAGCAAAGCCGACACCGGCAAGCCTGATTAAAAAGGTTAAGGTCGTAGGCTTTGGCGCTCCAGAGTCCGCTCAAGGCTTAGTGGATGCGATTAAAGAATTTCAGGAGGCGGATAATGACTGGTATATTTTCCTTACCGACCAGACGGAAGGCGCGTATATCACGGCCCTGGCGAAGTTTGCGGAAGACAGCGAGCCCAGCGAGGCGGAATTGAGCGCCGGGGTAGAGGATCACCGGAAGTTTTACTTTGCGCAGACCAGTGACAAGGAGTACTCCGGTAAAGCCAGAAGATCGGCGGTGCTCTATACGGAAAATCTGGGAGAACAGGCGGAGGCTGCCTGGGTTGGCGCGGTAGGGCCGTGGTATCCCCAGAGTGTGACCTGGAAATTCAAAATGCCAGTGGGGATTTCCGTACCGGCATTAAAAACAAGCGAAATTAACACGCTGGAGGAAAACCACACTAATTATGTTACAAATGAGTATAAAAAGAATTATATCAAAAACGGGTGCTGCCTGGATGGGGAATGGATTGACGCTATTCTGGGTGGAGATTGGATCGCGATGACGATGCGGGAAAAGCTGTACCGCATTTTCATGGAAAACCCCAATATCCCTTACACGGATGCGGGATTTACCCTAATTGCCTCCGGCGTTTTTGAAACCCTGGATGAGGCCACAGAGTACGATATCATAGCACGGAATCCGGAATCCAATGCCGGCATTTATCAGGTCTCAGTACCGAGGAGGGCGGAAGTGAGTGATGCACAGGCTGCCTCCAGGCGTATGCCGGATATCGAGTGGGAGGCACAGCTGGGAGGAGCAGTGCACGAGGTGAAAGTGAAGGGCCTGTTGAAGGTATCCTTATCTTAGGAGGTGAGTAGATGGATACAAGTTATGACCCGAAAAAGGTGAATGTCAATGTGGACGGCACGATTATTGTGGGATTCGCCAGTGATGGGATTATCACAGTATCAAAAAACGAGGATGCAGTGACGCCAAATATGGGCTGTCAGGGAGACACGGTATACGAGGAGAATGCAAATGAAAGCGGGACAATTTCGCTTACCCTGCAGGGCACCTCTCCTTCACTGCCAAAGCTGCGCAGTCTGTCTGCGAACCGAAGGAAATTTTCGGTCACCATATCTGACGCGAATGTGGACGGATCCGCGAATATCAATGCCCAGCGGTGCCGGATTTTAAAGGACCCGGATCTGGCCAGAGGGAAAGCGGTGAGTACTGTTACTGTTAATATCTATGTCCCGAATCTGACCATCCGATAACAGGAGGGAGTATGTCAAAGGCGTGGCCGCAGAAGCCGAAAGGGCTATCAGAAAGGAGCTATCGAAAATATATGGCAAAGACAAAATCAGTAACCATCAATGGGATGGAATTTACGTTACAAAGCGTATCGCCTACCTGGTATCTCAATCATAATGATGAGACGGGCATGACCAGTGCTAAGCCGAAGACAGCACGGTATATGGACGGGTTGTTCCGAAATGTTGTCGTATCTCCGAAAGAAGTACAGAATGGAGGGATGGAATATTTTGACGCGGCGGAGGATCTTTCCACAGCGGAGAAATTGGTGAAAGAAATCGAATCCTTTCTTAGAGGAAGAGAGTGACCCGGAGGCTGCCAGGAGAAGGGCGTGGCGGAACCGGGAATTTTGGTCGTTGGTATTTAGTATGAAGGGCATATCTTATACCGAGTGGAAAGGGATGTGCCTTTCTGAGTATCACAAGGCAAAAGAAGCCTATCTGCAATATATGGAAAGCATGAAACCAAAGGGCAGCCAGTAGGCTGCTTTTTTACGCCATTTGGGAAGGAGGGAGGGCTTGAGCGACCAAAGAAATTTAACCCTCGGCGTCCAGTTTGACGCAGACCGTCCCATTTCCCAGCTGTCTGAAATGATGGGAGCGATACGGGAAATAAAAACTGGATTCCAGAGTATGGAAGAGGACGCAGGAAGCTTTGGTTCTCAGGTGTCCCAAAGCGTCGGTGTGGCGGTAAAGGAACTGGAATCAGTGGGCGCTGCCGGGGAAGATGTCCGGCAGTTGTACCAGGAAATGGGAGCCAGTGCGGAAAGCTTTGGTACCCAGGCATCTGAGAGTGCCGGAGCCGCTATAAAAGAACTGGAATCGATAGACGGCATCGGGGAAGATGTCCGGCAGTCGTACCGGGAGATGGGTGCCAGTGCGGAAAGCTTTTCCCAAGCGGCGGTGAACGCCAGCGCAAGAGCCATAACCGAGACCAATTCCTTAACAAAGACGATCCAGGCCGGATTTCAGGGCGCTTATGGGTTTGCCGAGAAAAAGATAAAGAGCTTTGGGACGAAAGTAAAGACTGGTGCATCCCAGGTGAAACAGGCTGTGCTCCATCCAATACAAACAGTAAAAAGCGCTTTGTCAGAAGCTCTGCAGAGCGCGGAAAAGGAGCTTGGGCAGACGGGGGATGAGGCGGAGCGGACAGGGGACAAGCTGCGGGATATGGGAGAGAACGGTGAGGGCGCCGGCGGCCGGATCCGGGATTCCATCGGCTCGGCGGTCAAATCCTTTTTTGCAATTTCCGCAGGGATAGAGCTGGTAAAGGCGGGGATTGAAGCGGTGAAACGCTTTGCCGGCTCCATCATTAACGCTGGAGTGGAAGCGGAGCAAACGGGCGCGAAATTTAAGGCCATGTTTGACGTGGACAGCGGCGTAGGGGAGTGGGCTGAAAATTTTGCGGATGCAGTCCATCGGAGCGGAAAGGAAGTGGAAAGCTTCCTGGTATCTAATAAAAAGATGTACCAGGAGCTGGGAATTACCGGGCAGGCGGCGGATGAGCTATCTAAGATTACCACATCCTTGGCATACGATTTGGGCACGGCCTTTAAGATGGACGATTCCGAGGCCCTCGGCGTCGTGCAGGAATACATCAATGGGAATGCCTCCGCGCTGTCCGAATATGGGATTCAGATTGATGACCTGATATTAAAGCAGTCAGCAATGGCCATGGGGCTGGGAAGCAATATAGAAGCCCTGGATAACGCGGCGATGGCCCAGGTACGGATGAACGCGCTTTTGGAGAACAGCGCTTCTATCCAGCAGGCCGCCGCGAAAAAGCAGGAAGGCTATGCCAATGGGATTAAAAGCTTAAAAGGGATTTGGAATGATTTCCTGTCTTCTGCCGGCGAAAAATTTTCTCCCGTTTTTACAAGCCTGACCAATACAATCCTGACCTCCTGGCCCCAGGTAGAACCGGCTCTGATGGGTATGGTAGAGCTGCTGGGCAACGGCCTGGCGGCAGGTACTCCGGTAATCGCTGAGCTGGCTGGCGCTGCATTGCCGTCATTGATTCAAACCATCGGAGATTTGTTCACAGCAGCAGCCCCTCTTGGCGGCGTAATGTTGGGTTTGGCCACCTCGGCCCTGCCTCCGCTGGTTTCCGCGGCAGCTCCTCTGGTCAGCACCTTTGGAATGCTGGCACAGACAGTTTTACCGCCGCTGTCCAGGATAATCGGGAACATCGCCACCTCGGTAGTGCCTCCCCTTGTCAGTATCCTGAAGTCCCTAAGTGAAAATGTAATTGCACCATTGATGCCACACGTTGAGAGTCTGGCAAGTGCCGTTTTGCCGGCATTATCCTCTGGACTAAATCTAATCCCTCCGGTGCTGCAGGTGATATCACCGATTTTGAGTGGGATCGCGGATGTGCTTTCCCGGGTAGTTGGCTTTCTGGGGCGAATCGCAGAATGGTCAGCAGGAGGCCTCGGCACACTTTTGGATAAGGCCAGGAGCTTTCTCGGGGTCGGTACCAGTGTACAGTCATCCGGCTCGACGGTTTCTCGTACCATCCCCCATAATGCGGATGGAGACAATAACTTTAAAGGCGGGTGGACACACATTAACGAACGGGGCGGAGAGCTGGCATTCCTGCCATCGGGGTCGGCGATCATACCGGCGGATAAAAGTGAGCAGATCATCAATAACAGCCGGTCTACGAATATGGTTGTTTCGGTTCCCTTTAGCCCGACGATCCATGTGGAAGTATCCGGAAATCCCGATTCGGAGAATGTGGCCAGCTTAAAAGAAGAGCTAAAGCAGACCATAAAGGAGCTATGGCAGGAAATGAAAGAGGAAGATACCATAAACCTTGCAATCCAGCAGGGGAATGCCTGAAAGGAGGTTTTACCGTGGCATATCGGTTAACCGGGCGGAAATCCGGAACGATTACATTCACCCCGTCTACAGGGACAATTCTCCAGGAAACGTCTACCAGAAGTAGCAAAATGACATCCAATGCAATCGAAAATGGCAGTTCCATCGAAGATCATGTGTATCTGAATCCAGAACAGCTGCAGATTGAAGGGGTGGTTGTAAAGAATCACAATGCATATAAGGCATCTCTGGAAATGATGTGGAAAAACCGGGATCTTGTCACCTATACTGGCAAGATCCCGGTTTCCGGATATGTCATCACCAGTCTTCAGATAAAAAATGATGCCACAAATAAAAAGGGGTTCCGGTTTAATGCGACGTTGCAGAAAGCCAATATCGTTTCCGGGCAGTATGTAGAGCTGGGCCAGGCGCTGCTTATGAGCCAGCAGGATGCACAGGAAAGTAAGCCGGCATCGACAGGGAAACAGCAGGCACAGACCACCGCGACAAAAGCCGCGGGATTGAAAACCACCGTGAGCCAGCAGATTAGCCAGAGCGCCTATGCCGCCTATGTAAATTCGTATAATGGAAAGAGCAGCCCGGCGCCGGCGCAGAGAAAAACAGCCAGTTTTAATGGCGTGTCAAAGAGGTAGGACGATGAATGAGATTGACCTTATGGGATTGACTGCGGAAGTAGAATATATTCCGATTGACAAAGAAAAGGTTCCTTATACCTTCTCCATCAAGCTGGGAGACCGGACCTATACCATGACCGTGAAGTATAATGGAGAGGGCGGTTTTTTCACCATGGATCTTTCCATCATGGCAACTGGTGAAGTTCTTTGCTACGGGGATCCGATCCGGTATGGGCGGCCGATGTTTTGCGCAATAGAGGACGGGCGGTATCCAATCCCGGTAATTATCCCGTACTCCCTGGCCGGGAATGTGAATGAAGTGACATATGAGAATTTGGGGAGTACGGTCCAGTTGTATTTACATGAAAGGAAAGAAGGGTAATAGATGGCATTTTTTCTCAGGACAGCGATGCTCCAGATAGGGCCCCTGAAATACAACATGGCGGATGGATTCTTTTTTGACTTTGAAGTTCCGTTTTATGATTCGGACCAGTTGGTTACCGCATCCTTTACCGTAAACAATTTGAGCGAGCCATCCAGGATGGGGATACAGAAAAATCAGGTGGTGATTTTGAATGCCGGATATGAGGACGATATGGGGGTACTGTTTGTAGGACAGGTGACCAACTGCAGCCACAAACAGAGCGGAGTAGAGTGGCAGACCAAGATTACTGCGACAGCCGCCCTGGCCCAATGGCTGAATACTCAGATTAACAAAACCTATGAGGAAAACTGCAAAGCGGAGGATATCGTCAGAGACCTTTTAAATATTTTCGGGCTGGAGGTAGGCATCTTCCAGCTGGTTGAAAATGTAGTGTATCCCCGGGGGCGGGTTTGCTCTGGGAAATTGAAGGATGTTTTGACGGAAATCGTAGTCAATGAATGTAAGTCCAGGCTTTTAATCCGGACAAACCAGGTCATTATTAATAATCCGGCAGACGGAGTGACAAAAGGATATCTGCTTACGCCGGAAAGCGGGCTGTCGATGCATTCTGATGATTTGGATAATACCAGCATTACCTCTCAACAATCTGCTGGAGCATCGAAGGAAGAAAAAGCAGTGGAGGAAAAGACATGGAAGAGGAAGTGCCTTTTGAACTACCGGCTGGGCCCCGGAGACCAGATTCAGATTCAATCAAGAGATTTGAACGGAAGGTTTTTGATTGTAAGCGGCAGGCACAAGGGGTCTCCTACAGGGACATGGCTTACGGAAATCGAGTTTAAACTTGCGGGATAGAAAGCGAGGTGTGGTATGCGAAAAACAGGGGAACTGGCAAATATTGAGGCGAATGAGCTGCGGATATTAAAAAAAATCCGGGTGGCAGATCTGGTAACCGTTATTGCATTTGATGAGAGCAAGATGACGGTGAATGTAAAGCCGCTGGTACAGCGGGAAATATCCGGAAGCTATGTTTCACCGCCTCCAATCTTAGCTGTAAAAGTGGCGCAGATCCCTTTGGAGATCAAGGTAGACGGGAAGACGGCAGATGTGAAGGTAAAGATTAAGTCTGGGGCTCTCGGGGTGGTCGTGTACCTGGATACCGACAGTGATAACTCGGCACGAACCGGGGCAGAGAGCCGGCCCAATTCTGTCCGGATGCATTCCGGTGATGATGCGGTATTTGTAGGGGTCCTGGTACCGGGATAGATAGAAGGAGGCAGCGGGCATGGCTAATACAGTATGGAAGGTAGATCCGGAAACAAAAGATTTGGTATTTGACGAAAAAGGGGATCTGGTTACGATTGAAGAGGATGAGGCAAGTGCTCAGGGTGTCCGGCTAACATTGGAAGCATGGAAAGAGGATTTTGAACTGGTTCCTGGCCATGGAACCGATTACGGACGGATTTTCGGAGACTCCTTTGACGAAGATACTATGGATGAAGTGCTGCGGGAGGCCATTTTCCAGGAACCCAGAGTCTCCTCTGTAGAAGAACTAAATGTCTTAGTCTCAGATGAGAGGAGGATTGAAGCTTCTTTTACCGGATGCCTGGATAATGGCACGAAGATTAGCATGGAGGTGACGACAGATGGAGAATAATTGGGGGCTGACTGAGAAAGGATTTAACCGGCCTACCTATGTAACGCTTTTAAATGTATTGGAGTATAAGGCCCGGGAGCTGTTTGGCGATCAGATCAATCTGACGATCCGTTCTCCCTTGGGATTATTCCTCAGAATTTTAGCATGGATGTGGAATAGTTTATTTGCCTGCCTGGAGGATGTTTATAACAGCCGTTTTGTGGATACCGCTACAGGCAACAGCCTGTTTACTTTGGGGAAAAACATTGGAATGCAGGTGCTTGGTGAGGGGAAAGCTTCCGGATACATCACGATTTCCGGTGAAGCGGGGGAGACAATACCATCCGGTTTTTTGGTATCCACAAACGGAGGATTGCAATATACGGTTATGAGCCCGGTGGTGATTGGGGAATCCGGCAAGGTACTGGCGCTTATCCAGGCAGTGGAAACCGGGCCCGAGTATAATACCGGCGCCGGCACCATACAAAGGATTGTAAACCCTTCAGCGGTACCGGGAGTAGTATCCATAGTGAATGACGGAGATATTACTGGGGGCCGGTTAAAAGAAACTTATGCTGAATACCGGAAACAGTACTATGACTCCGTAGATTACGCAGGAGGTGTGAATGCCGAGGCGATTCAGGCGGCTCTGCTGAATGACGTGGAAGGCGTGTCGTCTGCTTATGTATATGAAAATGATACGGACGATCATGATGACACATACGATCTTCCTCCCCATAGCATTGAGGCAGTAATTTATGGTGGGATCGATGAATCGATAGCCAGAGCGATTTATTCCCGGCGCTCCGCAGGAATACAAACAGTAGGCAGCACATCGGTCAAGATCGTCACGGCGTCGGGTCAGGAGATGGCTATCCGGTTCTCCAGGCCGTCACCGGTGAAAATATGGGTTAAATTATCCGTGGTAGAAAAAGGCAAGGATTACGCGGGGGATGCCGTGGTAAAATCTGCGCTGGTCCAGTATATCGGGGATAACACGCAAGGCGGGCTGGGGATTGGCGCAGATGTTATCTATATCAAGCTGCCAGGTGTGATTACGGCAAAGATACCGGGAATTGAGGATTTTGACATTAACATCAGTACCGACGGGGTGAATTACAGCAAGCAAAACATTTCCATAGGCTACAAAGAAAAGGCGGTTACGGAAGAAAGTGCGGTGATTATTGAATGAATTTTGCGGTGCAAATGCTGGATATGCTCACAAGCGCGTACAACCGGACCGATATCGTCCGCTTTAAGGAAAATAAGCAGCCCCGGACGTATATCGGGAAACTCTTTTCTCTCGCCGGCTGGGGATTTGATATTGTATGCGAGCAGGCCGAAAAAGTACGCTTATGGGACGATATCGATAAAATGGAAGGGGTAATACTGGACCGTTTCGGGCGGGATTTTGGGGTGGAAAGAGGGGAAGCGAGCGACGCGATTATGCGTATCATGATTAAGGTAAAAATCATGGCGATGCTGGCCGCGGGAAATTTGGACACACTGATCTTATCCGCGGCCAGCCTGTTTGGCGTAAAGGCAGAGGATGTCAAAAGTGAGGAGGTATATCCGGCGAAGGTGCATCTCTTTATCGATGAGGATAAACTGGACCAGGAGCATAAGGATATCGCGGCGATTATCGCGGGGTTGATGTCAAGGATTAAGTCCGGGGGAGTCGGGCTGCGAGTGTTTTATCACACTTATCATAACGGCCAGGCACAGATCTACACCGGAACCTCGGTATGCCTCGCCGCTTTTATGCAGATTCCACCGGCTAAGATAGATAACGAAACAGTGAAAACCGTTAACACAAAAGCTGGCACAGGTACGTTGGTTTACGCGGCGGTATCTTACCCAGCAGAACAATAGGAGGAGAAAATGGCAGGAACTGTATTAACCAATAAGGGATTGGCATTGATTACTAAGCTGGTGGCCGCTCAGGCTACCTTATCTTTTTCAAGGGTAGCCGTAGGAACCGGTACGATTCCATCCGGGTATAATCCACAGGAGATGGCTGGCTTAAGCGCCTATAAAATGGATGCGGTTATTGAATCTTACGGAGTTAGCGACAGTCAAACAGATGTGGCGTATTTGGTCGCACAAGTTAGCTCTATCGGGGTTTCGTCTGGTTTTGCGATAACAGAAGCTGGGGTATTTGCGACGGATCCGGATGACGGAGAAATTTTATATGCGTATCTGGATTTAACTACGGATCCGCAGTATATTTACGCGGACACGGATGCGATTTCGAAGTTTGCGGAGATTACATTTAATGTGTTGATAGGTTCAGTGGAAAGAGTGACAGCGATTGTGTCTCCAGGGGCGCTAGTTAAAAAGAAGGATTTTGAGCTTTTAAAAGATAAAGTCGATGGACTTGAGAATCCAGAATTTGATGATTCAGGGAGCGTGACAGGAATTGCAAGTTTTCCGGATTTTTTGTCGAAGGTCGTTAGTACGATGCCTATTTTCCAATTTTACCGGGATTTGAAGGCGGGGCTGCAGTTTGTGCTGCATGCCGGGCAGCTGGTTAATAACTGTACATCCACAGCAACCGACCTTCCTTTGGCAGCGGCTCAGGGGAAGGTGCTAATGGACTTGTACACTCAGTTAAATATAGTGAAAATAAAGTGAATATTGCACAATTAAGAACTAATCTTATTAAACGAACAAGTGGAGATGGGGAATATGTGTCATTTGGTTTTATTAAAA
>CATOJE010000073.1 GCA_951800145.1 uncultured Lachnospiraceae bacterium | reverse complement strand
GAGCGCGGTGACGTTGGGACACGGCTGCTGGGGCGCGTAGCTTCCCGGCGAATATGCGCCTGCACCCATACCCCGAAAACTTGGATTTCCTAACGGGTAACGACACACACTCGGCTGACGAATCCTATCGGATTGCGACACGCACTTGGCTAGCGATTCCTCAGACTTTCGCGATCACAGAGACTCACTTAAATAGCAAAATTATTTCCTCTGAATAATACGCATACTTTTGTAAAGTTAATGACATTGCCTGTGAACAGCAACCCGGGATTTTCCGCCTGCGGCGGGTCCCATAAGCGTAAAAAAGTCCCTGCTGCATCGCCAGCAGGGCTTTTCGACGATCCTGATAATGAAATTTTTCACAGCTTATCCGCTAATTCCGCCGCCATCCTGCATCCGTCGGTCTTGTGAATCCTTCCGGCGTTTAATACCCCGGGAACCAGCACCTCTCCCACCATGTTCCACTTCAGCAGCGCCGCTGTACGCTCCATAGGAATGCGCACGCCATCCATAACTGATTCATCCCGCTCTCCGCAGCAAATCATCAGCCCGCACTCCTTTCCTCCCATAGGCTTACCTGCGGCATAGAAGGAAAACAGCCGGTCAATCACTCCTTTTACCTGTGCGGGAATCGAATACCAGTACACTGGCATCGCAAAAATGATCCCGTCCGCCTCTAAAATCGCCGGGGCAATGCGATTAAAATCATCCTCAAAGGAACAGGCCTTTCCCGCAGTAAAGCAGGCTCCGCATGCATGGCATCCGCCTACCTTGCCCATGGCCGCGTCAAACCGTGTAATGGTATGGCCCTTCCTTTCAGCTTCCCGGATAAACGCCTCAGCCATAGCAAAGGTGTTTCCATTTTTGCGGGGACTTCCTGTAATGACTACTACTTTTTTGCTCATTTCTCCATTCTCCTTCCCTGTCCGCTGTCTTGACTCCAGCATAGATCTATACTATAATTTTAACAATTCCAGACAAGGATGCAAGTACGCACAAAAAGGTGCGATACTCACAGAAAGGTTTTATACTTACCAAAAGGAGAGCGCAACATGGAAAAACACTGCATTTCCCAGGAATGCCTCGGCACCGGCTTCTGCTACACGCTATCGCTGATCAGCGGAAAATATAAGATGATCATCCTCTATATCCTGATGAAATTTCAGGTAGTCCGATTCAATGAAATGAAAAAATATATCCGGACGATCTCTTATAAAACCTTAAGCGCTGCCTTAAAAGAGATGGAGGCGGATCAGCTGGTACACCGGGAGGAATATCCCCAGATCCCTCCCAAGGTGGAATACAGCCTCACTGAGCGTGGAAAATCCCTGATCCCGATTATCGAAGAAATGTGCGAGTGGGGAATCCAGCACCAGATTCCAGACAAATGATCATTGCAGAGAATTTATGGCCTCTCATTTCCTGGATTTACAGCCAGTGCTCCTCCACTTCCCTTTTTAACACGCAGAACAGATCATAAAAATTATCCTTTGCCTGTGCCACGATTCCAAGTGCAATCTTCACATTATATGAATGGGATACGTTATTCCTCTCCTGCAGCGCCCGAAGCCACAGGTTCTCATCCTTTATTATGCCCGCCTGATAGGCTGTTTTTAAAATCGTCTTCGGGGATCCGGTTGCCCCCTCCTCATATCCATGGCTCTCCAAAATCTCCTTCATCATTTTCCATGACTGCGCAAATTATAGCTCAAACAGTCCTACCAGACCAGTTAAAATAACCGTATCGTAAGGCTCTTTATAATGATAAATTTCCTTCATATTCGTCAATGCGGCACAGAAATTCTCATACCTTCTCATAAATCACAATTTCTTCTCCTCTGATAGAATCCAGCAATTCCTGCTGTACCTCCCGGTCCAGCTCAACCATATCATACTTCAGAAGTGTGGAGGTTTCCTCCTCCACATCCAAGGCAAACCGAGGAAAATCTCCCCCCTCCACTGCCAAGTCAATATCACTTTTTTCGTGGAAATCTCCCCGCGCCCTGGAGCCGAACAGAATTACCTTTTTTATGCCATAGCGCTTTGCCAGCCCGCAGATTTCTTCTCTCACCATCGGTTTTATGCCTGTCCCTGCCATCTCATTTCCCCCTGAAGCACCGAAATAATCGGGCATTTGCTGATTCGTTCATGCCATGAATTTATGATAGCATGTTCTTTTCCCGGGATCAATTCCCATTATCAATTTGCAGCTGCAAATTTAAAATATGCCAAATTCTTATAGCTGATACATGTAAGCTCCAGAATAGAGCCGATTTGGCCGGCCTGTAAAGCGATAGGCCGGCCTTTCGGTTCCGTTATCTTTAATCCAGATTGCGGATGGTTATGGACGTGTTGGTAAACTGTCCGTTCCCGTTTTCCGCCTCCAGCGCAATCTGGAGCGGCACAGCGGACACAGTTACAAATGCAGTGCCGGAGAGAGCGGTCACATCATTCGCCTCGCGGATGGTGGCCAACGCGGTGGTTCCGGGAATGGCGGTGTTATTGCTGGTAAGGCGCACTCCCACAGAAACCGGCGGAGTTGCCGAGGCCGCATTGGTGGCTACAGTGTGATACGAAACCTCGTAATTTCCATTTGCCAGCAGGGTAAAGGTCCCGGTAGCCGGCGTATGATATACATCTGTACCAATGGTTGTCTGGTCATCTGTAAAGGTCAGCGCTGCATTGGCTGCCGGTGTCTGGGCTGCATCACTGGTAGCCATCACCGCGTTTAATGCCGGTGCCTCCCCTGCAGGGCCGGTGGGGCCAGTGGGACCAGTTGCTCCGGCGGGGCCTGTTGGACCGGTAGCTCCGGCGGGGCCAGTCGCTCCCAGCGGGCCAGCAGCTCCGGCGGGGCCAGTCGCTCCCGTAGCTCCAGTCGCTCCGGCTGGGCCAGTCGCTCCTGTCGGGCCGGCGGCTCCGGCTGGGCCAGTCGCTCCCGTGGCTCCTGTCGCCCCCGTAGGACCAGCTGCCCCGGCTGGACCGGCAGCTCCCGGAACGCCCTGAGGTCCTTGGGGACCCTGTGGACCAGCGGGGCCGGTGGCTCCCATCGGGCCAGCAGCTCCGGCTGGGCCAGTCGCTCCCGTGGCTCCCGTCCCGGCAGGGCCGGTAGGGCCGATATCACCGGGAACACCCTGAAGGCCCTGGGGACCCTGCGGGCCGGTGACTCCCGGAATCCCCTGAGGACCCTGGGCTCCGGCCGGGCCCTGAATCCCCTGAGGACCCTGGGGGCCCTGAAGGCCCTGGGCTCCCGAAGCTCCGGTAGGGCCAGTGGGACCAGTGGGCCCTGCCGCAGTCACCAGGTCAAAGTCCGGGGACACGCCCGGCACTCCCACTGGGAAATTCTTGTTTGCACGGTACAAAGCGCCGTTCCAGTAAACCAGATCCCCCTGCAGATACTGCCGGTTCGGATCAAAGGCCTCCGCCTCGCTTAATCCCGGCCCCATAAGACCGATAGGGCCCATAGGACCCTGGAGCCCCTGAGGACCCTGAGGACCTGGAGGGCCCATGGGGCCTCTCGGCCCGGTCGGACCCTGAGGGCCTCTGCAGCAGCAGGAATTCGGCCTGCAGCATCCCCCATTACCACAGTTCTGATTACTTCCACAATTTATATTTCCCCCACACCCGTGGCTTCCACAGCAATTCGAATTTCCTCCGCATCCGGAAGTCATTGAATCATAATACATATCATCACTCCTTCTATTTGTTTCCAGCTGGTACACTGTGTTCTATGTGAACGGGCCGCCTGACCGAACCGCTTTTCCAACTGGCTTACTATATCATATGTCCTCCAGGTGATTTTGGTTCGTCCTAGTGTCTTGGCTGGATTATATTCAGTCAAGACACTAGCCCGGCGGTTTAGAAAGCAAATCAAAGCAGCGTTCTATCATAGCGCCAAGAGTAAAAAAGAAAAACGGGAAGGAAGGACGGTGATAATCGTCCTTCCTTCCCGAATCCAAGGCAATCAAAAATCCTGCTGCAGCCACGGCACTTGGCTCATTGCCCGCGGAAATAATGGTAACCGCTCTCAATCCATCGCAAACCCCTTCAGCCGGATGTAATCTTTAATCAGCACCACCATCTGGTCAAACTCCAGGCGGCTGCTGTTAATGGGCAGATCATAATGCTCCATATTCATCCAGTCCCTTCCGGCAAAATACCGGTGGTACTCCTTCCTCTCCTTGTCAATCCGCTTGATCCGCTTCAGTGCTTCCTTCTCGTCCACCTTATCCACATCCATTACCCGGCGGACCCGGGTATCCATGTTCGCATAAACGAACACCCGAATCAGCTCATCTAAATTTTCCTGCTCTAACACATAATCCCCGCAGCGCCCTGCGATGATGCAGGTCTCCTCCGCGGCGATCTTGCGGATAACCTCTGACTGGAACCGGAACAGATTCTCCGGAGTCGTCAGCTTTTCATCCTTTTTCGGCAGATAAAGATCCGGCTTCATCTCCTTCATAATGCGGTACAGGAGATTATTCCCCGCCTTCTCATCTGCCAGCCGGAAATACTGCTCTCCGATGGCGCTGGTCTCGGAGGTCATCTTTAAAATCTCCTCATCATAAAAATGAATCCCCAGATCCTCCGCCAGCATCTTCCCCACGATCCGTCCTCCGCTGCCGTACTGCCTCCCAATGGTAATCACAAAATGGTCTCTGCTCATAATCACCCTCCTGTTCTCTGCAAACGCCCTTTCCCTGACGCCACAGCTGATTTACACAATCTCAATCTGGCACATCTCCATAGCCCTTAATGCATTCTCATGACTCTCCGGCGTCACCCCGGCGCAGCAATCTGCTTTCACCTGAATTCTTGCCTGAGGCAAAGCCGCCTTTAAGAGCAGGGCATTAGAAATCACGCAGATGTCCGTACAAAGCCCGATCAGCTCCACCTCCTCATACCCTCCCCTGGCAGCGTATTCTGCACAGTCCAGGCTGCCAAAGGTTCCCTTCTCAAAACGCCGTCCGGAAAAGCCTGATAGCTGGGGACATATCTCCCAGCCCTCTGTTCCCTTCTGGCAGTGAGGAACCGGAAGCTTTCTCCCCTCCTGGGTGTCCAGATAATGCTCATCGTGGGTATCCATGGTAAAGATCACCTCATCCCCCCGCTCTGCATACTCCCGCACCCTGGCCGCAGCCCTGCAAACCATGGCCTGCGCTTCCTTTGTCCCAAGACTTCCGTCAATAAAATCCTTCTGCATATCTACTACCACCAACAGCCGTTTCATGGCAATTCCCTCCCATTCTCCTGACAAATTTATATCGGATGTCGCTCTATTTTACAAGTATGTTTTTTGGTTGTTGCATCATAGCGGATCCCTACCATCAATATCTCACCACCCCACCCCTCCAGGAACTGAGGGTAGTGTCGATTTTTGATTTGTGTAATCGCGCTGTCCGCTCCTTTGTTCCATTTTAATTCGATGAGCAGTGCTGGCATGGCAGAACCTCGTTTCGGTAAATAGACAATATCTGCATATCCGATTCCTGAAGGGAGCTCCTGAATCTCTTGAAATTCATCCACGCAGCTGATATATGCGAATCGCACAACACTCCTCAGTGCCTGCTCATTATTATAAAATATGGGAGCCGTACCTGCACTGTGAACCGCTTCCACCGCCGCTGCAACTGCATCACCATCCATACTCAGCATATCCTTCAAAAGCTGCTCTGACATAGAAATCATTTTTGCAAGCTCCCTGTGCCTTCCAGATCTCACTGACCGGATAAATTCCTGGCGGATTTCTTCATTCGGAATCCGGACGGATTTTGTCTCCGAATTATAAGATAAGTATCCAAGGTGAATCAAAAGTGTCAAAATATCATCCCTGGTTTTCATACTTGTCATATCATTCTGGAACGTTCCGATATCGATCTGCTGCTCTCCTCCTCCAAGCATTTGAATCAAGCTTTCCTTCAGGCCATCTTCATTCATATCAATATAAATTTTTAAAGACTCATAAGTCTCGGTCTCGGTCCAGTAAGTACCGTATTCACCATTCTGTACTGCCTCCACAACGGAATTGGGGTTGTATATGGATTTCATCTGGCAGCAGGAATAACCATCATACCATGTTTTCATAGTCTCAAAGTCCATGTGGTAATCCTGGCACAGGCCCTTTACCTCCGCCTCTGTAAATCCCATAAATCCAGATAACCTTTTGGGCGAAACCATTGTGTATTCCTTAAAATCCGTCAAAGCTGACTGTGTCCCATATTTCTTGATAGGCAGAATGCCTGTCATATAGGCTGCCGCAATCATCTTATCCGTCTGGCTGCTTTTAAAAAGCCCCCGTAGAAGCTGGATGTATTCTTTTTGAAGCCTTACCTCCTCCTTTGCTTCACGAAATAATGCATCCCATTCATCAATAATAATAATAAAGCGAGCCCCTGTCCGGATATGAATCTTTTCCAGTGTTTCCGGCAATGTCTGTTCTCTTTTCGCCTCGGGGTACAACTCCCTCAGTTCATCTATTACCTTTTGCTGCATACAAAAAACCGTGTTTTTTATATCCCCTGCATTGGATATAAACCAGGTAATATCCAGATAAAGCACTGGATATTGATTTAAATGTTGTTTATAGGATGGATCTCCAGCGATTTCCAAATCATAAAACAAATGATGAGAATCGCAGCTATGGTCATAATAAGCACACAGCATCTTCGCAGCAAATGACTTGCCGAATCTTCTTGGGCGGCTGACACAAATCAGCTTGTTTACTGTATTGATCCTATGATTCATGAAGGCGATCAATCCGGACTTATCCACATAGAGGCTATTTCGAATGGTTTCAAATCCTGCATTTCCCAGATTTAAATATGTCCCCATAGTACCTCCCTTCTTTCATCGCTGCACACCTGCGTTTCACTTATATTTCCATCTTATCACGCCCGCCCTCTCTCCGCAAGTATTAAAAGAATTTTAAAATTCCTATTGACAAATCGCCGGAACCGTATTATCATGTGACACATACAGAAAACCGATGAGAAAGAGGAGTAAGCTTTCAGGCAAAATCACAGAGAGCCGCAGGTGGTGGGATTGCGGTATGGCGCAGACAGCTGAATGGACTTTTGAGGGCAGTCTTGAAGATGGGTATCCATAGTAGGGACTGACGGGATTCCGCATCCGTTACCATTGCGGCGCATATGTTGGTATGTGAGAGATGGCCTTCGGGCTAATTTGAGTGGCACCGCGATAGTATCGCCTCAGGATCCTTATGGATCCTGGGGCGTTTTTTATATTTTACTATTTTACCATATAAAATCTTAATTTTGGAGGAAAATAATTATGAGAAAATCTATGTCTGTCCTTTTAACCGCTGCTATCACCATGAGCCTGCTTTCCGGCTGCGTCTCCATCGAGCCGGAAGGTCCGGCCCCATCCTCTCAGGATCAGACCACTGCAAGCGCCGAGGGAAACTCCGGTTCCGAATCTGCAAAGGAAACGGAAGACGACACCGCCGGACAGGATGCCAGCCAGGTCGGCGGCAGCCCTCAGGACTCTGCCGATGCTGCCGGATCGGATTCTTCCTACACCATCGGCATCGGCCAGTTCGCTGAGCACGGCTCCTTAGATAACTGCCGCGAAGGCTTCCTTGCCGGGCTGGCGGAGGAAGGGATTGAGGAGGGGAAGAACCTTACCGTCCTCTTCGAGAATGCCCAGGCGGACGGAGGCACTGCCAGCCAGATCGCCACGAACTTTGCCGCAAAGAAAGTAGACCTAATCTGCGGCATCGCCACCCCCATGGCTCAGAGCGCCTACAGTGTGGCTATGAAGTCTGACATCCCGGTTATTTTCACCGCGGTCACAGACCCGGTAGCTGCCGAGCTCGCTAAGGAGGATGGAACCGCCGTGGGAGAAATCACCGGAACCAGCGATAAGCTTCCAGTGGAAAAACAGCTGGAGATGATCCGCGCCATCCTCCCGGAGGCTGAGACCATCGGCATCCTCTACACCACCAGCGAAGTAAACTCCGAGTCCGCCATTGCCGAGTACAAGTCGGCTGCCCCGGATTACGGCTTCACCATCGTGGAAAGCGGGATCTCCGCCTCTGCCGACATCCCGCTGGCTGCCGACGCCCTGCTGGAGAAGGTGGACTGCATCACCAATTTAACAGATAACACCGTTGTGGCCTCCCTTCCGGTTATCCTGGATAAAGCTTCTAAGAAAAATATCCCTGTATTCGGCAGTGAGATCGAGCAGGTGCGCATCGGCTGTCTGGCAGCCATGGGACTGGATTATATCGATTTAGGGAAGCAGACCGGTCATATGGCCGCCAAGGTACTAAAGGGAGAGGCCAAGGCCAGCGAGATGCGCTTTGAAGTAATCCAGGAGGCAGCTTTCTACGGGAATTCCAAAGTTGCGGAAGACCTGGGGCTTACCTTCCCTGAGGAGCTGACCTCCTCTGCCAAAGAATTATTCACGGATATTGCACAGTAAACCTGCATGCGCCCGGCAATGGACGCGCACCACACATGAGAGGCTATTATATGATTACCATATTACTTGGAGTATTGGAAGAAGGGCTGGTGTACGCTGTGATGGCTCTCGGCGTATACATCACCTATAAGATATTAGATTTCCCGGATCTTTCTGTGGATTCCACCTTTCCCATGGGGGCTGCCATCACGGCAGTCTCCATTATCCACGGAATTCCCCCGCTGCTGACCCTGCCCCTGTCCTTTTTCGCCGGGGCTCTGGCCGGCTGCACCACCGGGCTGATTCATGTCAAGCTGAAGGTGCGGGATCTGCTCTCCGGCATCATCGTTATGACCGCCCTCTACTCCATAAATCTGCGGATCGCGGGAAAGGCAAATCTCCCTATTTTCAGCCAGGACACCATCTTTGAGAATAGATTCCTCAGACGGATTCTCCCGGAAGGGCTGCGCCCCTATACTGTGGTATTGGTCCTGGCCCTGATTGTCCTCCTCTGCAAGGTGGTGCTGGACTGGTATCTCCAGACCCGTTCCGGCTTCCTTCTCCGGGCAGCCGGGGACAATGAGACCCTTGTCACCTCCCTGGCAAAGGATAAAGGAAGCGTAAAGATCCTGGGTTTGGCCATCGCCAATGGCTTCGCCGCCCTCTCCGGCTCCATCTACTGCCAGCAAAAGGGCTTCTTCGAGATCTCCATGGGCACCGGGACCATCGTCATCGGACTGGCTAATGTAATCATCGGCACCCAGCTTTTTAAGAGGGCTTCCTTTATCAAGGCCACCACCGCGGTTATCACTGGATCCATCCTTTATAAGGCCTGTGTCTCCATCGCCCTCAGCATCGATCGGATCCGCATCGGCCGTGTGGTCATCACCCTTCCGGTGATTGCCTCGGACCTGAAGCTGATTACCTCTATCCTGTTTTTAATCATCCTGGTGGCAGGCAGCCAGAGAGAGAGGAGGGCAAGGCTCCATGCTTGAACTAAAACACATTGAAAAATATTATAATACAGGTACGGTAAATGAGATGTGCCTCTTTGAGGATTTCAACCTGATAATCAAAGAGCACCAGTTCCTGTCTGTGGTGGGGAGCAATGGCTCCGGAAAGACCTCCATGTTAAATATTATCTGCGGCAGCATCCCTGTAGACAGCGGGCGGATCCTGATGAATGGCCGGGATATCACGCACCTGCCGGAGTATAAGCGGCAGCGGGCCATCGGGCGGGTCTACCAGAATCCTGCCATGGGCACCTGCCCCAGCATGACCATACTGGAAAATATGTCCATCGCCGATCATAAGGGAAAAGCCTTTAACCTCCGCCCAGGCATCAGCCGCCAGAGGAAGGACTTCTACCGGGAAAGCCTGCGGACCCTGGGACTGGGGCTGGAGGATAAGCTTGAGGTAAAGGCCGGCGTCCTCTCCGGCGGCCAGCGCCAGGCCATGGCCCTTCTCATGGCCACCATGACGCCCATTGAATTTTTAATCCTGGATGAGCACACCGCTGCCCTGGATCCCAAGACAGCGGAAACCATCATGGAGCTCACCGGAAAAATCGTAGAGGAAAAGAATCTGACCACCATCATGGTCACCCATAATCTCCGCTATGCAGTGGAGTACGGAGACCGGCTTCTGATGATGCACCAGGGCCAGGGGGTGATGGACTGCGAAGGGGAAGAAAAGCGGCAGATGGATATCGGGGATATCCTGAAGAAATTTAATGAGATCAGCATTGAGTGCGGGAATTAGTCATTCCCGCAAACTGCTAAATACTTCTCTGCCGGTTCTGCGAAGGCTGCCTTTCTCTGCTCCTTCAGCATAAATTCCAGCGCGTCTGAATCCTCCATTGCCTTCCGAACTTCTGCAATCATCCGATCCACTTCCTTTAAGGGATATACCCGCTTGTCCGCCACATAGGTTTGATTATGCATGGTTTCCTGAAAAGCGAATATCAGCTGATTATTTAAAAATGCCTGGTATACTGCAGATACAATTTCCGCTTCCCGGTTAATATCCAGGTAATAATCACATTCCCCAAAAAGCTCCTCCAGAATCCCCTGCTTCACCCCAGGATACAGGCTTACATTCTCATAGGCATCCATACTCATCAGCTTCGATGACATTTCAGTGAGCGCCGCGATATGGAAATGCATCTGGGGAAGTGCCTTCGCGATCTGATGGCAGTGCTCCACCTGATCCGAATTCGTGCAGATCAGTGCTGAAGGGCGATGACCATTATCCCGCTTAAATTTATAGATAAATCCCAGCCCGAAGACCATATCCTTTGGAGCCCCAAGATCCAGAAGCCGATGATAGGACTGCCGCTTCTGTACCATAACCCTGGCTGTCCGGGAAGCCTGCCCTTTAAAAATCATTTGCATATTCCCTGGAATTTCCTTTCCTACCGGCTCCTGCCAGAACAGGATATCCTCCTTTTTCTGAGTTCTGAGGCGCTGAGAGGTGAAAAACGGGGTGGAAAGAGAGTTAAAGAAAAGCCTGTACCCATCCAGTCCCGCCGCCTTTAATACATACAGGACAAACTCTGTCTTTGTATGAAAGAAGACTACCTGCTCTCCCCGGTTTAAGATAATATCCCCGGTAACATAATTTTCCACAATCACCTCTCTTCCCTCTGGAGAAAAGTAGGATTTATTCACCTTCCGTCCCTTCCCGTTAAATGTAGTTCTGGCATACAAAGCTCCATACTGGTTATAGTGATCACTGGAACGGACCACATGATTTTCATCATACCAGTCTACTACCTTTACCAGCCTCCTGTGTAACGGCTGTGTATAAAAGATCCGTCCCCGCTCCCGGTACAGATCCTGGATCCTTCCCATGGAATTCGTTCCGCTGATCTCCCAGTACTCTGGCACCGGAATCTGGTTAAAATACCTGGGCCTCCCTGGTACTCCAGGAGCACCCTGAAACGCTCCCAGGAAAAATCCATACACGGATATTACATCCTCCGGCAGAAATCCGTCATCCTCAATCACCACCACTGGCAAGTGGAGACCTGCCTGCCGGAAGGATTCCCTCAGGTTCTCGCTGTCTGTAGAATAATCATCCAAAAGCAACACTATATTTTGTTGAGTAAGTCCATCCATTGTTTTTCTACCTCTGCTGTAAGATAGGCTTTGGCCTTTTCATACGAGTGCCGATGAAATGCTTCCAAGTCCGCTTCTGTAAACAGCCGGACGATGCACCGGGCCAGCGCCTGGATCCGTTCCCCTTTCTCCATCTTATCATGTACTGGAATTATATATCCATTTTCTCCCTCATCAATAAAATTGGGATTACCGTACCGGACATCGAACCCAATAATCGGAAGGCCGGATCCTACCGCCTCCATCAATGTTAAGCCAAAGCCCTCACTGGTGGATCCGGACAAATAAGCATCATAATGCTTGTACACTTCTTCCAGATTCTGCTGGCCCATAAGACGCACATAATCTTTGCAGTTCCACTGATTGATCAGCCCTCTTAAGGCTTGCTCCTGCTCTCCCTTTCCATAAATGTCCATAGTGATGTCTTCCACCGTCTTTCTGGCTTCCACCACAGCCTCCAGGAGCCAGTCTACATGCTTTTCCGTAGCCAGGCGGGAGGCGGTAATTAAGGAGTGTGGAGTCCTGCCTCCTTCTGGATATTTCAGCTCATCCAGGCTTCCCACCGGGATAGTCACCACTTTTGGGCAGACACCTATGTATTTCTGAAACTGCTCCCTAAGCAGCTCCTTCTGAGCGTCTGTAGATGTAATATATGCAGCAACACGCTTATGCTGGGCAAAGGAATATTCGTAATAATTATTCCATAGGATATTCTCCTCATCTGTGCCGCTTTCACTGAAATGATCTGCATGGATGGGAATCAGCACCTTTGCTTGTCCTGCATTCTGCAGGATCGCCTGTCCGGTTTTCGTGGTCCGATCGATGATGAGCACATCCTCACTGGTAAGGTTTAAGCAAGATACCAGATATCCCACCAGCTCCTCCTTAGATCCCATGATCCGATTCGGAAACTGATAGGTCACTGCATCATTGTCAATGATCTCCTCATAGGCCACCGTCTGATCGGAGTGAAAAAACCTTCGCTGATACAGATGTGCCTGATTATCCAAAGGCGCATAATACTCTGAATAAATCCGGCGGTCTGTAAAGTAGTCCTTCCGGATTAAGCATCCGTTAGAAACCATCTCCACCCGGTGAACCCGGTCGCTCTCCTCATCCACCATATAAACCGTATAATATACATTTCCCTCTAAAAAATCATACCTGGCCTTCTTCCCCTCCCTGGTAAAGGTATAATTCCGGTTCCGGAAGGTGGATTCCAGCTGTCCTAAGGTATAGGTCACCGGCCGGATTTTGTTATCCGTAAAAAAGGTGTATAACCAGATCACCTCTGAATCCAAAAATCCGATATTTTCTGTCATATGCTGGATATTGTCTCTGGGAAACATATCGGTAAAGATAAATTTTGCCTTCTGGCCAGTTTTTCGCAGCACGCCGGCCCTATACGCCTGGGCATACTCTACACCGCTGCTGGCCCATCCTATGCCCAGATTAAAATTGTAAATCATATGTCCTCCTTATTATGGCAGCAAAATATGAAGTTGACCCTTTTCATCTGTATAAACATCACTCAGCAAAATATTTCTCATAATATTTCTCAAAATCGTCACCTTCATTTTCTGGAAAGACTCAAACCCATCCTTTTGAAATTCGAACACCGGATTCCGCTGGGCCATAGCTCTCCCTGACACTGCCGTCTGCATCTGCTGCAGGTAATCCACTTGCTCCACCCAGGCCTCATCAATGGCTTTTAAAGCAGCGATCCGCATAAAACGGCTCATCATTTTCCCAGTTTTTTCCTTCTGCTCCTGAAAGCTCTGCTTTGCCCGGCTCATCAGGTATTCCTCTATAGATTTCTTGTCCTTTTTTGACATCTCTTTCTCATTCCCATCCAGCTGACAGGAAATATGATCCAGCAGATACCGGTTCAGTAAGCCAGCATCCAGCTCTGGCCGGGAGCCTGTAAAACGCTGGATATTCTCCTGGATAATATCCACAAACCTCGCATCATCCATACCCCTGCCTTCCAGCAGCTGGCTTCGCATGGCATACATCAGCTCCCTCTGCCGATGCAGCACCTGATCATACTCCATCGCCTGCCGCCGCGATAAGACAGCAAGCTCCTCCCCAGTCTGCTGGGCGGAATGGATTATCCTCTTCAGCCGTCTATTCCCAATGCCTTTTCTTCCCTCTATATATGCTTCCAGCTTTGGAGGTCCATTTCTTGCCACAACCATATCCTGAAGAGATACGAAAAAACGGCTTGACCCTGGATCTCCCTGCCTTCCGGCCCGTCCTCTGGCCTGACGCTCCTGCCGGATATTTACCATCCGGCCAATGCCGATGACTGCCAGCCCTCCCAGCTCCTTTACGCCCTCCCCCAGCTTAATATCCGTCCCCCGCCCCGCCATGGCGGTCGCCACAGTCATGGCATTTCTCTGTCCTGCCTCCTTTATAATATTTGCTTCCCAGAAGGCATTATTGGCATTAAGCACATTGTGAGGAATTTTAGCCTGGACAAGCCGTTTCGACACCATCTCTGTCTCCGGGATCGTTGCCACCACGATCAGCACCGGCTGCCCGGTATGATGGGTAATAATGGCAGTGGCCATAGCTGCAGAAAACTGGTGCCCTGCATCCCGATAATAATAATCTGCCAAATCCACCCTCCGAACCGGACAATTAGGAGGAATTACCACCACTTCCCTGTGATACACATCCAGTAGCTCTGCCGCCGCATCTACTATAGTCCCGCTCATCCCAGCCATCTTGGGAAAGAGCTGGAAAAAATTTTGGAAGGTGATAGAGGCTACAGAACGGCTCTCCTGAGAGATCTTAAGCTTCTCCTTGGCCTCAATCGCCTGATGCTGGCCACCTCTAAGCTTTACCCCCGGCATCATCCGTCCGGATCCTCCATCCAGAAGCTGCAGCTCTCTGCTGTTTGTAATCATATACTCCTTCTCTATCTGAAATAGGGTATGAGCCCTCAGGGCCAAAATCACATGACGGTTAATTTCAAAATATGCTTCATCATAGAAATTCTCAATCTGGAAAAAGTGCTCTGCATACCGAATCCCTTCCCGGGTCAGCCACACCTTATCCTCTTCCTTTTCATAATCTCGTCCGGAAACCAGTGTGGTTACAAAAAAGTCTGCCAGCTCATATAAATTAGACTGGACTCTGGGAGAGCCGGAAATCACCAGAGGCGTCTGGGCGCTGTCCAGGAGAACGGAGTCCGCTTCATCGATAATCACATAATAAAATTCTCTTAAATACCGTTCTGAGGCAGAGGTCACCAGATGGTTCAGCAAATAGTCGAAGCCCAGGCTGCTATGGGTGGTATAAACAATATCTGCACCATAGATCTCCTTTTTCTCTTCATTTGTAATCCGCTCCCCGGCCCGTTCCTTCACCCCGGCTGCCACTGAAAGCCCCATAAACTGATAAACCTGCCCCATCTCTCTGGCATCCCGCAGAGCCAGGTATTCATTGGTGGTGACCAGGATGGTGCTCTTTCCTGAAAGGGCATTCAGATACAGCGGCATGGTGGCCATCAAGGTTTTCCCCTCTCCAGTATTCATCTCCGCCAGCATCCCCTGATGGAGGGCAATGGCGCCCAGCACCTGCACATCATAGGGAAACTTTCCCAGAACCCGGTAATCTGCCTCACAGATGGCGGCAAATGCTTCCGGCAGGATGTCCTCCAGGCTTTCCCCCTGGCCAATCCGTGCCTTAAATATCCCGGTTCTGCCAGCCAGCTCTTCATCCGAAAGAGCTCTCATCTCCTGCTGAAATCCCCGGACCTTAAGCAAGATTTTTCTTAATTTCCTTAGTTGTCTACTCTGTCTCATCCGTTATTTCCTGAATCACAATGGAATGAAAATGGAATCGGCTCACTCCGCCGTTAATCAGCTCCATGGAATAGCTATAGGTCTTTAAAGGGCATTGAAACACGCCTTCTCTGTCCCTCACTACAATACTCCCGGCCTCCGCCTCATACCGGTCGAAAAACACCAGCCGCACCAGGCAGCTCTCCCCCGGCAGAGTGCGGATGTTGACTGTCAGCTGATAGCGGCTCTCCCCGTCAATCATAGGCAGCGCCGGTTCTATCTTATGAAACTGATAATTCGTCTTGGAATACCACTTTTTTATCACTGTCCCAGGAGGCATCCGAAGGTTTTTGAATTCTACATCATCCTTTTTATGATAGATGATCTCCGACCCATACAGATAGGTATCCGCCGAATACTCATTCCAATAGATATTCCATTGCTCTCCTCTCATAGTTCTCTCTGCCCTTCCCTGAAATCTTCCTTAATGGTCTTCTTCAGCTGGCTGGAAAACCAGCTTACGATCCCCGGCGAATCATCATTATGCCTGCCGTGCAGCCCCTTCCCATATATCTTAGCCCCCTCCCACTGGAGATGGGAGATCAATCTCTCATAAGCAGTGGCATCATAGTCATCTTCTATCATGTAGGCAACCAGAAATTTCGTTTTCCCCCAGTCTGCAGCGTCAAACTTATTCCAAAACCGCTGATTCATCTGGTCGATGGCAGCCTGATCGGTATTTTTGCATACAGACCAGAGCACATCCAGGGATGTGGGAAAGCCGCCGGGGCGGAGCCGCTTCTCATTAGCCGCCACATCCCCGATGCTGGCCAGCGGCTTTCCCAAAATAATCGCGTAAGGTTTCATATCGCATCCGTAGTACAGAGCCCCAAAGGTTCCCATGGAAAGTCCGGAAAAAATCACCTGGTCCGTGGTAAAGGCAAGCTCCTCCATATAGCTCCGGATAATCCCAGGAATGATTCCCTCATATTCTTCCGTCCCCATGTAGAAGCTTCCCCCCTCCAGCCTTGCTTCTGCTATCAGCAGGAAAGGACATCCCATACTCCGCATCAGATTATATCCTTCAAATCCCTCCAAGGTTTTATAACCAGAAAAGTAAACATTTAAGGGCGGCTTCATATCACCTGGGTCAAAATAGCAAAAAACCTCCTCACGGTCCGAGGAGACATACCGCTCTCCCCCTGGCAGAAAGTACCCATGTCCCCGCCGGGAATAGCGGTCATGAAGCCCGATGATCTGAAGTTGTCCCGCCCCTTTTGCCAGGACAGACGCAAAGATCAATCCATCCTCCAGCTGGTTATCAATGGAAACCACCTGGTTTAACGCTTCTTCTGAAAATTCCCACCTCTGTCGGAGCTCCATATGGCTTCCTCTGGTGATTTGCACCACCTTCAAAATAATGGACACATCGCTGTCCTTTTTATACTCCAGCCAGAGGTCCAGACACTGCCCCCTATCCAGAGGAATATTATTCCTCCAAAATACTGCCTGACTGAACTCCTCGCCAAACTCCCCTTCCAGGCAGACACTGTAATTTCCATTCCATTTCACACTGCCGGGAAAGCCTTGAGCGATGGAAATATTTAGAGACTGAAATTTCTCTCCATAGGGCTTTGGGAAATAATTCCGCGCCTCATGAAGGAAAAAGTCCGGCAATTCATTTTCTGCAATCCGTTTTCCCTTTTTACACTTGTAAAGCCACTCTGCCTTTCCCTTTAGCTCCACCTGGTCGAGCACATATAGGGTGTAGGCCTTGGTGGCCCGGTGAAGAAGCCTCGCCTCCTCGTCGGATGGCGTCCGTTCCAGAAATACCAGATCATAAAGCTCATCTGGTGGCAGATCCAATCTTTTCATATAATGAAATTCAACGAATTCTGGCATGGAGTACTGCTCCCTCCAGTCCTGAGCCCCCAGCTGCAGTATCTGTATCTTATCCAAAAGAACGGATCACCTCCTTCCACTTTTCCACCAATACACCGGAGGTATATTTCCTCCCCAGCTCATAGGAACGAACCATGGCGTCATTCCAGTTTGACAGGCCCTTAAGGTAATACTCCAGTGCAGACTCCAGCTTTCCTGTCTCCTTTATAAGCAGACCATTTCCCCCATGCTCCACAAACTGGGTTTTTGTAGCTACGATCTGAGGAATTCCCACACTGATGGCCAAAATCTGCAGATACAGCGCTGGGTGCTTTCGCAAGTCCACCAAGATCCTTTGCTCCCGCATGCATTTGCTCACAGACAGATCATCCACGCACTGCTCTACAAAAAACCGCGGCTTTTTCTTTTCTAATCTCTCCAGATCATTTTCCGCAGCTCCTTCCTCCTCCTCTTCTGCCGCCCAGCTCCTGGAAAGGCTGGCAGCTTTTAAGCACTGTCTCACCTTCTCCAGGAGACGATCCTTGCGGTCATAATCTGCCTGCCGGGTAAAAAGATGTATTCTGGCATTGTCGTTTTCACAGAGATACAGCCCCAGATGTTCCATCAGCTGTTTAAACAGCTCATCCTCCATCCCGTCCACTGGCACCAGGATCTTCTGCACATCCAGCTGTCCGCTGATGCCAAAATCCACCCTGGTATCATAAGGCGAAATATCTGTGATCCTCTGGTTTTTTCCTCCCAGTACCCTCCGTATGCTCCTGGAGCGCTCCTGGGAATCTGTAACAATGTATCCTGCCTCTGCCGCCAGCTTTGCCCCCTGAGAATGAGCTTCCAGGGAATACCGGCTTTCAAAAAAGGATAGGATTATCCGTCTTCTCTTCAGCACCTGACTGAGCATGCTTACATGGCGTGGATCCAGCGCCACACAAAACAGATCCTTCTCCTGGAGCAACTCCAGATAGGAAGCCAGCACCTCCTGGATCACCTGCTCTAAATGTTCATAGCGCATCTGAGAAAATGTTCGGTTCTCCTCCTGCCCCGAATACGACAGCAAGTAATCCGGATATCTGGGATTTACCTCCACATGTCCATCCTCCAGGAAATGTCGCAGCTTCCACCTTCCATTTTCCATCAAATAGTCCTGGTAATATGGCATGCCATTCCGGAAGACAACCGTGCCGGAGACAAAGCCCCGATCATCATAGAGATTTCTCCGGCTGACTGCCCCATTTTGAAACATGTCTATTTGGATCGGATTCCCGTACTCCCCAAACTCGATCCGGGCATAGATTTCCCCCTTTAACATAGCAGCTACCACAAATGGTGTATAGATAAACTCGATATGCTCCGGCCATTTCATATTGTGGAAGGACAGCAGCATAGCCTTTTTCCGCTGAACCTGCTGAATGGCATCAAAGCAGGACCAATAGGGTGCATGATACACCCCTTGACGGTGAAGAAAGTGCCGGAAGTTCGGTGAATATCCTAAAAGCAAAATCTGATATGGATGTACCTTACTGCGGTGAAACAGTTGAATCTGCTTCACTGTGTCATCAAATTCTGTGTGCATCCGTCTCACATACCACTTCTGTTCATTTTCACACCACTGATCCTGCTGATACCAGGCTGGTATAAAATGCAGCATAGCTCCTCCTGTATTATATAAATGGTTCATAGGCTTCATAGCTCTTTATTGCCAGAAATTCCTGGTAAAGACTGCACCACAGGCTGGTCAGCATCATCACTGAGGCTGGAAGCATTACCAGCTCTCGCTCCAGATTTCCTCTCAGCTGCAGCACCATGGGGACTCCCAGACAAAGGCTCATCACTGTGGCGCTGAATACGCCTATCCCAAGAACCTCTCTGGTGAGGTATTTTTGCGTGTCTTTCCCCGCATGAAGATTTAGAATACTGTCTCCACTCTTTAACAGCTGCTCTGCTGCATCCCCCGGGCTAATAAAAATCATGGAAAACCCAATGGTCAGAAGATAGAGAATCAAGATATAGATCCCGATGCCAACAGGCCTTGTAAGGACCATATTTTCCTTCCACCAGATCAGCTTCTCCCTTTCTGGGAACAGAAAGAGCAGCGCAGTAATGATTAGCTGAGGAAGCATAAAGAAAGCGGTCGAAAACATAACCGGCATAACCCCCACCGGATTCAGCTTGATCGCCAGATAATTTTTATCTGCATAAATATTGTGGATGGAAATACGCTGTACTGGAATCCGCTTTTCCCCATTTTCCATGATAATCATAATCACCATCACTGCCAAAGACACCCCGAGCGGCACTCCCAGGTCCTCTGGTCTGTGCCCCATAAGAGTGGTAAACATCCCGTCTATAATATTAATATAGATTAGTACCGTCTGCCCTCCCAAGCCATACTTCTTATTCCTTCCGGCCAGCCATAGAATCGTCATCACACCAGTAACCATCTCTGCAACGCAGATAAGCTCTGTCAAAAAAAGCTCCGCATCCATTACTCTGAATTTCAGATTCTGCACATGGATCACTGCTTGAAATAGGGCAAATCCAAAGGTAAGGGCAATCTGGGCCTGGTTAACTTTTTTAGGAGAGGTTCTGGCCCGGCTGCCTGGATTTCTGCAAGATACCACAATCTGAGTCAGCACTGAAGATATCATATAGGGAGAGATACCCAGGGCGAAGAGAGAATACCGGTTCACATCCCCGCCGATGACCTGCATCAGCAGGATTTCTGCATTTCCCGGCAGAATGCTATAGGCGGAAGTGTCAACCCCATATAAGGGCAGGCATCTTCCCAGTAAATAAATGAAAACAATCACCCATGTAAAAATCAGCTTGTCTCTCAAAATGTGTAATTTCCGTCTTGATATTTTTTCCATTTATCTATTTTTTGTCATAGGATCGCATACAGTGACCATCTCTCAGAGAGATGGTCACCGATACGGATATCTTTGCTATAAAATCCTGTCGGATCTTTTTCTTGTTTCTTTTGCTTATGAAGTGGTGTTGTCTGTTTCAGCATAGGCTGTGTTTTTCCGTTTTTTTATGATTCCTACTCCGCCAAAGAAAGACATCACCAATGTTCCCAGCAATCCTCCTGCAGATGCACTGGCATCTCCAGTTCCAGGAAGTCCGGCCAGAGGCACCGCCTCGTCGAATATCATTGTAGAAAGATCGTCATCCTGCTCAATTACTGCAAGAGGTACTTCCTCATCCTCAACCGTAATCAATCCCATATCTTCACCAGGCCCTGCTGCCAAAGGAACTTCCCCATCCGTGATGGTGGTTGTTCCTGCCGGCGGCACAGTAACGGATGCACTTCCACCGCCTCCAGTTCCAGTTCCACCGCCTGTACCAGTACCTCCCGTGCCTCCGGGGGTAGGTGTGGTAGATGTAGAGGTAGAGGTGGATGCGCTGGTGCTCTCCTCCTCTGAAGTAGATGCGCTGGTGCTTACACTGACACTAGTTGAGTCGTCCTCGCTAGTACTGGTGGACTCACTTGCACTGGTGCTAAGAGATTCACTCTCTTCACTTGCACTGGTAGAGTTGCTTGCGCTGGTACTAATGCTATCAGATTCACTCGTGCTTCTGCTTGTGGACTCGCTTATGCTCTCACTTTCGCTGGTGGACTCACTCAGACTCTGGCTTTCGCTCTCGCTGGTGGACTCACTTATGCTCTCACTTTCGCTGGTGGACTCACTCTGGCTCTTGCTTTCGCTCTCAGATTCGCTCGAACTCTGGCTCTTGCTTTCGGATTCGCTCACGCTCTTGCTTGTGGACTCACTCACGCTCTTGCTTTCGCTCACGGATTCGCTCGAACTCTTGCTCTCGCTTTCGGATTCGCT
>CATOJE010000072.1 GCA_951800145.1 uncultured Lachnospiraceae bacterium | reverse complement strand
TGCGACTCAATTAAATAGCAACTTCACGTGTTGCACAATATGGAAAAACCCGCTCCAACATTAAGTTAATGATATTGGTTCACACCCCTATCAGGCTGTACCTGGCAGCACTCCGCGCAGCGCATCACTAGCCCGCCGGATCTCCTCCTCATCGGTCCGCAGGATGGCATATTCCCCCATCCCCGGTATGCCCATGGAAACCGCCTCCTTCCGGTAAACCATTTTGCTCTCCAGCACCCGCTTCCCCGACATATGGAAGGATCTGGCTCCTATTTCTCCAGCCAGGCAGGCGATCACCTCTGCATTCACTCCGCCCCCAACTAAAATTTCCACCCGCTTCCCGGCCTGATGAAGCAGGCGCTCCAGAAGCGCCTTCCCTTCCATACAGGTTTTTCTCTGCCCGGAGGTGAGGATCGTATCCACTCCCAGATCCACCGCCTCCTCCAGGGTCTTCAAAGGCTCCCGGCACATGTCAAAGGCACGGTGCAGCGTCAGATGCTTCTCTCCCGCGGCCTTCCGAAGCTCCTCCATCCTGGCAAGATCCAAAGCGCCGTCCGGCAGCAGGCACCCGGCCACGATCCCGTCCGCCCCCATCTCTAAGAATCTCCTTCCATCCTCCAAAACCATCTGGAACTCCCGATCCGTATACAAAAAGTCCCCATACCGGGGGCGGAGCAATACATGCAGAGCCACATCGCAGGCCCTTCGAATCTGCCCGAACTGGCTCACCCCCGGCGTAGTTCCTCCGATAATCAGATTACTGCAGACCTCCAGCCGATCCGCCCCGCCTCTCACCGCTGCCAAGGCTGACTCCACTGAATCCACACAAACCTCCAGTATCAAATCTCTTTCTCCGGACTGCACTCCTTCACATCCCAAAGCCTTCTTCTCCATGTAACATCCTCCGGCGCTTTTATTGTTAACAATTTATCAATCTTTGACAAATTTTGAAAAAACACTTGCCAATTTTCTCTCCACCTGATAAAATACCACAAACTGCTTTGACAAGCAACCCATGTCAAATGTGTGCACAAATACATAAAGGAGAGTTTAAAATGGAACCGACAGGAATCAAGGCGTTCTTAAAGAAAAAGAACGTCAACATCACCGTCCAGACCTACCTCATTGATGCATTGGGCGCCATGGCATTTGGTTTGTTTGCATCTTTGTTGATCGGGACAATCTTCGCCACCATCGGCGAAAAATCAGGAATTGGAGCATTTCAGGTAATTGCAGATTATGCCAAAAGCGCCACCGGGGCCGCCCTGGGGGTGGCCATCGCCTACGCCTTAAAGGCGCCTCAGCTGGTGCTGTTTTCCGCTGCCACCGTGGGCATCGCAGGAAATGCCCTAGGAGGGCCGGTAGGCGCTCTGGTAGCTACCGTTATAGCCACGGAATTAGGGAAGCTTGTGTCCAAGGAAACCCGGGTGGACATCCTGGTCACCCCTGGCGTCACCATCATTTCCGGTGTGCTCATCGCCCAGTTCGTGGGACCTGGCGTGGCGAAATTCATGGATGGATTCGGAATGATGGTAAAAACGGCCACAGAGATGCAGCCGTTTTTTATGGGAATTTTAGT
Organism: uncultured Lachnospiraceae bacterium; assembly: GCA_951800145.1. Classification (GTDB taxonomy): domain Bacteria; phylum Bacillota; class Clostridia; order Lachnospirales; family Lachnospiraceae; genus Caccovicinus. The sequence continues at coordinate 19,702 of CATOJE010000072.1, read as the reverse complement.
ATCAGCCTTAGTGGGAATCGCTCTCACCCTCCCCATCTCCAGCGCCGCCATCTGCATCGCCCTGTCCCTCGACGGGCTGGCAGGGGGAGCCGCTACCGCCGGCTGCTGCGCCCAGATGATCGGTTTTGCCGTTCTCTCCTTCCGGGAAAATGGTGTGGGCGGCCTTCTGGCCCAGGGCCTTGGCACCTCCATGCTGCAGATGGGAAACATCGTGAAAAATCCCCGGATCTGGATCGCCCCCACCTTAGCCTCCATGGTCACCGGCCCCTTAGCCACCATGATGTTCCAGCTGACGAATATCCCTGCCGGATCCGGCATGGGAACCTGTGGCCTGGTAGGCCCTATCGGCATCTACACCAGCATGGGGGGCGGAACGAAGATGTGGCTTGGGATTCTGTTTGTATGCTTCCTCCTCCCCGCCCTGCTCACAGCCGTATTTGGAGAGATGCTGCGGGCCATAGGATGGATAAAGGAAGGGGATTTAAAGCTGGACCTATAAATAATGATCGGATTTCTTGTTGCTGGGCGCACCCCTGTGGGGCTGTGCCCGGCAACACATTTTTTACACATCCCTTACAAATTTCATAATTCATTGAATTGATTTGAAATATTTGGTATACTACTCCTTAAGGCATGTAATTACGCCAAAAAGGAGGGTTTTATGCGTTCTTATAATTACGGAATGGATGCCACACGGCAGAAGATTCAAACCTCCCATTCCCGTGGGCCAAAATACACCAGCCGCCTGTTTTTGAATCTGTTTAAGTTTTTCTTCGTCCTGCTGTTATTTCTGCTGCTGACCGGGATGAGTATCGGAATAGGCGTGATCAAGGGCATCATTGATAATGCTCCGGATGTGGATCCTTTAAGCTTTGGCCCCAGAGGCTTTGCCACGAAGGTATATGACAGCCAGGGAAATCTCACCGACACCCTGGTGATGTCCGGTTCAAACCGGGAGGCTGCTACCTTCGAGGAGCTTCCCCAGGACTTACTGGACGCCTTTGTAGCCATAGAGGATTCTCGCTTCTGGACCCACAATGGAATCGACCTGCGCTCCATCGCCAGGGCTGCAGTGGGTGTCCTCACCGATGATTACGCCGGCGGCGGCTCTACCCTGACCCAGCAGCTGATTAAAAATAACGTGTTTGAAGGCGGCGGGGAAAGCAGCTTTGGCGCGCTATTAGAGCGGAAATTTCAGGAGCAGTACCTGGCCGTGCAGCTGGAGCAGACCCTGACACAGACCACCGGAAGCACAGAAGCAGCGAAGCAGCGGATCATCACCGACTATTTAAACACCATTAATCTGGGTAATAATACCCTGGGAGTCAAGGTGGCTGCCAAGCGGTATTTTAATAAGGAGGTTTCCCAGCTGACCCTTTCCGAATGCACCGTGATTGCAGGGATTACCCAGAACCCGGCCAAGCTCAATCCCATCTCCGGACGGGAAAGGAATGAAGAGAAGCGGAAAGTAATTCTCCAATATATGTATGAGCAGGGCTTTATTACCAAGGAAGAGCAGGAGGAGGCCCTGGCAGACGATGTATATGACCGGATCCAGAATGTGAACCTGATGACGCAGGAGACCTCCTCCCCCTACAGCTACTTTACAGACGAGCTGGTGGAGCAGGTGATGGAAGCGCTGGTTACCCAGCTAAGCTACACTGAGACTCAGGCACATAATCTTCTTTACGGAGGCGGCCTCTCCATCCACACCACCCAGGATCCCACGATCCAGGCCATCGTGGATGAGGAGGTAAATAATCCAGAGAACTATGACACAGCCAATTATTCACTGGAATACCGGCTTTCAGTAACCCACCCGGACGGGAGCACCGAGCATTTCTCAGAAAAGGATCTGGAAAATTTTCACCATTCCATCCTTCAGGACCAGTTTGACGGGCTCTACAGCTCCCAGGAAGCGGCGGCGGCCGATGTGGAGCGTTTTAAAGCCAGCCTGCTGAGCGAGGGGGACACGGTGCTGGCAGAGCATGTCCAATACATCCTCCAGCCTCAGCTGTCCTTCGTGATCATGGACCAGGCCACCGGACAGGTAAAGGCCATCTGCGGAGGCCGCGGGGAAAAGACCGCCAGCCTCACCTTAAACCGCGCCACCAATACCCCCAGACAGCCAGGCTCTGCCTTTAAGGTGGTGTCTGCCTTTGCCCCGGCCCTGGACGCCTGCGGCGCTACCCTGGGGACGGTTTACTATGACGCGCCCTACACCGTTACCAAGAAAACCTTCCGCAACTGGTGGGGGCAGCAGGGATATCTGGGCTACTCCAGTATCCGGGACGGCATCATATACTCTATGAATATCGTGGCGGTCCGCTGCCTGATGGAGACCGTCACCCCTCAGCTGGGGGTGGAATACGCGAAAAACCTGGGCATTACCACCCTGACCAACACAGACTTAAATGCAGCCACTGCTTTGGGCGGCTTAACCGTGGGGGTTACTAATATCGACCTGACCTCCGCCTTTGCCGCCATTGCTAATAATGGAACCTACAACAAGCCTCAGTTTTTTACCAGCATCGAGGATCATAACGGCAAGGTACTCATCCAGATATCGCCGGAGACCTACCGCCACCGGGCCCTAAAGGATTCCACTGCCTTCCTGCTGACGGACGCCATGTCCGCCTCTATGCAGAGCAACCGGAAGTTCGCCCGTCCCGGGGTCAGCGTAAATTCCACCAGCACCCGGGCCGCCTTGTCCAATATGTCCTGCGCCGGGAAGAGCGGCACCACCACAGCGAATAACGATATCTGGTTTGTGGGCTTTACCCCCTACTACACCGCCGGCGTCTGGGGCGGCTGCGATAATAATCAAAAGCTTACCAGCACCTCCTTCCACAAAGATGTATGGCGGAAAATCATGGAACGGGTGCATGAGGGACTTCCGGATCCCGGCTTCCCTCAGCCAGAGAGCATTGAGACCGCAGTGATCTGCAGGAAGTCCGGTAAGCTGGCAGTAAACGGAGTCTGCGACCATGACCCCAGAGGCAATGCTACCTACACCGAATATTTCGCCCGGGGCACAGTTCCCACAGAGGTCTGCGATAAGCATATCGTGGTCACGGTCTGCGCTGCCTCCGGCCAAAAGCCTACTGCCTTCTGCCCCTTAAAGCAGACCAAGGTTTGTCTGGCTCTGCCTCAGAATGAGACCGGAGACACCGATGATTCGGTGTATGGAATCCCGGGAGACTGTACCATCCACGACAGCATTTCCACCATTATTGACCCCTCCCTGGGAGAAACCGATCCCGCTGGCCCAGGGGATCCGGTAGTGAATCCTTACTTCGGCCCCGGCTATGTGCCACAGGCCCCCATCAGCGATGGGAGAAATGCACCCACTATGGAAGATTGATAGAACACTTGCGAAAGAAGAGTCCGACTTGCCGGGCTCTTCTTTCGCTAAGGCGCTGCCCCCTGGCAGCCATATTCTTAAATCCTATCCATCCTGCGGCGGATAATACGCTAAAACTGTGGATAAGAATTTTTTCGAGGCTGAGGAATGTCTCCCATTCTCTTTCCAGGAAATCGTCTGATACCGGCGAAGCCTGGAATCCCTCACTTTGATTTTGTGTATACTTCCATCATCAATAAAATTTTTTGACAAACCCAAATCAGAAATCAGAACTACCCCGTCATTATTTTTCAGATGGCTGATGCGGGTGAAATAATTGGCTTTTAACATACTTTTGGGATGAAAGCCATAGGATTCACATAATTTCAGCACAAAATTATCGGTGGTAGGATTCGTCTCCCCCAAGGTAATAAAAGTTTCTTCTTTCAATTCCTCTACAGATATCACCTTCCGGAACGCCAGAGGATGCTTTTTCGATACCAAGACCAGACTTTGTTCAAATCTCCCGATCCGTCGTATGATCCAGCCGCCGGAAGTAATATCCCACCCATTTCCCATAAAAAAGTCATAGGAAAAATCTTCGCGATTCAGCTCTTCCAGGGTCACAACAGCCGTTTCCAGCTTAATCTCTGGATAGCTCGCTTGAAATTCCATAAAAAAATCATTCCATATCATCGGGCTGGTCAAGGCAATTTTTACTGTATTTTCCAGCTGATGGCAAATCTGATCGATCTCCCCTATTCCCTGATCCAGAATCTCCAGAGATTGCTTTACATGCTCATAAAAGAGCCTTCCATTGTCATTTAACCGGATATTCCTTTTAACACGGTCAAATAAAGGCAGGCCTAATTCCTTCTCCAGCCGGGCTATGGTAATGCTAAGAGACGGCGGGGAAATCATCAGTTTTTTTGCTGTACTGCTGAGATGCTGACTTTCTGCCAAGGCACAAAAATACCGTAATTGCAATAACTCCATCTGCATTCTCCTCTGCTTTTTATTACATTTAGTATAGCAGATAAATTGTTTTATTACAATCTAATAACTTTTTGACAAAAATGTAATTTTCAGATACCGGGTTGGCAGTTATAATGGCAATATCAAATCTTAATTAAGCATTTGCAAACAAACGCGGGGGCTTTGGCCAGGCTCTTTGCAGAGAGGAGAAAGGAATTGGATAAAACGAGGAAGGGACTGCCGATTTTTTTAACTGCAGCATTGATTTGGTTCGGGTATCATTGCGGCGCTGGTTTTGCATCCGGCAGACAGGTCTGGCTGTACGCCGTCCAGTATGGAAAAAGAGGGATGCTGGCGCCTCTGATTATCTGGCTTTTAAATGCCAGTTTTATGTTCATTGCTGCTGAGTATGCCCGATTAAAAAAAGCATCCAACTATCGGGATATGGTGACGATTTATTACGATCATCCTGTAGTGAATAAAATCGCGCTGTTTTTATGGGACATTTTGATTTTTATGGCATCGATTACGGTATCGGCTTCCTGTACCGCAGGGACAGGCTCTCTTTTGCAGTCTGTATTCGGGCTTCCTTATTGGGTGGGGTGTGCTGCTTTTATCATCGGTATGGCATTATTGCTAAGTCTTGGAAAAGGAATACTGGAACGCCTTGGGAAATTTGGGGTGCCGCTAATTCTCATTTTTTTCATTATCTGCTTTGTGGCAATCTGCTCGAATCCAGAGCATATGATCCGCTCCATCACTTCAGCTGCGCCAGTGAAGGAAATTACCTTTTCTGCATTTATAAGAAGGTGCTTTGTCTATGCCATTACTCAATGTTCTTTTTTTCAGGCATTAAGCGTTCTTGCAGGAAAATTTGAGAGCAGAAAGACAAGTGTCGCTTTTACGGCTTCCGGATTTTTAATGAATGGATGTGCTATGCTGGCATGTTATCTTGCACTGATGGCATATTACCCTGAGATCGGGGAATCCAGCATCCCGATTTATGGGATTGTCAGCCAGTTCGGTGGGATGCCGGGAGCCGTTCTGACCATTGCCTATAATTTCGTATTAATGCTGGCTTATATTACGACTGCCGGTTCTGCCTTAGCCGGAGCTCAGGCAAGATATACACCTGTACTGATCCGGTGGCTGAAAAAGGATTCCCTCTGCCGGGCATGTGTGACCGTATTATTTCTATTCGGCGCCTCCCTGCTGTCCACGCTGGGCCTGGATGGGATTCTTGATACGGTAAATACCATTAACTCAACCTGTCGGCTCCCGATTTGGTTTTTGCCGTTCTTTATCTGCGGCCCGATTTCGATTTATAAGCTGATAAAAAAAGAAAAACTACAAGAAAAATAAAAGGAGGATTTTAGAGATGAGGATAACTAAAGTAGATATTTTACAGGTTCAGACCCAGTTAAAAAAAGGACATTGGAGACCAACGGTCTGCAGAATTTATACGGATGAGGGAATCTACGGTGATGGAGAGGCCGCCTTGGCCTATGGAGAAGCGCAGGATGCTGCTTTTGGGATTGTACAGAATTTTGCCAAGTTGATTATCGGTATGAACCCTCTTGATCATGAGATTATCTGGGATAAGCTTTATCGCAGTACCTTCTGGGGGCAAAATGGAGGGCCGGTTATCTTTGCCGGCATTTCTGCCATCGATATTGCTTTATGGGATATCAAAGGAAAGTATTACCATGCGCCGGTTTATCAGCTATTGGGCGGAAAACGGCGTCCTCAGCTCAGAACCTATGCCAGCCAGCTTCAGTTCGGATGGGGCCCGGATATCATCCCCCAGAGAACCCCGGAGGATTATGCCAGGGAGGCAAAACGTGCGGTTGCCGACGGCTATGACTGTATTAAAATTGATTTCTTCACCTTTAAGCCGGATGAGGGGAATTATACGGATACCGACCGCTTGGGATTACTAAATAAAGAGTATCTTCACATGTATGAAGCAAGGCTGAAGGCTGTCCGCGAGGCGATCGGTCCGGATGTGGATATTATACTAGAAAATCATTCCTTTACCGATGCCCAGTCCTCGACTCAGATCGGCCTTATGGCGAAGAAGTATGATATCTTCTATTTCGAAGAGCCTACCACGCCGACGCCCCAGCTGAGCAAATTTGTCCATGACACCACAGGGCTCGCCATCGCCAATGGAGAGCGGATCTATACCAGATGGCAGTACACGGATTATTTTAAGGAAAATGCGATCCAGGTGATTCAGCCGGATATCGGAACCTGTGGAGGAATCACGGAAGTAAAGAAGGTATGCGATATGGCATATACTTATGATGTGGGGGTTCAGGTGCATGCCTGCGGAAGCCCGATTTCTACTGCTGCTGCTCTGCAGATCGAGGCGGTCATTCCCAACTTTGTCATTCACGAGCACCATACCTATGCATTGAGCCCGTACAACAAGGAAATTTGTATTTATGATTATCAGCCGGTTAATGGCAAATATGAAGTGCCGGATCTTCCAGGTATCGGACAAGAATTATCGGAAGCTGCATTTCAGCACGCAAAGATAGTAACTGTTGGAGAATAGAAAATCAAATAAGGAAAAACGCCAGCTCTTCAACCGCTGGCGTTTTTTGACAGCTAAGGCTTCACTTAAGATTCCCCGGCCCAAATCCCAGAGGCAGCAGCTCCTTTAAGGAAAACTCCTCATAATCCTCCTCCGATTTTGCCAGAAGGATCCGGAAGGAGTCAGGACTGCAAAATTCCATCATCACCTGCCGGCATATCCCGCAGGGCGGGCAGAGCTCCAAATCCTCCCCCTCCTTTCCCCCGACGATAGCGATGGCCTGGAAGGATCGGATCCCCTGGCTCACCGCCTTATAAAAGGCGGTCCGCTCCGCGCAGTTTGTCGCCCCATAGGAGGCTGACTCGATATTGCATCCGGTATAAATCCTTCCGTCACTTCCCAGCAGTGCCGCACCCACCTGAAACCTGGAATACGGGCTGTAGGAGTATGCCCTGGCCTGAATGGCCTCACGAATTAATTCTCTGTCGCTCATCCTTTCCTCCTTTTCTCATCATGAGCACGCTCGAAAACGTTATAGTTCACGTCCTGTCGTGCTGTGCTCAGATTTATGCGATTATTTTTTGTCCGATGCAGATAAAATATCCCGCTCCCCATAAGCGGCTTCAAAGGCTTCCTTTGTATCTGGAACCATGATCTCACCGGCCTTCAGCTTTTCTTCTACGGTCAAAACCGCTGTCCTCACCGCCTCCGGCAGCAGGCCTTCATTCATCTGGAACTCCACCCCTCCATTATAGAGACCCAGGGCAGCGACCCCATGCTCCCAGTCTCCTAAGGCATATGCCTTTACTTTATCAAATGCCTCTGCCTGGATCTGATTTACAGTCAAAGCCAGGCAGCGCTCCTCCTGCTCTCTCCCTATATCCCCGGATCCGGCTATCACCTGGAGGCCCAAATTCCAGCAGGCATCCAGCATTCCGGCCGCCTTCCTCCCCGCATCAAAGAAAACCACATCCACCTGCTGCCCGGCCAGGGAAGCTGCTGCCTTTTTCTCCTCCCTGGCATCCCCATAGGGATTTTCCCAAAAGGGGATGATAACCCCATCCGGATTCCCGTCCAGGACACCGGCGCAGTATCCATATCCGGCTGCCCGGTCTCCGGTTTCATCCAAAACCAGGCCCACACGCCCAGTCCTTGTGATCATCCCGGCAGCTACGCCAGCCAGATAGGCGGCTTCCAGCTGGTCAAACCGGAGACAGACTCCATTTTCCAGGTCTCCATTCTCCCGATCCTCCACAAACACAATTCGGACATTGGGATAAGCTTCGGCTATCTCCCTGGCCTCTTCTGCCATGGCCCTCCCAGACACCAGAATCAGCCCGTACTTCTCTTCTGCCAGCTGTTGGATATTCGTCTTATAGTCCTCAGAGCTTTCTGACTTCAGATACTGTGTCTTCATCCCAAGCTCTTCCTCCGCCTGGGCTAACACCGCCTGGATCTGCCGGTTAAACCAGGTATCTCCCTGATTATCTGCCTCTCCCACTGCCCCGGCCCGCTGCTGGCGCCTTCCGCCCTCCGGGCCCGGCTTCTGACGGTCTGGTTTTTCGGCGTCCTCTTCCGGCGGAAAGCCTGCCGCTGCCTTTTCCCCTGCCAAATCCGGCTCCTGCTCTGTCTCGGCCGCTTCTGGCCTCTCCCCCGGCACAGCGCCTGCCGCTTCTGCCCCCTCTCCCGGCTCAGAAACCAGCTCCGCCCCAGCTGCCGCCTCCCTGGCCCCATATCTTCCCTCTGCCAGGCCACAGCCGGCAAATGTCATCAGAGCAGCCAGCACAACTCCTAAAAACCATGGCTGGAACCGCCTTGCCGCCCTTTTCCTGTCCCTGTCCATGTCTGCTCCTTCCCGCCTCTCCCGGCCTGCCTCCCTCGGCCCGCCGCTCACGCTCTGCCGGGCTGTGGCCGGCAGCTCTCAAGCCGCGATACAAAAGAAGCTTCCAGATCCCGGAAGCTTCTTTTATGCTTATTCTTTACGTTTTTTCTTCTATCCTGCTTTAAACCACTTTATTCTTCGCCACAAATACCTGATAGCTGTTGGTTCCCTTTACCTCTTTCCCAGCGGTAATGGTTACCTTCTTATCTGTGATCACATACTCTACATCGGCTCCATCCTCGATCACCGTATCCTGCATCAGAACACAGTTCTTCACCTTAGCGCCCTTGCCTACCCGGACGCCACGGAACAGGATGCTGTTCTCCACCTCGCCCTCGATCACGCAGCCGTCTGCGGTCATGGTATTCTTCGCCTTGGCGCCTGCTATGTAACGGGTAGGATTATCATCACGAATCTTGGTATAGATGGGGCTCTTGGCAAAGAGGCCATCCAGATTCTCATCATCCAGCAGCTTCATGTTCTCATCGAAGTAGCTCTTCATGCCGCTGATTCTGGCAAAATAGCCATCATACTTAAAGGCGTGGACATTCAGCTTATCCAGCTGATGGGCCAGCACATCTCTCTCAAAGTAGATATTCCCGTGAACATAGGCTGTGCCGATCTGGTCGATAAGAAGCTCCCGCTCCAGCACAAAGATATTCATTCCCAGGTTCTTCACCCCGGCATCTTTGCTGTTAATCCGGATCCGCTTCACCCGCTCCCCATCTAAGTCCAGCGTATAATACATATCACGGCTTTCCGTGGGAACCTCGATCAATGCCTTTGGAATCTCCTGCTCCGCGTAAACCATGGTCACATCGGCGCCGCTTTCAATATGTGCTTCAATAAATGCATTAAAATCAAAATTAACTGCGATATTGGTATCGGTCATCACCACATACTTTTCCTTCTGGGATTTTAAGAAGGTTAAAATGCTGGCAAGGGCCTCCACACGTCCGTCGTACACCTTCACCGACTTCTCTGCAAAGGGAGGTACGATATTTAATCCCCCATTCTTCCGGGTCAGATCCCACTCCCGGCCAGAGCCTAAATGATCCATAAGGGAATGATAATTCTTCCGTACAATCAGAGAAATATTGTCAATTCCGCAGTTCACCATGCTGGAAAGGATGAAATCAACCATGCGGTAACGGCCTGCAAAGGGGATGGAAGCCATCAGACGCTCTGTAACCAGCTCCGGAACCAGATTATCGTAGCTGTTGGGGAAAATGATTCCCAGTGCATTTACGTTTGAATTAATCATTGTACCTCACCACCCTTTACATTATTATAAACCATGGCATTCGGGCCAATCTTTGCACCCTCGCCTACATAGACGCCAGGTCCTACGGTAGCAACGCCTTTTTCTGTCTCTGTGGGCATAGCCCCTACCACCGCATTCTCGCCGATCACCGCGTTCTCCGCTACGATACAATGCTTTACCACGGCTCCGGCCTTAATCACCGTGCCGCCCATTACCACAGCATCCTCTACCACAGCGCCAGTCTCCACCTGAACGCCGGCAAACAGAATAGAATGCTTTACCTCACCGGCTATGCGGCATCCATCGGTAATCATGGAATCCTCCACCACGGCATCCGCACTGATCCGATGTCCGGTCATACCGCTGTTGCGGCTGTAGATCTTCCAGTTCTCATCAAACAGGTTAATCCCGCTGTGCTCTGGATCCAGAACCTCCATGTTCGCCTCCCACAGAGAGGAGATGGTTCCTACATCCTTCCAGTATCCGTCAAAATGGTATGCGTACATATTCCGCCCGTCCCGGAGAAGATTTGGAATGATGTTATTGCCAAAGTCATTCTCTGAGTTAGGATCCTGCTCATCCTCAACTAAATATTTTCTTAAGATATCCCAGTTGAATATGTAAATTCCCATGGATGCCAGATTAGATTTGGGATTCTTCGGCTTCTCCTGGAATTCAGTAATCTTATCATTCTCATCTGCCACCATCAGGCCAAAGCGGGAAGCCTCATCCCAGGGCACCTCCATAACTGCCACGCTGAATTCCGCGCCCTTCTCCTTGTGGAACCGAAGAAAATCGCTGTAATCCTGCTTGCAGATCTGGTCGCCGGAAAGAATGATAACATACTGGGGATTGTAGCGCTCAATAAAAGAAATATTCTGATAAATCGCATTGGCAGTTCCCTTGTACCAGTCAGAGCCGGAAGCCTGCTGATAGGGAGGAAGCACATGAACCCCGCCATACAGGCGATCCAGATCCCAGGGCTGCCCGTTTCCAATGTACTCATTCAGCACCAATGGCTGGTACTGGGTAAGGATCCCTACCGTATCAATCCCGGAATTTACACAGTTCGAAAGCGGAAAATCGATAATACGGTATTTCCCGCCAAATGGAACGGCAGGTTTTGCCAGCTTCTGGGTCAAAGCGTATAAGCGTGAGCCCTGTCCGCCGGCAAGAAGCATTGCAATCATCTCTTTTGCCATAATATTGCCCCCTAGTTTCTTTATAGTGGTTAAATAAAATTAAAATCCATAGTCCAGATTATACCATAAACTGCCAAAAAATAACAGCTTTTTCGTCACTTTTTTCAATTTTAATCAATTTGACAACACAATCTTTACAATACCTTACCTTTTCAAAGACATCTTATGCAAATCTTCCAAAAGCAATCGCACAATTCTCAAAATTTACCAGGCGCCGTGATGACAGCCCGGCCCTACGGTGCAGGATCCATTAGCCGCATACCCGCAGTCATTGATGCAGGAATTGTCACAATACCCGCTGGTGTGGTGGTAGCCGCAGTACTCCACATCGTCATGCCAGTGCCGCCCGGCCTCCACGCAGCCATCAAAGGTGCATACCGGACACTGGAGTGCTGCCTGGGTTTCAGAGCCTGCCGCCTGGCTTCCCGCTACCTGATTCCCGGAGCCTGCCGCCTGGCTTCCCGCTACCTGATTCCCGGAGCCTGCCGCCTGGCTTCCCGCTGCCTGATTCCCGGAGCCTGCCGCCTGATTTCCTGCCCCAGCCTGATTCTCTGTGGTCTGGCTCTGATAATAATCGCCGGACCGCCTGTGATGGCCATGGCCATGCCCGTGGGCCAATGCCGGAGATGCCATCATCACCGACGCCAAAACCACGGCAGCACCCAAAGCTGCCATCCTTCCCCTGTAATTTCTTCTGCTGATCATACAAAACCTCTCCTTTTTCTGATTCCATTTTTATTTCATTTCTTATATTACATTTTACTATATTTTACCGGATTTTGCAAATGCTACAGTCAAAATTTTCACGATTTTGATTGAGCTGATGCTTTACTTTTATGTAGCTGCAGCCCAAGTAACCCCGCCAGAAAAAGGGCCGTCCCTCCGATCACATAAATAGTAATGGCCTCATGGAAAAAGAGAGCTCCCCAGAGAATGGCAAAGATCACCATAGTGTTCTGGATGGTGCCCACCATGTAAAAGGGCACCAAAGGAATGGCCTTCGCATTCAGGTAGTAGCCGATCCCAGTGGACATGCCGAAGAGAATCACGGCCAGGATGCAGAGAGGGCTCGGCCGGACACCGGCCAGAGCACCGCCCAGCGTCTTTGGCACCAAAGGAATGGCAGCCAGCACGCCGGATATCGTAAATATAATCAGATTGCTGTCGATGCTATTCATCTCATGGATCAGCATCCTCTGAGCCAGCATGTGGGCAGCCCCGCAGATTCCTGAGCAGACAAAGATAAGAGTCACCAGTGCATTATCCTGGAAAAAATCATCCAGCGACCGCCCATTCCAGGAGATCAGCAGCACGCCGGCAGCGCACAAAAGGATACACAGCCGTTTTTTCAAAGACAAGGCTTCCTTGAGAAGGAACACTCCAAAGAGCGTCAGGGTCACTGTCTGAACCGGCTGCAGCACGATATTTCCATAGGAAGGGCCCTGAGACAGAGCATAGTTTTCCAGAAGGTAGGCCAGCCACTTGGCCACAGCGCCAAATAGGATCCAGCCCATGAAGGACCTGGTCCCCTTGCCTGATTTGGGGCTGTTTTTCACCTCCCCCTGGCGAAGGCGCCGGAGCAGAAGCAGAAAACAGACACCTACAGCAAAGCGGAAAAAGGTAATATATTCCGGGCCGAAATAAGGCCGGATCAGCTTCACATAGGTTCCGCCGAAGCTGAACATAAGGGCAATGCAGAGTAAATAGATATATCCCATAGCTTGAATCTCCTCTTCTTGTAAGCTTGAAGCTTAGTATAAGGCCTATTCTAGCACAGCCTCCGCAGATACGCTATAAAAAAACGCAGTCCGCACCTCCCTGCCTCACAGCTGGGAAGATACGGACTGCTTCTTCATGTTTTTGAGGGGTTCTACAAGTAAAACTCCGGCTGGCAATACTGAATCTCACCAGCGATCATCGTCATCTGGGGAACCAGGATCTCACTGCACTCCAGCTCCTCATCGCAGAAATCCTTCTGGATATAATGCTTTTCCTTCCTCTGGAAGATAGCAATATCTGCCAGCGCCCCCGGCGCCAGGGTGCCGATCTGGCCCTCCATTCCCATCAGCCGCGCCGGATTCGCCGTCACCTTCTCCAGGATGGCCATAAGGTCCATGCCCAGGGCCAGATACTTGGAGATCACCAGGGGAAGGCTCTTAGCATAAGGCGGCATATTAAACTTATCTACCGTCAGATCCGTGGATATAACATCCGGTTCAAATCCGGCAGCCAGGGCCCGGCGCGCCGCCTGAAGGCCGAAATTGCCCTTGCCATTAGCCGCGTCGAAGATAACACCCCGCTCCCTGGCAGCCAGAATCCCGGGATCCATGGCGCCATCCTCCCGGCAGATGGGATTGCCTGCGCCCTGATAGCAATGGCAGAAAATGTCCCCTGGCCCCAGGCAGTCCGCCAGCTCCCCTGCTGTCACCGGCGAATTGGTAGTATGTACGCAGACCCGGAGGCTGGTGCCCAGACGCTCGTTAAGCTCCTTTGCCAGCTTCACCGCGGCCCTCAGATAATCCGCCCCGGTTTCCTCCGGCACCACACCTTTAGAGAGGCGGAGCTTAAGCCCCAGGATATTTTCCCGGTTCGCTTCAATCACCCGCTCCATTTTATCTACATTATATAAAGCAGGGTTAAAATCCTCGCACAGCTTCGGATCCAGCTGCCCTCCGCCGTACACCGTTAAAAACCCTTTCACCCTCACCAGGGAGCTGGTGATAACCGACTGGTAAAAGGCTTCATAGTTAGAGGTTCCCGCACTGCCGGCATCCACAGCCGCGGTGGTCCCCTGGGCGATCATCATATCCGGATGGATACAGATGGAGCTGCCCCCATAAAACAAATGGGTGTGGAAATCAATAAGCCCCGGCGTCACGATCATGCCGGAAGCATCGATCACCCGATCCCGGCTGCACTCCACCGGCTGGGAGCCTGGATCCAGAATCCGCATATTCCGGATAAAAATGTCTTTTCTCTCATCGGTCCCGGAGGCTGGATCCATAACCCAGCCTCCATGAATGATATAATCTGCTTTCATAAATAAGCTCCTCATAGAAATCATCGGTTTCCCGACAATGATTTTTTCTTATCCTTCTCAGACAATTCCAATGGTGCCCAGAATGCTGGCTAAAATTGCGCAGCAGAAGGGCATAATTGCACAGCAGATAAACACATATTTGTATGTATCCTTCTGGGAGGTTTTCGCAATCTGGTTGCAAACCACCATTCCGGAGGCATGAGGCATGGCGTCAAAGCCAGAGGAGGCGATACATACAACCCGGTGAAGCATCGCTGTGTTAAGCCCGGAGGCTGCCAGATACTCCCCCATAGAGCCCAGGAAAATATTCAGGCCGCCTGCGGAAGAGCCTGTGATAGCCGCAATTACATTAATGGAAATCAGAGCGGTTACCAGAGGATTTGCATTCATATTCACCAGAGCGCCGGTAATGCTTGTGTAAGCAGGGGACGCGGAAACCACCGCGCCAAATCCCATAATGGAGGATGTGGCGATCAGGGATCCCAGTCCGCCGGAGGCGCCATTAGAAACCACATCCTTCACATTCAGACGGGTGCGGTAAAGGACGCAGCCCACCACAATGGCACAGGCCATAGCAAGAGACACCGCATAGGAAGAGGGAATCGAGGTCAGGGACTGGATTCCGAACATCAGCACCAGCAGCACAAGAATGGGGGCAAAGCAGGCTCCTGTGGAGGGCGTCTTACCCTGATCTACCGCACTCAGGTCCATAATGTCCTCCCCCGGGCTGGCCGCAAAATGCTCTCCCTTTGCCTTTGCCTTCTTAATCTGCCAGTTCAGGAACAGATAGGCGGACACAAACATAACCACAGAGCAGATAATGCCGATCACCGCCCCCGCATAGGCTGTGGTGCCAAAATAATCGGTTGGAATCAGGTTCTGGGTGGACGGGGAGCCGGGGAGCATAGCCATACACACGGTCACCGGACATACCATGATGGTGGCCACAATCAGCTTCTTCGGGATATCCGCCTTCTGAAACAGAGCAACTGCAATGGGGTACAGGGAAAAGGCGATGATAAAGGTTCCGATCCCGCCGTAGGAAAGCACCAGGCCGGTGAGCATCACAACCAGCACCACCGACTTTTCTCCCAAAAGCTTCAGCATCCGGTTGGCGATGCCCACGGAAGCGCCGCTGTCTCCCATAACCTTTCCGAAAATGGCGCCCAGCATAAACAGCAGAAACCAGCTTCCCGCAAAGCCTGACATCCCTGTCATAAACTTTTCCGTCAGGGTCTCCACCGGAGCCATCCCGTTAAAAAGAATCACAATGAATGCACCGGCCAGCGAGACGATGGCCATGTGCCAGTTTTTCCAGATCATCGCGATCACACATGCAATGGCAATGATCAGCCCCAAAATACCTACCATGATAAATCCCTCCTATGTATAAATTTAATTATGAAATATGGTACTGGAAGGATCATAGCATGAATTTGTGCTAAGCTGAAGAATGAGTATTTTATTTTTGTTAGAAGTTTTTCTTCTTTTTCCCTTTCAAAAACAGGGCAGATATTGTACAATATTACCATAAACGCCTGACAACCGTTTCTGCGTAGTGCATCCTTGCCGGGCCCATGAAGTTTTGTCAAAGAACCATTAACTATGCTCCAACAGAAAGGAAAAGCTGCGGTGTGCGGCAAAGGCCAAACCGCGGCAAAGGAATCTGCCATGACCACAAGACAGTACAAATACATACTCGCCATCGCAAAATGCGGCAGCATTTCCAAGGCAGCCGAGCAGCTTTACATCTCACAGTCCGGGTTAAACCAGCAGCTTATGCGCATGGAAAAGGAGCTGGGCGTGACTCTCTTTGAGCGGGATACCCATCACCTGCAAATCACCGAAGCCGGTGAAATCGTGGCCGCCTATGCCAGGGAGGCCATCAGCCAGGAGGAGTGCATGCACGCCCAGCTCCAGGATGTCCTTGACAGCAGCACCGGCGAGATCCGCCTGAATCTGGCCATGGAGCAGGGAACCCAGCTGTTCTGCGCGGTATTCCCCATTTTCCACGAAAAATATCCCCGGGTCTCCTTTAAGCTGGAGGATCACAAGGTTTATGATCAGTATGAGATGCTGCTCCAGAAAAGGCTGGATATCGGTATGGCTATGATTACCCGGAGGGAGGTGCCGGAGCTGGAATATGTCCACCTGGCCCGGGAGCGCTTTCTCCTGGGTGTTCCCATCACCCACCCCCTTGCCGCCATGTATCAGCCAACCCTGGACGGAGACTATCCGGAGATGGATCTGTACCTGTGCAAGGAGGAGCCATTCTCCCTGATGTTCTCCGGCTCCACCATGCGCCAGGCCATCGACCCCTGCTTTGCGGAAGCCGGCTACAAGCCTCACGTGATGTTCGAATCACGGATGAACCATGTGGCGGCCCTGATGGTCCGGGGCGGGATCTGCCTGACCATCCTTCCGGAATCCCAGGCCAGGCTTTACCAGGACATCCGCTGGTTCCGCCTGGCGGCCAATCCCACCTGGGAAAGCTGCCTGCTTTACCACCACAGGAACCCGCCCCGCAAATCCGGCAGATATTTCATCGACCTGGCCGTCTCAAAGGCCGGCTTCCTTGGGGCCCGAAGCCAGCCGGTATGGGGATAATTTCCGCTCTGCCCTCACCTCACCACTGAATGAAAACATTCCCCGACCGGCCTCACCACTGAACAAAAACATTCCCCGACCGCCTTCACCACTGAACAAAAACATTCCCCGACCGCCTTCACCACTGAACAAAAACATTCCCCAGCCGCCTCACTGCCTCCCGGATTCCCTTTTCCTCCATCTCCGAGTAGTTGAGCACCAAAATGTGCTGGTACTCCTCCTTTTTCTCAACACAGAATTCCGACAGGCAGGAAATGTTCATGCCCTGCTGCCTGGCCTCCCATTTGATCTGGGTATCGGTCAGGGAGGTATCCACCTTCACCAGCAGGTGGGTCCCGCTTTTCCCTCCGGATATGGAAATCGCAGGAAGCAGCGCAGACTGCTTCAGCATCCGGATCAGCAGCTCCCCCTGGGTCTGGTAATACTTCCGCATCCGGCTCAAATGCCGCTCAAAATACCCCTCCCGGATAAATTTTGCCAAGGCATACTGCTCACAGCTGGAGGAGGTATTGGAATAAAAGTTTGCCTCGCTGACGAAACGCGCCATCAGCTTTTCCGGAAGGATCATATAGCTAATCCGGATGGAGGGCGCCAGAGTTTTGCTAAAAGTATTCATATAAATCACCCGATGATGGCGGTCCATGCCCTGAAGGGGTGAAATCGGCCGGGTATGGTAGCGGAATTCACAGTCATAATCATCCTCGATGATATAGCGCTCCGGCACCTGGGCCGCCCAGGCCAAAAGCTCCTGCCTCCTGGCCGCAGACATCACAGTGCCCAGAGGATAATGATGCTCCGGAGATACATGGATCACGCTGGCTCCGGAATTCCTTAAGCTTTCCATGCAGATTCCCTGCTCATCCATATCCACCGGCCTCCAGTCCAGGCCATATTCCTTATAAATCCCAGGAATCTTGCGGTATCCGGGATTTTCCACCCCGTAAACCCCCTCTGCCGGAAGAATCTTCACCAGCCGTCCGTATAAGTATTCAATGCTGGCGCCCACAACCATGCATTCCGGCGACACCTCCATCCCCCGGGAGCGGTACAGATACTCTGCAATCGCCTCCCGCAGCGCCCGGACCCCTAAAAAATGCGCCCGCTCCACCAGCTCCTTATGGTATTCTGTCAGAGTCTCCCGCATCACCTTTTTCCAGACAGAAAAGGGAAACTGTTCATAGACCACATGATTGGTAGTAAAATCCGCAAACCAATCCTCCTCCACATAGATCGGAGAATACTCCGCCCTCTGAGGATGATATTCCAAAACCGCCTCCACATCTGCCACAAAATACCCCTGCCTCTCCCTGGAGATCAGATACCCCTCTACCAAAAGCTGGTCATAGGCATTCACCACCGTCCGCTGGCTGATCCCATTATCCCTTGCCAGCTCCCGTTTCGAGGGAAGTCTGGTCCGCGCCGGCAGCCGTCCATTTAAAATATCCCCCTTTAAGCACTGATATAAATACTCGTAGAGCGTCTTATCCCCTCTCTTCTCAAAATCATATCGAAGCATCATCTGGTATCCTCATTTTGTTTTAATTTGGTCATTTCTTTAATATCAGATTCGATTATAATCATAACTATCAAGTTTGTAAAGAGGAGGATATTCACTATGGGCGTATATGCAATTACCGGAGGCTCCAGCGGAATCGGGGCAAAAACAGTGGAGCTTTTAAAAAAGAACGGACATCAGGTGGTAAACATCGACTTAAAAAAATGTGATATCCAGGCCAATCTGGCCACCCCGGAGGGCCGCCAGACAGCCATCGACGCGCTCCACCAAATGCATCCGGAGGGGCTGGACGGCTTAATCTGCAGCGCCGGCGTTTCCGGAGCCTGCGGGAATCTGGGGCTGATCATCTCTCTGAATTTCTTCGGCACCATCTCCATCGTAAAAGGCGTCTACGATCTGCTGAAGAAAAAAGGCGGCACCTGCGTGGTGACCACCTCCAACACCATCTCCCAGGGCGCCGCCAGAATGGACATCGCCGACCTGCTGAATAACAATAACGATGACGAGCAGCGCATCCTGAACCTGGTGTCGCGGATGGACGGGACAAACCTGAGTGTGGGAAACAGCATCTACGTGGCGACGAAATATGCCGTAGCCCGATGGATGCGCCGCCACTCCGCCACCTATGCAGCCAATGGCGTCCGCATCAATGCAGTGGCGCCGGGAAATGTAAACACGGCCATGACAGCCACCATGTCCTCCAATGCGAAATCCGCACTAAACGCCCTGCCCATTCCCACCAAATACGGCAGGGAAACCTTAATGGAGCCAGAGGAGATCGCTTCTGTTATCGTTTTCCTGTCCTCCGAGGATGCCAGAGGGGTAAACGGGAATGTGATGTTTGTGGACGGGGGCACCGACGCCCTGTTAAACACGGAAAAAGTATATTAAAAGGGAGATTTATCCGATTATAAAAGATTATCAGGAGGACAAGTATGAAACCCATCGAACAATTCCTTGAAGTGATTGAAAATAAAGATTTTACCGCTCTGGGCGCTCTCTTCACCCCGGACGGACATTACTGTGACTACTGCGCCAATGGAACTGCCCAGCATGAATACCATCTCTATGGAAAAGAAGCCATATCCATGTTCTTCCGTAACAAATTCCTCTTCCGCCAGTATTCCATCATGGGCGCCGCTGTGCTGGATGACCGGCACGCGGAATTTATCGCTTCCTTTGGCGGGTACAATATTATGGCCATTGTTACCCTTCAGCAGCTCTCGGAGGATGGCCACATCAAGAGGCTGACTGTGCGGCCGAAGTAGAGGGGTGGCTTTTAGGGCTCCCTTCAGTTTGTATCTTCATGGATATTGCTATTTAATTGAGTCGCG
>CATOJE010000071.1 GCA_951800145.1 uncultured Lachnospiraceae bacterium | reverse complement strand
CAGCCAGCCCGATACACAGGGCAGATAGCGCCACCACCACCCACTCCAGCTGCTGTATGTACTGTTCCAGTCTCTGCCTGGGCGTCAGATACGGCTCCCCAATGGGAGTAAACTTTAATTCGTCCATGGGTTTCACCTCCTTACATTTTATCCAAAGCTTGTCCATAGCTCCCGCCATTAGGCGGAATCCTTCTTGACCCTCCTAAACCCCATAGGGATCATCGCATTCTCCTGCAGCTTCTCCGCGATCTCTTTCTGTTTCTCTTTTGGAAGAGAATCGAATAAAACTTCCGGCGCCCCATTGATTGAGATGAAGTTACGAATCTTAAGTTCGCTCATTATTTTGCCCACCACCTTTCTCTTAGTAAATTTTATGCAACAGGGTTTGTACCTGTTAATCTCCCCTTACTTGATGATTTGCTTGTTCAACCTACTCTCTCGCCTTATACTGTACTTACAGGCCCCGCCAGGCCGAGTACATTAAGGAGAATATATATGACCATTTCTAAATCCGCTTTCAAAACGCTTAAGGCTTTACAAAAATATCTCTATAACAAATGAAGAGCTTACTAAACTATCCACAGAAGATATCTCTATCCTTGAAAATAACGAACTTATCTCGAAGGATTTTTTAGGATATCTTGATGGACAGCATAAGTCATATACCTCATATCACATCACAGATGCTGGAAAAGCATATGTACAAAATCACAGCCCTCTTGAATGGCTTAAGCAAAATTGGGTCTCTTTTCTAAGCATGGTCTTTGCATTTATAGCTGCCATACCTGTTATTTGGAAAGGAATTGTGCATATACTACAACGCATAATGCGATGGAGTTTAATAATGTGGCTATTGCCAGCATCGCATATCCTACTTGGGTTTGTTTCATGCCTTATCCTGTATTCCTCCTTGTCCTCATTCCGTAACTTCTGAATCTGGGTACTCATGCATTTCACAAACTTCAAAAATAATGTCACGCTTGCCAGATATATGCCATCTACTTACCGATTCTGGAGAGCTGCATTATACTATTTTTTTATGGTAATTTTGTATACATCCCCATTCTTAATAGTTTTTATTTCCATTAGGGTCAGTGCTTCATTATAGGAAATCCTTCCCGAGTTCCATAGTTTTAGTACTAACCTAACTTTTTTCTGTGCTAAGGACTGCTTTTCATTAAAGGCAGTCCTTTCATTTTTTGGCTCACTTTCCCTTCCAGGCATTTTATTATCAGTTTGCTTCTCTTCCGTTTTAGATCGTCTCCTTCCTAAGCTCCCTAGCTCAATATTCCTATTCCATTTCTTTGTTGCCCATGTTATAATCCCCTTATCAGCACTGCCATGCTAAAATGTCAAAAAAGGAGATACTTATATGAATCCTATCCCGAATAACACAGACTGGAGTGCAACGGCTGCCTGGATAGCTCTTGCAATTTCGATCATCGGTACTATTGTCGGCCCCATTGTGACCACGATCTTAACTAATCGGCACCAGTTAAAAATCTACAAAATGGAGTCTCGTGATAAAGCACAAGCTGAAAAAAATCAGATTATCCGGGACTGTATATCGAATATAGGTTCCTGCGTTGCATATGGAAACGTAGATAATATGATTTCCTGCGGAAAGCATTTCCATAATGTGTATGCATATGTGTCACAGGAAAAATGGCCATTATTTGATTCTTTCTATCAAGCATTAGTCGAACAGAACGGAAATACCCTAGCAGAAATGTGCCCTGAAATCATCCACTTGTTAGCCTCGCTATTAACAGAATGACCGCCGCAAAATCATGGAGTAATATTAGCCCAATCTGAATCTTCCATACCGGAAGTTTCATTTTTAGCACTATAATCGTCAAAGCTATCGAAATCATCATAAAGATGATAAAACAGACAATGTTCGTTCTGTCAGTAACATTGAGACTGTATAACCACCACTCTTGCAAATATTTCCTTTCCATCTCCCTCACCTCCCTTCCGGTAGCTTCATTGCTTTGTTTTATCTACTTTTTGTAGAATAACAAGGTAAAAAAATATAATCCTGTGGTATCCCATATAGCCTGGCCATCATCTCTACTTCTGGAATCCCAGGAATAACCTTTCCCTTCTCCCAGTTAACTACGGTAGTTTTACTTATTTTCATAGCCTTTGCAGTGTCTTCTTGCGTCATTTTTGCATTTACTCTTGCTGCTGCAAGGCTAATCTGGAATTCTGCCAACTCATGTCACCTCTCTTTCTGCAGTTTATTATATTCTACTTTTTTGTAAACTGCCAATACTTTTTGTAGATTTTTTTTAATTTCAGTATTGATTTTTTCTACTTTCTGTTATAATATATTAATGGGAGGTGTAAACGAATGCCAGAGGAAATATATAAAAAAATTTTTTCTAAAAATCTGAACCACTATATGGAATTAAATGGTAAAACTCAAAGTGACTTAATAAATGACCTTGGTTTTAACAAGTCAGCTGTCTCAACTTGGTGTAACGGCTCTCGACTGCCTAGAATGGACAAAGTAGAAACCTTGGCTCGATATTTCAAAATTAATCGTTCTGACTTAATAGAAGAAAAATCCACCGCCCAAGATGAGCACTACTACCTCAACGAAGAAACCCGAGAGATTGCCCAGGAGGCTTTTGAAAACCCAGAGCTCCGTACCCTCTTCAAAGTTGCCCGTGACATCCCCCCAGAACGCCTGCGGGCCCATATCGAGTTTATGAAAACCCTTAAGGAACAAGAGCGTGGGAATTATGATGAAGGATGCTAAGCAAAAGGAGAGCTTATTATGATGTATAAATTTATGACCTTGGAAGATTCTACTGAAATTGTCCACTCGGATACTTATTATGAAAATAATATAGAAACTGTAAAAGTATACTTTGAGAAGCCGGTATACGGCGGCTTTCATTCTGCTGAGTGTTATCTCCCATCCTACGAATGGAAAAATATAAACGGATTTTCATCAGAAGAAATTAAATACCTTCATGAATTTTTGCAATCAGTTGCCCACATTGTTATCCGGCTTGCCCGAGAGGGAGGCTTTGACAATGCCGCAAATTTTTAAAAATAAAAGGGAGTTATATTTGATATGGCGACTTTCGAAAAACTATATTTTTCAGTTATAAGTGGAATGCAAGATAGTAACATAAAATTCCGGGATTTACAAAAACTTCTTGATGTATTAGGTTTTGAATGCCGCATAAAAGGTGATCATTTTATATATTCTTATAATAAGCTTCCCGAAAATATTAATATCCAGCCTAGGGGAAATATGGCTAAATCCTATCAAGTCAAACAGGTGCGAAGCTTCTTGCAAAAATATCAAATTAGATTATTGGAGGGATTCTAAATGTATAAATACGAACGCATTATCTATTGGTCTGATGAGGACGATGCTTTCATCGTGGAAGTCCCAGAACTTCCCGGGTGCATGGCAGATGGAGCTACTGTAGAAGAAGCCATCGCAAACTCCGAAATCATTATTAAAGAATGGATCGAAGTGACTTTGGAAAGGGGGCTTGAAGTCCCTAAACCCAAAGGGCGGCTTATGTATGCTTGAGTCAAGCAATTAAATAACTTAAGAAATGATGCTCTTAAAAATGGTCCTGGTCAAAAATTCAGCAATCTTGATAATCTATAGGCTAATTTGAAGGGATAGGAAGAAGAATATAGTTCATGATGTATCCATATTTAACCTTAAACGATAGTACAGAATTTGTCTATTCTGAAATGCTCCCTGATGGACGTGTAAAAGTGCATATTGAAAAACCAGATGCAAAAGACGGTTTCCATTATGCTACTTGCTATTTACCTAAATATGAATGGGCAGATACTTATGGTTTTTCTGATAAAGAGATGGATTTCTTGAAAAAACTGATTATAAATAACGCACATGTAATCATTGAATTCTCACAAGAAGGAAACTTTACTAATGCCTCAAATGAAAGGATGGTTGCAGTATGTCTACATTAAAGCAAGAAGCTTTAAAAATAATCGAAGATATTCAAGAAGATGCTATGACGCAAGTAATTGCATACCTTCAAAGTGTTGCATATGAACACCCAAATCAATCCAAAGGCCTAGAAGGATTTCAAATACTACAGTCGTTTGCGGGTTCATTACCAGAAAACTTTGATTATAATCAAGAATTAACAGAGGCGAGGAATGAAAGATATGATCGTTTTAATTGACACGAATATTATATTGGACATTCTAATAAAGCGAATGCCATTCTATGAATCTTCTAACAGAGTCTTATCTTATTGTGCTTCAGGAAAATTAAAAGGTTACATTGCGCTACATTCGATATCTAATATTTTTTATATTCTCAGAAAGTACTTTTCTACCGATGAACGCCGTCGGTTGATTCTCGGCATATTAGATTTCCTCCAAATAACTAATGCCACTCATGAAGGAGTAAAAAGAGCCCTAAATCGGAATGATTTCTTTGATTTTGAAGATTGTCTTCAAGACGAATGCGCTAGACGAATTTTTGCAGATTACATTATAACAAGAAATATTAGTGACTTTTCAAAATCTCATATCCCGGCAATTACTCCAGCTGATTTTCTAAAAGATATAATTGAATAGGCCCCTTGCGTAATAAAAAGTATTACTATATTATAGTAGAGGAGGGGTTGTATTGAATAACCCATTACTTACTGAGTCAATCGGTGTCTATTTCTTGGATATGGATACTGCTGTGGAAGAGGAAGTCCACCCGAATGAAGATGGCAGCTTTACAATCATAATTAATTCTCGGCTGAGTTGCGAAAGACAGATGCTGGCGTATCAGCACGCTTTAAGACATATAATGAACGACGATTTTGGTAAAGAATCGGCGGACGATGTAGAAAAGGCAATGTAATAATTATTATATTCGATGGCACTTGGAAAAGCGGAAGAAGATTGCCAAGTAAACCGATATATAAAGGAGGGATTGTTTATGGAATATATTGTGCGCTTCACTTGGGATGAAGAAGCTGGCGTTTGGATCGCTACCAGCGACGATATTCCGGGACTGGTGCTGGAGTCTGGCTCATTTGACGCTCTTTTGGAACGAACCCGTTTTGCTGTTCCAGAGCTCCTTTCTTTAAACGCTCATGAGAGCAAACCACTTTCTTTGACTTTCATATCAGAACGTCACGAAAGGATGGTTCTTTAATGGCTGAATACGAAAAAAAAGTTCGAAAGATTCTCTCCCTCAACGGATGCATCTTTAAGAGACGCGGCAAGGGCGATCATGACATTTGGTATAGCCCCATTACTGACCGTCACATAACCGTTGATACAAAGATAAAATCTCGGCATACCGCAAATGCAATTATGAAACAGAGCGGTATAAACTATAAATTCTAGTAACTTAGGGGCTGATTAAAAATAACTGTTCCTCTTAAGAACGAACTACCCGCCTCCTTGTGGCTGATGGAGATAGAATTATTGTACTAGGGAGGGTACCGGAAAAGCGGAAGAATATTAAACCAAAGGAGGTCATTACATGGCGCTATTGCAGAAACAATTCTATACTGCAGAAGATTATTGGAATCTTCCAGAAGATGTACGAGCAGAGCTAATCGATGGCCAGATTTATTACCAGGCCGCCCCCAACCGGATGCATCAGAAAATATCATCAGAATTAAACGCTACTATCAGAAATTATATCCGATCCAAAAAAGGTGCTTGTGATGTGTATGCCGCTCCATTCGCTGTCAAGCTCTTTGTGGACAACGATAAAACCATTGTGGAACCCGATATAAGTGTTATCTGCGACCATGACAAACTCACAGAACGAGGATGCGCCGGTGCTCCCGACTGGATTATAGAAATAATATCTCCAGGTAATCCTGGTCATGACCTTATCTACAAATTAAATCTATATGCAAAGGCTAGAGTGCGTGAATATTGGATTGTTGATCCGCGGAGTGAGACCGTTTTAGTATACTACTTAGAGCAGAAAGATTTTGGCGTAAAAGCTTACACATTTCAAGACCAAATAGTCGTAAACATTTATGAAGACTTTGTAATTAATTTTCAAGAACTAGATTTGTAACTGCGAAAGGAGTATTCATATGGCATTAGCAAATACCAACCATTATACTATTTCTGATATTTACGCTTTGCCGGAGGGCCAGCGCGCTGAGTTGATTGATGGGCAGATTTATAACATGGCACCACCAAGTATGACACACCAAAGGATTGTTACCAGAATTTCCTCAATCATTAATACTTATATTCAGCAGAAGCATGGTTCATGTGAGGTTTTTGTCGCGCCCTTTGCCGTTTTCCTAAGTGATGATGATAAGAATTATGTAGAACCAGATGTAACTGTAATATGTGACGATAACAAATTGGATGAGCGAGGCTGTCATGGCGCTCCAGATTGGCTTATAGAAGTAACCTCTCCCTCTGACCCGCAACGGGATTATGGTATAAAGCTATTCAAGTATCGCACAGCCGGAGTTCGTGAATATTGGATCGTTAATCCACAGAAAAAAACTGTGACAGTCTATGACTTTGAAAAAGAGCAATATTCTAACCAGTATAATTTTGAAGATGACATCCCCGTATGTATTTTTAGTGACCTAATTATTAACATGAACCGTCTGGTTTATATCGGAAGGCAGCATGATTGAAAAGGGTAACGCTTATGGATATAACAGTTTCCAAAAAGGAAATAACTCCTACATCAAAAAGACTGGGGAAAACGAGGGAATATAAAAAACTGATAGGATTGTGATTATAGAACAAAAGGAGAACATCATGTCAGAAGAAACCAAAATAATTATGGACGAATTAAAGAGCATCAAAAAAAGCATTACTGACATCCAACTAACTTTAGAGAATGAAACCAATCGAAATATCCAGATTATTGCCGAGGGTCACTTGGATTTATCCCGTAAGCTGGATGAAGCTCTGAAAGTAGAAAACGAAAAGGAAATGCTCCTGATTCGGGTAAACCGGCTGGAAAATGAAATTCGCCAAATTAAGCAAAGGATAGAAGAAATTGCTTAGCCTTTATGCCGAGTGCCCAAAAGAATTGAGATTAAAAGATTACATACCATGACAATATAATATGCTTACCTGGGGACTAGTAAGGGCGTATTGTTGGCCACCTCCCAAATGGAAAGGAGCCATACGCCTATGTATGTTACATATGATGAGCTTTTCACCTTTGTAATTATGCTATGTGCAGTAATATCGCTAGTTTTATCACATAAAAAATAGCGCCCTCACCCTAGGAAAGTAGAGACGCCATTTTTTATAAATCGTAACTCGAAAACCGGGTGGCCAGCCTTACCCTGGCTTACCAGTCCCTTGTTAAGCATATTATATACTATAGTATTTTATTTGTCAAAACTTATTTTCATTTGACAAATAAGTTAACCCCAGGGGCAAAGGATTCTCAGCATTACAGCCTACTCCCATTCAGGAACCCAGCCTTATCCTTCACGGGCTAACTTATCTTGTCAAACATAAGCACAAAACCGCCCAGTGTCCCCACACCAGACGGATTTTGCGGTACCATTGCCGAATGCCCGACGATGATATACAGGTCTCACAAACCTATACATAGTATATCATCTCCAGAGCATCCTGGCAAGGGGTGTATTTTTTATACCCTAACGCATACGATAAAACGAGGAGGATATAATATGCAAAGTCTTGAAATCGGCGCCGCTTATGTCCGGGTAAGTACGGATGATCAGACCGAGCTGTCGCCGGATGCCCAGGTCCGGGTTATCCTGGACGCCGCTAAAGCGGACGGCTATCTAATCCCAGAGGATTTTATCTTTGTGGAGAAAAAGGGCATCTCCGGCCGTAAGGCAGACAACCGGCCTGAATTCCAGCGCATGATTGCCCTGGCAAAGTCCCAGTCTCCCGCCCCTTTTAAGCGTCTCTATGTCTGGAAGTTTTCCCGCTTTGCCCGGAACCAGGAAGAATCCGTCTTTTACAAAAGCATCCTGAGGAAGAAATGCTGTGTAGAAATTAAAAGCGTGTCAGAACCCATCATGGAGGGTATGTTCGGACGCCTGATAGAGTCTATCATCGAATGGTTTGACGAATACTACTCTATCAATCTTTCCGGAGAGGTCCTTCGAGGGATGACGGAAAAAGCCCTGCGAAACGGCTACCAGAGCGTTCCTCCCCTGGGATATCAGGCAGCTGGTGAGGGTAAGCCTTTTATCATCGACCCAGAACGGATCGGGATGGCAGAATATATTTTTACCGCCTATCATGACGGAAAGGATATGACCGCCATCGCCCGGGAGATGAACCGCCGGGGCTGGATTACCAAACGTGGGAATCCCTTTGAGCGGAGGACCGTCGCCCGGATCCTCTCTAACCGTTTTTATATCGGCGAGGTAAACTGGAATGGCATCACCTTCCAGGGCGCCCACCCGCTGCAGAAGGCTATTACAGATGTCTTTGAAGAGAACCAGCAGCGCATTGCCCAGGAAACCTATTTCGTAAACCGACGCCAGGTATCATCCTGCCGGCACTGGCTTTCCGGACTGCTCACCTGCTACCTATGCGGAGCCACCCTGTCTGTCACACGCTCCAATAACCCGAAAAAGCGGCCGGATTATTTCCAGTGCTGGAAATACGCCAAAGGCTTCCATCCCAGGTCCTGCAGCATCTCTGTGAAGAAAGCAGAAATCTGTGTATTAAACTCACTAAAACATGTGCTGGATACCGGCGATGTGGATTTTGAGTATATTCCCAAAAATAGCGGTAAGATGATAGCGGAAGGCGCTCTGATTGAGTCCGCATTATCCAGAAATGCCGTGAAGGAGCAGCGTGTCCGGGAAGCCTATGAAAATGGTATCGACTCCCTGGCAGAGTATAAAGTGAATAAAGAGCGGCTGAAGGCAGAGCGCGACCATTTAGAGCATGAGCTTCAGAAGCTCTCCTGCCGGGAGCCAGACACCCCGCCAGAACAGCAGAAGGCGCTGCTCCTGGATGGAATCCGGTCAGTTTACAATCTTGTTTCCGATCCGGAGGTAGACTATGAAGTAAAGGGGAATTCCCTTCGCCGGATTGTAAAAAGCATAACCGTTAACCGGGAAACCACTACGCTGGATTTCCACTATTTCATATAGCGAAAGGAGGTGGCATAGATGGACTCGCAAATTCGCGCCGGATAGCATTATCTGTTTTGACAGTACGGCGGACCCGATGGCGAAATGGGCGCTTCTATGCGCTACCTGTCTCAGCGCTTCGCTATGCCTTATAAATCTGCTAAGGGAACTTTAACCGATATCGGTACGGAGGAACTTGGCCACCTGGAAATCGTTGGCGCCATCGTCCATCAGCTCACCCGTAACCTGACACCGGAAGAAATCGAAGCTGCAGGTTTTGGGCCTTACTATATTGATCATACAGTTGGTGTCTGGCCTCAGGCAGCTGGCGGTGTTCCCTTTAATGCCTGTGAATTTCAGTCGAAAGGTGACCCCATCACAGATTTGTTTGAAGATCTTGCAGCAGAACAAAAAGCCCGCACCACCTATGATAATATTCTCCGAATGGTAAAAGACCCGGAAGTATGTGATCCCATCCGCTTCCTGCGCAAACGGGAGATCATACACTTTCAACGCTTCGGTGAAGTCCTCCGGAATGTCCAGGATCATTTAAACAGCAAGAACTTCTACGCCTTTAATCCATCCTTTGACATCCCTCAGGGCCCGCGCTGTGAGCAAATGCTTCCCAATAAGGTCAGCGCTGAAGGAGCTGTTCCCATGGCTCAGGAGAACTGCTCCCAGGGAAATTGCACCCAGAAAAATCCAAATTCCAGATGTAATTGTGTATAATCGATGATGCGGTAATATGACGCTTCAAAAGCGGCGCTGCCGGCCAAATGGCAAGGCAGTGCCGCTCCTGTTTTTGAATCCTATAAAAGAATTGGCAGTGCGACTGTCAGCAATACGATACTGATAATGATAGAAAGAGAATTGATCGCACTGGACATCTCCACATCTCCCTTTAGCTTCCCGGTAAAGGCCGGGGCCACCGCAGAAATCGGTCCCAGGGACACCAAAGCCATTGCCTGGCGTACTTCAAGGGAAAATGGAAGAAACTCATAGGCCATCACAGCCAAGAGGATCCCTGCCCCATAGCGAACCGCCAGAATCTTCCCTAATTTTGCAAGCTTCTCCCTTTCCACATGAAGCTCGAATCCAATGCCCAGCATAAACAATGCTAAAAATGCATTGGCATTCCCCACGGTTCTGGTATAAAAAAGAATCACCTCTGGCAAGGATATCTGGCATAGAGTGAGCAACGTCATAATCAGGTACGCATCAAAGGGAAGGGAGGAAAACAAGCTTTTCAGCACTCCCTTCACCGATGTGCCTTCCTTCTTTCCTGCTGCTGCAGAAGCCATGGTATACGTTACCCCAGTACACATTACCGTATTTCCTGCATCGAACAGGCTGGCTGTGGCAAATCCCACCGGACCTAAAAAGCTTTGGACAAATGGAAGGGTAAGATTTCCAATATTATAACCAGAGAGGTTAATGACAGCAAAGCCTCTGTCCTCCCTGGTTCCCCGCAGATAAATCAAGTATCCAATCAGACTCATCAGCGCATTTCCTCCAATCCCCAGCACACATACAAATAGCAGTGATGTTTCCAGAGAAATCCCGCTGAAATTTGATATGATAGCGCATGGCAGGGTCACCTTCAGCACGATCTTTGAAAGCAGATAAAAGTCATCTGGCTGAAAAAAGCGTTTTTTCTTCAGCACATAACCTGTAATAATGATAAACACAAATGAAGCTGCCCTGGCAAGTACACTGATAAGTCCTGTCATATCCTTTTCCTCCAACTGTAAGTTCTGTCAATATGAAAGACATTGCCCTTAATCATATCAAATTAGAAGGGAACATGCAATACATATGTTAAAAAGTCGTTATAATTTTTTAAATTGCATCGATCCGCTTCCGCAACTCCATCATCTTTAGATCCAGCTCTGCCACCACCTGAGAATACTGTTTTAATTCCTCTCCGATTAAAAATGCCTCCTTTCTCCCCTTCTTATACCGCAGCTGATGATCCACCCCTGCCCAAAAGTCCATAGCCGGCGTTCTCAGCTGGATTTCCGCCCGCACCCATTCCATCTCCCCTTGAAAATACACAGGGATCTCTACAATCAGGTGAAGGCTGCGGTATCCGGAAGATTTTGGTGTTTTAATATAATCCTTCTTTTTTAAAATCTTTAAATCCCTGTGTGAGCTCAGCACGCGTGCCATACGATACACATCATCCTCAAAGGAACAGACTGCCCTCACCCCGATGATGTCGTTAATCCGCTCCAGTGCATTTTCATATGTAGGCAGAAATCCCTTTTTCTGGCACTTTGCGCAAATGCTTTCTGTGGATTTTACCCGCCCGTTGGCCTGAATCAGCACGCTTCTCCCTAATTTTAGAGAGAGCTCTGCGTCTGCAATCTTGATTTTTGCCGTCAGCATACTGATGGCGCAGCTGCTTTTTACCTGGAATGCGCTATCCTGAAATCCCATCAAATCCTGATTTTTTGCTGTTTGGTCCGTTCTTATGGTCATACCCTTCTATCATCCTTCTATCATTTATTCCCGCAAGCAATGAGCCACGCGGCAACGCAAGCCGCACAATGTAAAGATATGTAGAAAATGAGGAAATATTACCAGAATCGAAAAAAATAATAAAATTGATTCTCTTCGTTGCTTTTTTGTCTGTTTTCGTTTAAAATAGAAAAAAATGAAATGAAATCTGCAGGATTGTTATCAAAACAGGAGGACACAGATCATGTTATGGTTTCAGAAGAAAAATGAAGCTATCGATACAGCACCAGAGAAAGAAGAGCAAATCTCCTCCAGCCCATCTCCGTCTCAAGCACCGCAGTCAGGCCCAGGCTCCAGCAGACAGTTTTGCCTGAATCTGATCCAGGAGAGCCTGTCTTCCAACAAAAAAGGCGTCGTCTTAAAGCTGTATCTGGAAAATTTTAAACAGCTGAATGAAATTTTTGGGTACGATTATTGCGAACAATTATTGACCAATATTGTGAACTATCTTGAGACGGTGATCCATGTGCCTGTGCACCGCTACATTGGCGTTGAGTTTATTGCCATTTTAGAGAGCTGTTCCCATGGCCAGGCTATGACCCTTGCAGAGGAAATTCTGGCACAGTTTGACCGGGTATGGAAGGTTGGGAATACGGACTGCCTTTGCTCTGCCCAGATCGGACTGTGCTGCTATCCCGGCTATGCCACTACCCCGAAGGAGATGTTAAAGTGTCTGGACGCTGCCATCAGCAGAGCCGGTGAAACCGGGCCGAATCATGCAGTCTGCTATGATTCCACCCTTCACACGCTGGCTGTCCGCAAGCAGACCATTGCCAAATACTTAAGGACTGCTCTGGAAAATCAGGAGATCGAAGTCCGTTACCGCCCTACCTATCACACAGAGAGCGGACGCTTTACCAGGGCAGAGTACTATATGCGTATCTTCATCAAGGGCCTGGGGATGATCGGAGCCAATGAATTTCTCCCCATCGCTGAGGATTCCGGCCAGATCCGTGCAGTGGAATACTTTGCCCTCCACCAGGCTGGCCGATGTATCGAAGGCCTGATGGCCGGGAATAAAGAATTTGAATCCATCTCTCTGCCCATCTCCCCGGTTCTCCTTCTCCAGGATGACTTTATTGAGGAGGTGCGGCGGGTGCTGGAGCGCTACCACATCCCATCCGGGAAGCTGACATTGGAGATCGAAGAAAGTGCGCTGACCTCCGCTTCCCTGGCGCTGAATATGACCATGCAGGAGCTGCGGGATCTGGGGGTTGATCTGGTTCTGAATAATTTTGTCTCCGGCTATTCCAGTATCACCAGTGTATTGGATCTTCCAATTAATACATTAAAGCTGGAGCGCTCCTTTATGTGCCAGATGGACACCAATCCTAAGTCTATTTACATCGTAGAGGGTCTGATTCACATTGCAAAGAACCTGGAGCTGGGCGTGATTGCGGAAGGGGTGGAGACCCAGGAGCAGGTAGATGCGCTCACCCAGTTTGCCTGTCCTTATCAGCAGGGATTCTATTTCTCACCTACGGTTACAGAGGAGGTGCTGTTCCAGGTTTTGGGAACCACACTGGAGGAATCCCGGCAGATCATTGCCCGGGAAAAGGAGAAAATGCGGCGTTAGCCTTAAGGCTTAACCATAAAAACGGCTCATGGGATCGCTCCATGAACCGTTTTTTCCTTTGGGTTTCCCGCTGACTGCTCTCAGCCTGTCCTATGCTGCGCTGGCTGAGTCCTGTTATTCCAGATAGTCCAGGGGATCCACTGCTTCCCCTTCCTTTGTCAGCTCCAGAAATACATTCGGGCCCTCCAGGGTATAATATTTGGTAGGCTCGGCCACATAGCCTAATACCTGTCCCTTTTCCAGATATTCTCCCTGTACTGCCTGTACCTCCTTCAGCTGTCCGCAGGTAATGGCATAATTGTCTCCCAAATCCAGCACCAGGTAATTGCCAATCTCCTCATTAGCGCCTGCTTCCATTACCCGGGCATTGGCCGGGGCCAGAACCGGCTGGCTCACATCCCCCTGGATTACCACGCCAGGATTGCATTTGTACTGCTCCAGTGTGGGGAAATAGATGGTGGAGGACATATTATAGTCCAGAAGCACATTTCCCTCCACTGGCCACATCATAGACTGGGTCTGGGCAAAATTCAGCACAAGGCTTGTGGCTGCGTCGCTCCCGGCGCCTGCCTGGGCTGCCTCCGTCTCCCTTGCACGGCTTGATTTCCCTCCGCTCTCTCCAGATATGTTTTTCTTTCCGGTATCTGCGGTCCGGTTCGAACCAGTGTCCTTCGTCCCCTTGGGGCTGGCTTCTTCTGTATCCCCGGAGGCCAGCACATGATCCTGCCCCCATCCCTCATCCTTCTTGCCTGCGTCGGAGGCGCCTGCCGCCTGCTTTTGTCCCTCATCGGCTCCATCTACCAGATGCTCCGGATCGCCCTCTAAATTTAAGTATGGGCTTTCCTCGGTACGGCCTCGCTGAAGGGTTACCACACCTGCTGCAGCTACAATTGTCAGCAGGCCCAACACCAGCATTACAAGGACTAGTTTGTCCTTGAATAATTGATTAACTTTTTCCTTCACTTTTATCACCTCGGTAATATTCTTACCAAAGCGGGAAGACTTATTCAGAAACCAGCGTAATATTTTGATAAAAATGCATTAAAATCTTCTCATAGCTCCAGCCCTCCAGTGCTTTCTCATTAGCATCGTATTGGCTCATGCCATATCCGTGTCCGATTCCCTTAACCACTGCCCGGATATTTCCCTCATAATCCTCCAGCCGGAAAAAGGAGGAATTTAATTCCAGTGCATACTGGATCTCCTCCCCGGTATACTGCTGATTTCCAATCTGTACTAGCATCACATAGCCTGCCTCATCTCTCTCCCCTATCTGAAGGCTATCCTTTATCTGGCTGGCAGATATGGGCTCCTTATCCGGTATACTGCTGATTCGTTTCGCAAATTCCTCCCTGGTCCACTCCTTTATCTGGAGATAATTCTCCGCCTCCATATCCTTTAAGCATTCTACCGGGATGAGATAGGGGTGGTTTTCATCACCTGCTCTGGTGCTCCCTCCGCTGCACTGGGAAAACCAGGGATCGATATACTCTCCTTCATATTTCATCACTACCCCTTTTGTCTCTGCTATGGCCTGCTCCACCTTCTCATAAAGCTTCATGAAATTCTTTGTTCCCCACATCTGTTCCATCTGCGCCTGGCCGAAATAGTCCATATTCAGCGCTGATTCCGGAATCTCTGTATCCCCCTCCATCAAGCCATAGATATATGTCCTGGCAATCACCGCCTGAGCCTTTAGCGCCTCCGGCTCATAGCTGGCAGGCATTTGCCGCGCCACAACTCCTGTCAGATACTGTTCTACGTCCATGGCGCTTTCTTGTTCCCGATCCAGGATTACCCGCCGTCGCCCAGGCTCTGCTCCGCCATTTTCCTGTATCAGATAGCCGTCCCTTCCCGCTACATTGCCTGTCCAGCCCAAGGTAATGATATAAGGAAAGCAGAAAGCCGCAGCTGCAATGGCACATCCCTTTTTCCAATTCATAAAAAACGCCTCCTCATATCTAATGTATGAGGAGGCAAAGAATTTTATGTGTTATGTCTCAGGCTGGCAGAGCACCGCCATTTTCTTACTCTTATAATCGTTTCATTGGAGCAACATCCACTGTCACCTTCTTTAAGTGCCAGATATCCCGCACATACTCTTCAATGGTGCGGTCGGAGGTAAACTTGCCGGAGCAGGCCACATTCAGGATAGCGGATTCTGCCCACCATTCCTCATTCCGATAAGCCTTATCTACTTTCCCATGGGCCTCTGCGTAGGCGCGGAAATCCTTCAGGATAAAGTAGGTGTCTGCCCGATCACTGCTCTGGGTATTTAACAGGGAATTATAAATATCCCGGAAAAGCTCTGGGTCGTGTGGTGCGAAGTAGCCGTTAATCAGCTGCATCAGCACCCGGCGGATATCCTGATCGTTATTAAAGATATCCATGGGATAATAGCCGCCATTATTCTCGTAGTTAATCACCTCGTCAGAGGACATACCGAAGATAAAGGCCCGGTCCTCTCCTACCTCCTCTACGATCTCCACATTCGCCCCATCCATGGTGCCCAGGGTCAGTGCGCCATTTAACATGAACTTCATATTTCCAGTGCCGGAGGCCTCCTTGGAGGCGGTGGAAATCTGCTCGCTCACGTCCGCAGCGGCAAATATGATCTCTGCGTTGCTCACCCGGTAATCCTCGATAAATACCACCTTGATCTTCCCATTGATGCTGCGGTCATTGTTAATCACATCTGCCACTGCATTGATCAGCTTGATGGTCAGCTTTGCTCTCTTATACCCGGCTGCTGCCTTTGCGCCGAAGATAAAGGTTCTGGGAACGATATCCATATTGGGGTTATCCTTCAGCTGATTATACAGGAACATCACATGGAGAATATTCATCAGCTGGCGCTTGTACTCATGAAGACGCTTTACCTGCACATCGAAGATTGAGCGGGGATCCACATCGATCCCATTGTGCTCCTTAATATACTTCGCCAGACGGATCTTATTCTGGTACTTAATATTCATAAATTCCTGCTGGCACTTTTCGTCCTTGGCATAGATGGCCAGCTTCTTAATGTGAGGAAGATCCGTAATCCACTCATCCCCAATCTTAGAGGTAACCCAGTCTGCCAGAAGCGGATTCCCGTGGAGAAGGAATCTTCTCTGGGTAATGCCGTTTGTCTTGTTATTAAACTTCTCCGGGTACATCTGGTAGAAGGACTTTAATTCCTGATTCTTCAGGATCTCTGTGTGGAGCCTGGCAACACCATTAACAGAAAAGCTTCCTGCGATAGCAAGGTGAGCCATCTTTACCTGTCCGTCATAGATGATAGCCATCTTCTTTACCTTCTCCTGATCACCAGGGAATTTCGCCTGGATGTCCGCGATAAACCGGTGATTGATCTCCTCTACAATCTGATAAATACGGGGAAGCAGTCTGGAGAAAAGCTCGATGGGCCATTTTTCCAATGCCTCAGCCATGATGGTATGGTTGGTATACGCACAGGTCTTAGTCGTTACCGCCCATGCCTGCTCCCAGCTTAAGTGATACACATCCAGAAGGATCCGCATCAGCTCCGCCACTGCTACTGTGGGATGGGTATCATTCAGCTGGAATACCACCTTCTCATGGATCTTTTGAATATCGTCATGCTTCTCCATATATTTCGCCACCGCACGCTGCACACTGGCAGAAATGAAGAAATACTGCTGTTTTAACCGCAGCTCCTTCCCCGCATAGTGATTGTCATTGGGGTAGAGCACTTCACAGATATTTTTTGCCAGGTTCTCCTGTTCCACTGCCTTCTGGTAATCGCCTTTATCGAAGGAGTCCAGGCTGAAGGTATTAATGGGCTGTGCGTCCCACACCCGCAGAGTATTCACCACATTATTGCCGTAGCCGACCACCGGGAGATCATAGGGCACCGCCATCACTGACTGGTAACCCTCCTGGATAAAGTTATTCCTCTGTCCATCCCACTCTGTCTTTACATAGCCACCGAATTTCACCTCTGTAGAGTACTCGGAGCGGCGTACCTCGAAGGGATTCCCATCCTTCAGCCATTCGTCCGGAACTTCGATCTGGAAGCCATTCTCGATCTTCTGCTTAAACATACCGTAGCGGTAACGGATGCCGCAGCCATATGCAGGATATCCTAAGGTGGCCAGGGAATCTAAGAAGCAGGCCGCCAGCCGGCCCAGACCGCCATTTCCCAGAGCGGCATCCGGCTCCTGATCCTCGATCAGATTGATATCAAAGCCCAGTTCATCCAACGCTTCTTTAATTTCCTTGTAAGCACAGAGATTAATCATATTATTTCCCAGGGCACGTCCCATCAAAAACTCCATGGACAGATAATAAACCGTCTTGGCATCCTGCTTTTCGTACTCCTTGTGGCTGGCAATCCACTCATCGATGATCACATCCTTCACAGAATACGCAACTGCCTGAAATACCTGGGCCGGGGTTGCCTCATCGATGGTTTTGCGGAAAAGGTTTTTCACATTGTCTACCACAGAACGTTTAAACACTGCCTTGTCAAAACCATTTTCTTTATTCATTTTATCACCCTCCTGTTTTCAATCCTTATGCTTTCGTAACGCCGAGAGTTACGTTTTCTCCATTAATATTCCATTCCTTTGTAAATGCGGCATCCACCTGAAGCCTTTCGCTTCCAAGGATCACCTCATCCGCCAGAACCTCTCCCCCGATCTCCTCTCCATGAGACCGAAAAATCTCTGATACCTTCTGGCTGTCATCCCCTGCGTAAACCTGGATATGATCCGTCACCTCAAAGCCTGCTTCCTTGCGCATGGTCTGAATCTTACTTATGATCTCCCGCATAAAGCCTTCCTCGATCAGCTCCTTCGTCAGATTGGTATCCAGAACCACCGTCACATAATTATCCTCCTCCGTGACAAAGCCTTCCTTCTGGGCCACATCGATCAGAAGATCCTCCTTGGTCAATACCACCGTAGCCTCCCCGAAGGTAAATTCAAGCTGTCCCCTGGCATTTAGCTCATCCATAGCCTGGTTGCCGTCCAGGGCTGACAGTGCTGCGCGGATATTTCCAAGCTGCTTTCCATACTTAGGCCCTAAGGTCTTCAGCTGGGGCTTAAAGGTATAGGAGGTGAAATCCCTCACATCCTCTGTAAAGGTAACCTTCTTTACATTCAGCTCTTCCTCAATAATGGTAACATAATAATCGGATAATCCATGGGCTGCCTTCACATACATCTGGCCGATGGGCTGACGATTCTTAATATTCGCTGCATTTCTTGCAGCACGGCCCATCACTACGATCTTCAGCACTTCGTCCATATCCTCTTCCAGCTTCCCATCAATCATAGACGGTTCGGCTACAGGGAACTCGCACAGGTGAACGCTTTCCGGAGCCGCCGGATCGATGCTGCCCACCAGATTCTTATAGATCTGTTCCGCCATAAAGGGAATCATGGGGGCTGCCGCCTTCGCAGTGGTCACCAGGGCTGTATACAGCGTTTCATAGGCATTAATCTTATCCTGCTCCATGCCCTTGGCCCAGAAGCGCTCTCTGCTTCTTCTTACATACCAGTTGCTCATGTCATCCACAAAGGACTGGAGCTCCCTGGCCGCCTCAGGAATCCGGTAATTCGCCAGATGATCATCCACTGCCTTCACCATAGAGTTCATCTTGCTTAAAAGCCAGCGATCCATCACTGACAGCTTGTCATATTCTAAGGCGTATTTTGTGGCGTCAAATTCGTCAATATTGGCATAGAGAACGAAAAATGCATAGGTGTTCCACAAGGTGCCCATAAACTTCCTCTGCCCCTCCATCACCGCCTTCCCATGGAAACGGTTGGGCAGCCACGGCGCAGAATTAATATAGAAATACCAGCGGATAGCGTCCGCCCCATAGGTTTTTAAAGCTTCGAAGGGATCCACTGCATTGCCCTTGGATTTGCTCATCTTCTGGCCATTCTCGTCCTGTACATGTCCCAGAACAATCACATTCTCATAAGGCGCTTTATTAAACAGCAGGGTGGACTCTGCTAACAGGGAGTAGAACCAGCCTCTGGTCTGATCCACTGCCTCAGAGATGAACTGGGCAGGAAACTGAGCATCAAATAATTCTTTATTCTCAAAAGGATAATGATGCTGGGCAAAGGGCATAGCCCCGGAGTCAAACCAGCAGTCAATTACCTCCGGCACCCGGTGCATCTCACTCCCGCATTTGGGACAGGTGATGACCACATCATCGATAAAGGGACGATGCAGCTCCACCTCCAGGCTTCCCTCCGGCTCATCCATTTCCTTTGCATACTTTTTC
Source organism: uncultured Lachnospiraceae bacterium (assembly GCA_951800145.1). GTDB lineage: Bacteria > Bacillota > Clostridia > Lachnospirales > Lachnospiraceae > Caccovicinus. Next base: position 2,053 of record CATOJE010000071.1, on the reverse strand, counting down.
GCTACCTGATCATAATTGGGGCTCATGGACTTAAGCTCTGCCCGGCTGCCAATGGAATGCATATGGCCGCATTCGCATTCCCAGATATTTAAAGGCGTACCCCAATACCGGTTCCTTGAGATTCCCCAGTCCTGGATATTCTCCAGCCAGTCCCCAAACCGGCCCTTGCCGATGCTCTCCGGAATCCAGTTGATGGTGTTATTATTGCGGATCAAGTCCTCCTTCACCGCTGTCATCTTTATGAACCAGGACTCTCTGGCATAATAGATCAGAGGCGTGCCGCATCTCCAGCAGTGGGGATAGCTGTGCTCGAACTTAGGCGCGGCCAGCAGCAGTCCCTTGGCATCCAGATCCTTTAAGATCTCCGGATCCGCCTTCTTACAGAACATGCCTGCATAAGGCGTCTCTGCTGTCATCTCTCCCTTCCCATCCACCAGCTGGACAAAGGGAAGGTCATATTTCCGCCCTACATTCGCATCATCCTCGCCAAAGGCCGGAGCGATGTGCACCACTCCCGTACCATCAGTCAGGGTAACATAGCTGTCACAGGTAACATAAAATGCCTTCTTGTGCTGCCTCTCACAGGTAGCCACCCCACAGTCAAATAAGGGCTCATACTCCTTGTACTCTAGGTCCTTTCCTGTAAAGCGCTCGAGGATCTCCACATCCTCCCCTAAAACCGTCTGAACCAGTGCCTCTGCCAGATAGTAGGTATAGCCGTCCCCTGTCCTTACCTTCACATAGGACTCTACTGGATTTACACACAGCGCCACATTCGACGGCAGCGTCCACGGAGTCGTGGTCCATGCCAGAATATAGGCATCCTCCCCCACCGCTTTAAACCGGGCAATGGCAGAACGCTCCTTCACATCCTTATACCCCTGGGCCACCTCATGAGAAGACAGCGGCGTCCCGCACCTGGGACAATAAGGTACAATCTTAAAGCCCTTATATAAGAGCCCCTTATCCCAGATCTCCTTCAGGGCCCACCACTCAGACTCAATATAGTCATCATGGTAGGTAACATACGGATCCTCCATATCTGCCCAGAAGCCTACGGTTGCAGAAAAATCCTCCCACATCCCCTTATACTTCCAGACACTTTCCTTACAGTGGCCGATAAAAGGCTCCAGACCATACTGCTCGATCTGCTCCTTCCCATCTAAGCCCAGCTTCTTTTCCACCTCCAGCTCCACCGGCAGGCCATGGGTATCCCACCCCGCCTTCCTGGGTACCATGTACCCCTTCATGGTCCGGTATCTGGGAATCATATCCTTAATCACGCGGGTCAGCACGTGTCCGATATGGGGCTTGCCATTGGCCGTAGGCGGGCCGTCATAAAATACATAAGGCTCTCCCTCAGCCCGGCTTTCAATACTTTTTTCGAAAATCTTGTTCTCTGACCAGAACCGCTCCACATCCTTTTCCCGTTCCACAAAGTTCAAGTCTGTGGGGACCTTCTGATACACGATCTTTTTCGTTGCGTCAGGCATATTCTTTTCCTCCATACTTTCTTTCCCAGCAGTCTCGGCATCCCCTTATAGCCCCAAGCCCACTCCCTGTCAGCCCATAATACCCAGGCTTTCAGGATGCACAGGGTAAAAGAAAAGCCTTCCTCCTGCGCAAACAGGACGAAGGCCGCTTCGTTGTACCACCTATTACTGCATACTTTGATATGAGTTCCCTGTAACGTGGGAAATCCGGCCTGGCCTACCCGCTGTATTCCAGCATTCCTCATTCAGCCAGGCAGCTCCGGAGTGATCTTGGGACGTTCTTACTTACACCAGGCTTCCACCATCCCCGGCTCTCTTTTGCTTTAGGAACAACTTACTCTCTCCATCTCGGCCTTTTTCACCACTATATTATATAAAGGGGGCGCTAAAAAGTCAAGATTTATTTGAATCTTTCCATGCTTTGTTCCCAGGGGGCAAAGTTGCTATTTAAGTGAGTCGCGGATAGCCTGGGGTTCTCTAGCTAAGTATACTACCAAACCTTTTAGGAATCTCTGGCCAAGTGTTTTGCAGCCCGTTAGGAGACACAGGCAGCGACAAAA
>CATOJE010000070.1 GCA_951800145.1 uncultured Lachnospiraceae bacterium | reverse complement strand
GTCTTCCACGGACCTTATGCGTCCGCTACGCTTTCGGCGGAGCGAGAGCGCGGTGACGTTGGGACCCGGCTGCTGGGGCGCGTAGCTTCCCGGCGAATAATGCGCCTGCACCCATACCCCGAAACCTTGGATTCCCTAACGGGTAGCGACGTATACTCGGCTGGCGCTTCCTAACGGGTAACGACACCCACTTGGCCAGCGAATCCTACCGGGCTGCGACACACACTCAGCCAGCGACTCACTAGACTTTCGCGATCACAGCGACTCAATGAAATAGCACTTGTAAAAGGAGGAACCATCTATGAGAATTGCAGTTATCGGCGCCGGTGCCATGGGCTCAATTTACGGTGGCCATTTATCCCTGCACAACGACGTATACATGATCGACACCAATCAATCCATTATTGACCAGATAAGCCAGAACGGCCTGATTATCCAGGAAAACGGCCAGGACACCGTTTATCATCCAAATGCAGTGACCTCCACTGAGGGGATCGAACCAGTTGACTTAATCATCCTGTTTGTCAAGTCCCTGTTCTCCCGCGCTGCGCTGAATGGGAACAAGGGCATCATCGGCCCGGATACTTATCTGATGACCTTACAGAATGGCTCCGGCCATGAGGATATTTTAGGGGAATTTGTTCCGGAAAATCACGTAATTATCGGAACCACCGAAGATAACGGCGCAGTTCTCGCTCCCGGCCATGTCCGCCGTGGCGGCGTGGGGAATACCAATATCGGTATGCTGACCCAGGATACCGAGGGCTTTCTTCCTAAATTAAAGGAAACCCTGGATTCCTGCGGCTTTAAGGGACATATCCACGAGAATATCCAGCAGCTGATCTGGAACAAGCTGTTTACCAACGTGTCTTTAAGCGCATTAACCGGCGTTCTCCAGGTACCCATGGGCTTTATCGCGGGAAATGAGCACGCCTGGACCATTACCAGGCAGCTGATTCACGAAGCTGTGGCCGTGGCTCACGGCTTGGGCCTGGAGGCGGATGAGGCGGAAATTACGGAAAAGGTACGTTTGACCTCCGTTAATTCTCCTGAGGGGATCACCTCCATCTGCGCTGACTTAAAAGCAGGCCGCAGGACTGAGGTAAATACCATCAGCGGATCCGTTGTCCGCGCTTCAAAAAAATGCGGTGTTCCTGCTCCCACTCATGAATTGATCGTAGAGCTGGTTCATGCGATGGAAGAGCGATAGGTCAGCAACCCTGCTGAAAGCAACGGGGCATCGAGCTTGCAGCGCTGCAGAGCAGCGGGGTATCTGACTCTCGCGGCACTGGCCAAATGTGCATCCCAGCATGCCCGCTTGGCTCGTTGCCCGCGGAAATCAAAAAAGAAGAGGCTGTGAAAAAGAAACGTTGCAAAACGCGGGCTTTCACAGCCTCTTCTAAATTATAGAACGTTACCCCTTATGACATAATCTCCGACAGCTTTACCTTCCTGCTCTCAAACCTGGACTTCGTACAGGCATCGGCGGTCGCAATGGCGTTTTTAGCGGCTTCTCCGGTAAGCAGCGGCTTAAACTCCTCATCCGGCCGGGCGCCGTGCATAATCCCGTTAAAGTATTCCATCTCATCATACATAATGCCATGAAGCCACATCGGAGGCTTTTTCCCCGGACGTCCATACATAATCGCACCATCCATTTCCGTTCCGTGGTAAATCCGGGTGCGGTCATCATCTTCTTCCTGGCTCTTATGCATAAGGAAATGCTCCTCCTTATCACCCTTTTTCAGTGTACCGCCACAGTTAAACATATCCAGACGGATCGCTCCCTCGCTTCCCTGGATTAACACATAGTGCTCCGGCCAGTGGAAGGCTGAGCCATATTCGATCACAGCATAGCGGTTATCTGAATATTCCATGGTAATAAAGAGCATATCATCCTCATCCCCAAAGCCTTCTCCCTGGTGGGCTACATTGCCCCCGGCCATGGTCACAGTGTCCGGGCATCCTCCCATTAAAAACTGAATGCAGTCCAGTTCATGGATGTGATGGTAAAGGTGACCGCCGGATTTGGAGCGGATTTTCTTCCAGCTGATGGAGGGCTGCACATCCTCCCAGCCGTTTCTGGCAGAATGACAGTACAATACCTTGCCGATGACCCCGTCATTGATCATCTTTTTCGCTGTGCGCACACCGCGGAAAAAGTTCATCACATGACCTGCCATAAAGGTTACCTGATGCCGGTCGCAGGCTTCCACCATCTCTGCGCAGTCTTGGAAAGAAAGGGCGATGGGTTTTTCACAGAACACATGAACACCGTGCTCTGCCGCTTTGATTACCGGTTCCTTATGCAGATAATTGGGCGATGCCACAATCACAGCCTCCACATCTTCCCGGCTATATAAAACATCCAAATCTGTTTCCACTTCACAGTCCAGTTCCCGGGCTATGGTTTCAGCATTTTCCGGGTCATAAACAGCCACTACCCGGGCGCCCTCCTGTTCCTTCATAATACGGGCCAGCTCCGCCCCAAAATAACCGGTTCCAACTACCGCATATCCAATTGTTTTCATTACCGCTATCTCCTTTTATTGTTCAATAAATAATTTCTCTTGCTTTTATTTATTTTCGATCGTTCCTCTGATTTCACTTAATTTTACTTTTCGGTTTTCCTTTAAGGACAGGGTACAGGCATCCGCAGTCGCGATAGAATTCCTTGCGGCCTCCCCGGTGAGCAGGGGCTTAAACTCCTCTGTCACTTCCCCGCCGTGGAGCACTGCATTGAGAAACTCCATCTCTTCATCCATGATCCCCTGGAGCCACAGAAACGGTTTTCTTCCCGGGCGTCCGAACTGATTGCCGTTATCTGCCTGGGTTTCTGTGTAAATCCTGGTTCTGTCCTCATCCTCCTCTTTTGTCCGGTGCACCAGGAAATGTTCTTCTCCTCCTTCGGTCTTTAACGTCATACCGCAATGGCACATATCTATCTTAATGGCGCCCTTCGTTCCTTGAATCAGCAGGTAATGTTCCTGCCAGCGAAAGGCTGAACCATATTCCAGCAGCGCATACCGGTTCCCCGGATATTCCATGGTGATCAGCAGCATGTCATCCTCATCCCCATAGGCATCCCCCTGGTGAGCCACATTGCCCCCGGCCATGGTTACGGTGTCTGGGCATCCCCCCATTAAAAACTGCACACAGTCCAGTTCGTGAATATGGTGATACAAATGCCCTCCTGATTTAGAGCGGGTCTTCTTCCAGGTTTCCGACGCCCCGGTATCCTCCCAGGCGTTGCGGGCTCCGTGGCAGTAGAGAATTTCCCCGATAACCCCCTGGCCGATCAATTCCTTTGCCTTGCGCACGCCCCGGAAAAAATTCATCACATGTCCTGCCATAAACACTACCTGATTTTCCTGACAGGCTCCAACCATTTCTTCACAGTCCTTAAAAGAAAGGGCGATGGGCTTTTCACAGAATACATGAAGTCCATGGCTGGCAGCCGCAAGCACAGGCTCCTTGTGCAGGTAATTGGGAGTTGCCACAATCACGGCCTGGATATCTTTCCTGGATACCAGCGCCTCAAGACTTTCCGCTGCCTCGCAGCCCAGTTCCTCTGCAACAGCCTTCCCGTTTTCCGGGTCATAGACCGCTCTTATTTCAGCCCCGGATTTTTTATTCATAATGCGTGCCAGTTCTGCCCCAAAGTAGCCTGCGCCGACCACGCCGTAACCTATCTTTTCCATAAGCATCTGCCTTTCTTTATTTCTCATTGTCATAACTTCACCATCACGACTTCACCGCGCCATCCGCCATTCCGCCTGCAATCTTGTTCTGGATCAGGCAGAAAAAGATAACGGAAGGAAGAACTACCAGAGCCGATGCAGCCATCATATCGCCCCAATCCAGAATTTCCGCCCCGTCCAGAGAGCGCAGGGCTACGGCTACCGTCATCTTACTGGTATTGTTCATTAAAATCAATGCGTATAAAAACTCATTCCAGGTATTAATAAAGGTATAGATCGCCGTAGCCACAACCCCCGGCGCCACCAGCGGAAGCACCACCTGGACAAAGGTCTGCATCTTATTTGCCCCGTCTATCCTGGCCGCCTCCTCGATTTCCACCGGCACGGTCCGGAAAAAACCAGTGAGGAGCCACACCGCATAAGGCACGGAAAAAGACAGATAGACGATAATCAGGCCAACTCTTGTATTAATCAAACCCATCTTTCCCATAATCACAGAGTAGGGAATGGCCAGCAGGATTGGCGGGAAAATATAGGTTGTCACCAGTACCTTGGACATGGCAGAACCCAGTTTTTTAAAGAAGCGGACAATGCCGTAAGCCGCCAGAGACGCCACCGTAATGGCAATCAAAGTAGTGACCAGAGAAATAATCACACTGTTTTTAATATTGACAAAGAAATTCAGGTCTTTAATCACATGAATATAATAATCCAGTGTCCACGTCCTAGGCCAGAATGCAGTAGGATTTCCCGTCAGCTCTCCCTTTCCCTTCACGGAGGATATTAAAATCCACACCAGTGGGAAAACGGATACAAAGGTCAGCAGTATCAGATAGGTATGGCTGATGACAGAACCTGTTTTTACTTTTTTCATTTGCTCTCCTCCCTCTCCCACTTATTAATTACCGCAAAATAAATACCGCATATGATCATCAGGAAGATAAACAGCAGCACAGTCACTGCCGAAGAACGCCCGATAAGCTTGGTACTCCAGCCCATATTGTAGGCGTACAGCGGAATCGTCTGGGTGCTTCCCGCAGGCCCGCCTCCGGTAATCAGATAAATCAAGTCAAAGTTATTAAAAATCCACACCGTTCTTAATACAACCAAAAGTCCTACCACCATCTTAATATGGGGGACAGTTACGTAATAGAAAGACTGCCACGGCCTTGCACCGTCAATCTGTGCCGCCTCATACTGATCCCTTGGCACCGTTTCTAAGGCCGAAAGCACATTGACCATAATCATCGGCGCACCAAACCATATATTAATCATTACCAGGGTAATAAAAGCCATGGTTCCGCTGGTTAAAAACTGAGGCGTCGTTTCACAGATGCCCAGTTTTAACAAAATATTGGGAAGGAATCCGTAAACCCCGTTGAGAATCCATTTCCACGAAAAGGCAATAACAATGGAAGGAAACGCCCAGGGAATAATCAGCAGAGTCTTGTAAACTCCCTTTCCCACCTCAATCCGTTTTAGTGCCATAGCTGCTGTAAATCCCACCACAATCTGCCCTGCCAGGGACAGCACCGTCCATTTCAGGGAATGAAAGAAGGAAAGCCAGAAGCCGCTGTCCTTAAACACTTCCACGTAGTTCTTAAAGCCGATGAATTTATACGTGGCCTTGATCAGGTTTTTGTTTGTAAAGCTGTACAAAACACTGGAGCAGATGGGATAAATAAACAGCGCAATAACAATAACCATTGCCGGAAGCACAAATAACCATCTTGTATAGTTTTTCTTAGCCAAATTCTCCTCCTCCTTTAGTTTTCATTTTTTGTGCCGGGAAGTTCTTCCCGGCACACGCTCCCGGCAAAATTACTCTGCCGTTTCAAATAATGCATTCAGCTTGTCTTCCGCCGTTTTTGCCGCTGTTTCCACATCGGTTCCATTAGTAATAATATCCTGGAACATCTCCTCTACCACATGGTTGTTCTGCATAATTCCTGCCTGTACATTGGGTCCGTGCTCATAGCCAAAGGCCGTTCCGATATCTGCGGCAGCCGTGAGGACTTCCTCGGCGTGGGTAAACTGCTGAATCGTTTCATCATCTTTATAAGACTCGGTGTCGGCAATCCCTTTAATGGCAGGAAGCATTCCCACCGGCGTTGCGTGGAGGAATTCCACATAGGTATCTTCATCGTACAAAGTCTTCATAAATGCCTTGCAGATTTCGGGATGCTTCGATGCCTTCCACACCACCATAGGGGTATTGGTTGTCATAATTCCCTCCGTCTCATCTCCCGCGCTAATCTTGGGAATGGGATAGCAGTCCACATACTGCAGAAGATCCGGCGAGTTGGCGGCAACACCGGAAATCTGGAATCCGGAGTTAAAATCAAAGGCTGTTTTTCCCTGATAGTAAAGAGTGGCCTGATCCAGCACGTCAAAGTTAATGGAGTCCTTCGGCGAGCAGTCATTATACACCTTTACCCAGTAGTTAATCCCCTCAATGGCAAGGTCGCTGGTAAGATCCGCCTTTAAATCCTCGGTCAGCAGGCTTCCCCCGCCGCTTCTCACATAGAAGTCCAGGAAAAAGGTGGCCTGGAAGTCATTGGTCCCGCAGGGGAAGGACAGTCCATAGACCCCATCCTTCGTAAGGGTTTTCGCTGTTTCATAAAGTTCATCCCAGGTTGCCGGAACTTCCAGCCCGTTCTCTTCCAGAAGGTCCTTCCGAATCCACATCACATGGGCGTGACGGTAAAGAGGAATGGAATAATTATTGCCGTCCATAGAGCCTTCTGCAATCGCCGCCTCGGCAAATTTATCCCTGCCGATATCATCGATCAGGTCATTGATGGGGGTTAATGCATCCACATTGATCATCTCCGCCACCTGCGCCGGGAGCGCCGTGCTCATATCCGGAACATTGCCCGAGGCAAGACCTGTGGTCCATTTGGTGTAAAAATCATTCCAGGAAAAGGTTTCAATATTAATCTTCACCTCTGGATTTTCTGTCATAAATTTGTCTGCCGCCTTCTGAAGGGTTTCCAGTCTTGGACCCTGGGTAAACGAATGCCAAAAGGTAATCTCCCCCGAAAGTTCCCCCGCATCTGCTACCCCCTGTGTACTGTCCTGTCCTGACGTCTGGGCAGGAGCCGCAGTCTGAGGTTTGGATCCACCGCATCCAGCCAAAACCGCCGCTGAAACTGCCGCTGCCAGAACAAGGCTTGTGTAACGTTTTTTCATTTTCTCTTCTCCTTTTCTTGGTTGGTTAATCTGCTGTTTCTATTGATATTATATTGACTTTCTTTATGCATTTCAACAGGCTAGACAACTTATAATAGCACAAAACAACCGATTATTAATTTTTTTATCATATTATTTTATTGCACCATGATGGGGATGATTAGAAATGGAAAGAAGCAAAAGCAAAAAAATAAGGGCCGGCTTTTATTGCCGTGGCCCTAAATCCATAGAAAAAAACTGGTCTTGCGTTGGCTACTCCTGGGATCTCTTCCTGTACTGATTCGGCGTCAAACCAAAAGCCTGCCGAAAAACCCTGATAAAATGGTTTGCATCCTCGAACCCTACATCATGGGCAATGCAGTTTACCGGATCATTGGAAACTAAAAGAAGCCTTGCAGCCATGGTCAGGCGCACCTGGCGGATAAATTCGGTGGCCGTTTTCCCTGTTGCCTCCTTAAACAGGCGGCGAAATGTGGTTTCTGCCACTTCGGCGATAGCCCCAAGCTTTGCTGAGGTGTACTCCTCTGTGGGGTTGAGCATGATGTAATCAATCGCTGCCTGGATCCTGGGATCGGTCTGCACGGCGGACTTTTTCACCCGCTGGCGGATTTGTTCCAGATTATATTCCAGGCCGTTGATCTCTGCGCCTATATCTGTGAATTCGTCATCATCAAGGCTGTCGATTAACATTGCAATTAAACTGTCCAATGCGCCCCGCACATGGAAAACCTTCGACTTCTTTTCTGTGCGCACCCATGTATAGATGTCGCGAAAATACGTTTTTACCTCCTCCTCCACATCCATGACCAGGGGAAAATGATAATATTCCCGGAGAAAATTAGCGCCTTCATAGAATACAGAAGTGGTAAAACGGATGCTGTAAAAAGAAAAACTGTCCTCCAGCGCCCGGCAGGAAAGCTGGCAGCCTTCCGGAATATAGGAAACCTGACCCTTTTTCACTAACACAACCTCGCCATCCACGATAAACTCCGCACTTCCGTCGATAATGTAGCGCAGCATATTATAGGGAATGGCGCTATCCGGATAAACCCACGTCCTGCCAAAGGAATACTTGTCGATGTAGAGGAAATTAAAGCGGATTTTATTCATAAAAGATGAGGATAACTGCATAGGTAGGGCTCCTTTCCCGGTTTTACTGTAGCCAATATATTTTCCCTTTTGAAAAGGCTGCAGACCAGAAATGTTTGGTCCGCAGCCCTTTACACATCTTAAACAATCTGCCTTATCCCTTTACTGCTCCCATCGTGATTCCCTGAGTAAAGTAATTCTGGAACAGAAGGAATACGGCTACAATGGGCACTGCCGCAAGGGCCGCCCCGGCCATAATCACGCCGTAGTTGGTGGAAAACTCTTGCTGCAGGGTCGCCACACCCAGAGAGATGGTTAATTTCGTCCGGCTGTTCAGCATAACCAGCTGCATAAAATAGTCATTCCAGGTATTGATAAAGGTAAAAATAGCCAGTGCGCCCAGGCCAGGCTTAACGATGGGCATTACAATGTTGGTAAAGGTGAGGATCTCTCCGCTCCCATCGATTTTGGCCGCCTCTAAAAGCTCTGTGGGAACATTTTCACTGAACTGCTTCATCAGGAAAATACCAAATGGCCAGCCGCAAAGAGGGAGAATAATCGCCCAGGAGGTATCGTGGATCCCCATAAAGGATACCAGCTTCATCAAGGGCACCAGGATCACCTGCTTGGGAAGAGCCATGGCAAATACAAAGATGCTGAAAAGCAGCTTATCGCCGTAAAAGCGCTTTTTCGCCAGCACATATCCCGCCATAGAGGCTGTGACGCAGACAATGATTAATGTCATCCCGGAAATAAATACGCTGTTAAACAGCCACTGAAGCGCCGGGTTCTGAAACAGCTTGTGGAAATTTTCCAAGGTAGGGCTCATGGGCCACCACTCTGGCGGAAGCGTGACGGTAACCTTCTGAGACTTAAAGGCTCCAGTCAAAATCCAGTAAAATGGAAAGATAAAGATAATGCTCAGGAACAGCAAAAGCAGCATGCTCAGCTGATCTAACAATCTTGTCTTTTTCTTCATCTTCTCACCCCCTAATATTCCACATCGCCGCCCAATGCTTTAAACTGAACAAAGCTGATAGCGCCGATAATCAATGCCAGCACCACTCCCATAGCATTGGCAAATCCATATTCAAACCGCTTAAAGGCCGTCTCATAGAGATAATACATAATCGTTGTAGTCCGGTAATTCGGACCGCCGGAGGTCAGCAGCTGAATCAGAGAAAAGCACTGGAAGGAGTTAATGGTGGTAATTACCACGATATAAAGGGTGGTGGGAAGAAGGCTGGGCCATTTGATCCTCCAGAACACCTGAAGGTCATTGGCTCCATCCACCTGAGCCGCCTCCACATAATCCTTCGGAACATTCCCCAGGGAGGCGATGTACAGAATAATAGGCTGCCCCACACTGGTGGTAATCAGGATAATTAAAATAGCCCAAAGCGCATATTTCTTATCACCGGTCCACATGATGTTCCGCTGGATCAGGTTCATCGACTTCAGCATCCAGTTAAGAATTCCATTTAACGGGTCATAAATCCACTTCCACACCACGGTCACCGCCACAGTTCCTGTTACCACCGGGAGGAAGAACACACAGCGGAAAAAGGAACGGGTAACTGGATGCTTCTCATAGGTAAGTGCCGCCACAAAAAGGGAAAAGAATACCGTCAGCGGCACTGAGCCCACTACAAGAAACAATGTGTTAACCAAGGACTTCTGCCATACTGGATCTTGAAACATGGCGATATAATTCGACAGGCCTACAAACGTCATGCCCTTCATATTGTAGCGAAATAAGCTGGTAACTACACCCATTCCCATGGGAACCAGTACAAATCCAAGAAAGAATAACAGAGCAGGCGCTAAAAATGCATAGGAAACCAGGGTTTCCCGCATTCGGATTTTATTGATCTTTTTCGGCCTCATAATGACCCTCCTTTACATCCCCTGACCGAATCCGCTTTGGCAGTAAGCCGAAAGGTTTATTTGGCGTTCTCGATAGACTGGTTTGCCTTTGCCACAAAATCATCAAGGGCAGCCTGAGGCTCAGAGTCGCCGTTAATTACCGCCTGCAGCATGGGGAACCAGTAGGTTCTCATCTCTGCAAATCCAGGGATCGTGTTATAGTAGGGAGAGTAGTACTTCGTCAGGGAAGCGTAAAACTTCATCTCTTCATCGCCGGGATACAAATCGCCCATAGACTGGCGAACCGGGAATACGCTGGTTTTCACAACATTCTTGGGTCCCCACTCTTCATCATTGCACATAAAATAAATAAACTTCTTAGAAGCCTCGGCTCTTGCAGCATCGCCATTGTCAAAGACACAGAAGCCATTTACCAGATACTCCATGGCAGGAACTCCATCCTCTGAGGGGAATGGCAGAGCGATGGCTTCGATTCCGTTTTCACTTAAGGTTTCTGCTCTCTGGCTTGCAAGTCCGGGAGACCAAAGGGTGGTAAAGGCTGTATTTCCAGCTACAAACTGGTCCACATCCTCGCCGCCATTATATGCGGAGCCATTTAACATCCATCCGGCGTCAACCCACTCTTTGATCTTGGTCATAGCCTTTACGCCGCCCTCGTCATTAATAGTGTAGGTGGTAACTGCATTATCGGTCACCGAGCTGTCGTACAGGTTGGTCACAAATGCCCGGATGCCCTGATCGCCGCCCTGGCCGGAGCAGTAAACCGTAGCGCCCATATAGCCTGCATCATATAATTTCTGCATCATCTCTTCAAACTTTTCTGTGGTCCAGGTCCGGTCGCCCTCTAAATTAATGCAGTCCATGGCGCCGGCATCCTCCAGGGCGTTCTTGCTGACTGCCATGCAGAAGGCTGCCGTGCTGATGGGATACATATAATAGCTGTCCCCGGACTTACAGGAATTTAACAGCGCCTCATTATCCACATCCTTTACAAAGTCATCGGTAAACATATCATCCAATGCCACCAGCTTTCCATTCTGCGCATAAGAAATAATACGCCCCGGCGCATCAAACAGCACATCACACACCGTTCCCGCCTCGATCGCTGCCGTAATTTTCTCCGGGCCGGAGGTAAAGTCAATGGTCTCCAGCTTCACTGTAATATCCGGATTCTTCGCCTGGAACGCGTCAATGATTTCCTGCTCATAGGTTCCTGCCGGATTATCTCCATCCTGGGCATAGGTAGGGAATGCCCACCAGGTAATTTCAACTCCGCCGCCAGAGCTGTCTGTGCCTGCCGCCTCCGTTTCCTTAGAATCTGATGCCGCTGGTGCTGCGGTTGTAGACTCTGCCGCCGGCGCAGCGGTTGTGGACTCTGCCTTCTGGCCGCCTCCGCACCCTGCCAGAGCAGACACTGCTATGGCCATAACAAGACCAGATGATACGATTTTTCCCATATTTCTCAGCATATTTTTATATATGCTCGGACGAAATATACTTTTTCCGTCTTTTTATCTAATTTTCTTCAATTTTCCCCTTATTCTTTTGCCATCAGATTCAATGTGCGCATTCTCATCCGCAGTGCTTCTTAATCGCCGCGTCGATCATAGCGGCGCACTTCTTCACCTGCTCCCCATCCTCTGAAACCAGTGCCGGTAAAGGCTTCCTGACAGAGCCGATGTCCAGCCCCTCCCGCTGCCGGATGATCTCCTTCATCACTGCATAGAGGTTGCCCCTGCAGGCGCACATAGCATAGATAATTGCGTCTGCATCATACTGAATCGCCCTTGCGCCGGCATAGTCACCAGCCTGGCACAGCTCAAACAGCTTTACATACAGCTCCGGCATTACCCCGTAGGTTCCGCCGATGCCGCCGTCTGCGCCCATGGCCAGGCCGGAAACCAGCTGCTCATCCGGCCCATTAAATACCACAAATCCTTCTCCGCCTTCCATCTTAAACATCTGGATGTCCTGCACAGGCATGGAGCTGTTTTTCACTGCCGCCACCCTGGGATTTTTTAACATTTCTTTAAATAAAGGCATGGTAAGAGCTACGCCTGCCAGCTGGGGAATGTTATAAATCACAAAGTCCGTGTTAGGCGCTGCAGCTGAGATATCATTCCAATACTGCGCGATGGCATGCTCTGGCAAATGGAAATAAATGGGTGGAATCGAGGCGATGGCATCCACTCCCAGGCTCTCTGCATGGGCCGCAAGCTCGCAGCTGTCCTTGGTATTATTGCAGGCCACATGGGCGATCACGGTCAGCTGTCCCTTCGCCTCCTCCATCACTGCCTCCAGGATCGCCTTCCGCTCTGCCACGCTCTGATAAATGCACTCTCCTGAGGAGCCGCCTACATACACTCCCTTTACACCCTTCTGAATCAAATGTCTGGTTAACACTCTGGTGCGCTCTGGGCTGACTGCCCCGTTTTCATCATAGCAGGCATAAAATGCCGGGATAATCCCCTGATACTTTGTAATATCTCTCATCATTCATCACCTTTCCGCCGCTTTTTGCGGCCATTGATTTGATTCTTTACCGCCAGTTTTCTTTTTTACAAATTTTTAAATTTCCCTGGCTCCCGGAAACAAAAATTACTGAATTGCCCTCTTTTTCCTTTCTGGGATAGTCCGCCCGGTAGTGGGAGCCCCGGCTCTCCCTCCGGAGCTCCATCGCCCGGAGCATTCCCTCAGACAATACAAGGGCTCCTTCCAGAATTCTGGAATCCACATAGTCTGCAGCCGCCCCTTCTCCGGTCGCCAGCATCTCCTCTGGTTCCCCGAAAAGCTCCTTTCTCTCATCTGCCGCTTCCCTTATGGACCTTACCTGGCCCAGAGCGGTCCAAAGCCCCTTCTCACTGCGCACCACCATCCCGGCCTGGTAATTCACCTGCCGAAGCTTTTCCAGGAACCGGGATGCGCCGGGAATTCGGCTCACTCCCTCAGGCTTTCGGGCCGGCTCCTCTCCCCGGCCCTTCCGGGGCTCCTCCTGGCTGAAGCAATAGAGGGCGGCAGAAATCCCCGCCTGCTTCCCGAAAACCAGGCCATTAGCAGTAGACAGGCCGCCGATACGGTCTGCGCCGTGCATTCCTCCGGTACACTCCCCGCAGGCAAAAAGTCCCGGTACTCCGCAGCTTCCATGGGAATCAATCCGGATTCCCCCATTGGAGGCGTGGGCAAAGATTCCGATGTCCACCGGGTCATCCACAGTCAGCCCCTTCTCCTCCTTCAGCCAGCGAAAATAGGTCTGTACAAATTCCGGCTGATTCTCTCGCAGCGCTTCCTTGTAGGTCAGTCTTACACCGCCCTCATCCTTAAGGCACTGCTCAAACAGCCGGATATCCACCGGCCCGGAGCCCAGCCTGCAGGTAAAGGGGCCGTGGGTGGAACGAATCTCCATCCGCTCCCTCTCCTCCTCCTCACTCCAGTCGGAAAAGATGGAGCGCCCAGTCTGCCGATCTGCAAACCGGCTGTGGACAAACACCTTTTCATTATAAATCGTCTTGGGAGCCGGCTTTAGAAATCCAGGCATCATCTGCATAAATTCCAGATTTACCAGGGACGCTCCGGCCTTCAGGGCCAGATACTGTCCCAGGCCGGTGGCATCCTCTGTGTTCAGCCGCCGGGAAAACAGCCCCCCTAAGCCCCCGCTTGCGATAATCACCGCCTTTAGATGGAGGGAAAGGAATTCCCAGCCTTCCTTTCCCTTCCTTACCGCCCTTACCTGGAAACCTTCTCCCTCCCTCCGGATATCCGTGACAGTGGTCCAGGGAAGCTTTAAAACGGACAAAGCCTCCAGCTCTCTCAAAAAGGCCTCTCTTGCGCTCTCCTTTATGATCCCATGCCAGTCCCGGCACTTGTGGTCAAAGCAGGGGATAAACTGTTTTTCCTCCTTATGAGAGGCTTCCT
Source organism: uncultured Lachnospiraceae bacterium (assembly GCA_951800145.1). Lineage (GTDB taxonomy): Bacteria > Bacillota > Clostridia > Lachnospirales > Lachnospiraceae > Caccovicinus. The sequence goes on along the minus strand of CATOJE010000070.1, from coordinate 8,367 downwards.
TTAGCTGGACTCCCATTTCCTCCAGATCCTTTATCCCCTGGGAAATCCCGGAGACCAGCGTCTGAACCAGCTCCGGATCTGCCATACTCTCGCCCACAGCTAAAATCGTGTCCCGAAGATCCCCTTCATCCTCTTTTCCATCTGGCCCCACCAGCCCCAGCCCCCAGGTGCCGGGATAAAAGCTGGAGCCGGAGCAGATGGGGCCGCTGCTTGCCAGAGCTGTTCTCGCTCCGGTTCTGCTGGCCCAGACAGCAGCTGTAATCCCGGCCAGCCCGGCCCCCATCACAAATACATCCATAGAATCCTGCCAGCTATTCATCCTTCTCGCATGCCTTTCGGATATTTTCCTCTGCAAAATGGCAGGCAATGTAATGATCCCGGCCATTGATCTCATATTTCTTTAATTCTGGCTTTTCCTTCTTACAAATCTCCTGACACTGCTTGCAGCGCCCATGGAAATGACAGCCGCTGGGCGGGCTCATGGGCGAGGGCACATCTCCCTCCAGGAGAATCCGGTTCTTCTTGTGATGGATATCTGCCACCGGAATTGCCGACAGAAGGGCCTGGGTATAGGGGTGTACTGTATGGTGGTAAAGCTCATCTGCATCCGCCAGCTCCACTATCCGTCCCAAATACATGACAGCAATCCGGTCGCTGATATACTCAACCACGCTTAAATCATGGGTGATGAAAATATAGGTTAAATCCCGCTCCTCCTTCAGCTTCTTCAGCAGGTTTAACACCTGGGCCTGAATGGATACATCCAGAGCGCTCACCGCCTCATCGCAGATCACCAGCTCCGGGTTAATGCAGAGTGCCCTGGCGATACCGATTCTCTGACGCTGGCCGCCGGAAAACTCATGGGGATAACGGTCCATATACTCCCGCCGCATATTTACCGCCTCTAAAAGATCACCGATAATCTTTCTCCGCTCCTCCTTGGTCTTCACCCCGAACTTCTTTAAGGGATCCGATAAGGACTGGTAGATGGTAAAGGAAGGATTTAAGGAGGACTGGGGATCCTGGAATACGATCTGGATTTTCCTTCTGGCCTCATCCATCTCCTTGTTGTCCAGCTTTTCCAGATTCTTCGGTCCATCTGCAAACTCATAGACCATCTCTCCCTCCGTGGGCTTATACAGCTGAAGGATGGTTTTCCCCAGAGTGGTCTTTCCACATCCGGATTCTCCCACAAGGCCCAGGGTCTCTCCCTTATAGATGGTCAGGTTAATGTCATTTACCGCCTGAACATAGGTCTTTGTCTTTCCCAGGAAGCCGCTCTTTACCGGGAAATAGGTTTTCAGTCCCTTTATGGTTAATAATGGTTTTCTGTCCTTACTTGCCATCCTTCATCACCTCCTGATATCTGGAGCAGCGCACCATGTGAGTTCCGCCCAGCATGGTCTCCTCTGGCATCCCTTTCCTGCAGGCTTCGCATGCATAATCGCATCGGGGCTCAAACTGGCATCCCGGCGGACGGTTATAGGGATCCGGGGTGGAGCCCTTTATGGGGTTAATATCCTGATTTGCGCCCTTTCCCAGGATGGGGATCGATTTTAACAACGCCTTCGTATAGGGATGGGTGGGATGATCCAGCACCTCCTCCGCTGTACCGCTCTCGATGATATTTCCCATGTACATCACCGCCACATTATCTGCCAGCTCGCAAACCACGCCCATATCATGGGTAATCATCATGATTGCCGTGTTATAATTCTTTTTTAAATGATCCATCAGCTCAAAAATCTGGGCCTGGATGGTCACGTCCAGAGCTGTGGTCGGCTCATCTGCAATCAGCACCTTGGGATTGCAGCTCATGGCCATGGCAATCATCGCCCTCTGGCGCATGCCTCCGGAAAACTCATGGGGATACTGGTCAATACGCTTTTGGGGATTAGGAATTCCCATATCGGTCAAGAGCTTCAGCGCCCGCTCCCTGGCCTCCTGCTTGGTAACGCTTTTATCATGGGAACGGATCATCTCGCTGATCTGCCAGCCGATGGTGTACACCGGGTTCAGGGCAGTCATGGGATCCTGGAATATCATGGCGATATCCTTGCCCCGGAGAGCCCGCATCTCCTTGCTGCTGCGCTCCAGCTCATGGATTCGGATGTCTCCACGCTCATCGCCGCTGTGGTAGATGATCTCTCCCTCTTCAATCCGGGAAAGCTTGGGCAGAAGCTGCATGATGGAGGTGGCGGTTACACTCTTGCCGCATCCGGATTCTCCTACGATGCACAGCGTCTGACCGCTTTTAATGTCCATGGACACACCGTTAATGGCCCGGTTGCACCGCTCATTGGTGTAAAAGTATGTTTTCAGATTCTTTACGGAAATTACTACATTATCGCTCATCTTCGCCCTCCTAACCCTGCTGTGTGGGGTCTGTGGTATCCCGGATTCCATCGCCCATAAAGTTAATGCTCATAACAAACAGAGAAACCACAATACCAGTAGGAAGCCACATCCACCAGTTATTCTGCAGTGTGTACATATCCTGCGCCGCGTTTAAGATATTGCCCCAGGTAGGGATCTCCATAGGAACTCCCAGCCCTAAGAAGCTTAAGGCGGCCTCCTCCAGGATAAACATGGCTGTACTCAAGGTAACATTTACGATAATCGGGCTTAAGGCATTCGGAAGGATATGCTTATAGCAGATCACAAAGGGATTTAACCCGAACACCTTTAAGGACTGCACATATTCCTCCTCCCGAATGGAGAGCACCTGGGAGCGGGCCATACGGAAGCAGGAGCCCCACCCGCAGATAACAAAGATAATCACGATATTTTTTGCGCTCTGTCCCAGAATCGCCACCAGCATCATCACCAGAATCAACTGGGGGATGGACATAAATACCTCAGAGATGCGGACCATCAGGCTGTCAAACCATCCGCCCCGGTATGCGCTGTAGCACCCTAAGAGCACGCCGATGGCAGCACATCCCAGCGCACTTCCAAAGCCAATGGCAATGGACATCCTTCCGCCGTAAAGCACTCTGGCAAACACGTCCCTTCCGATCTTATCGGTTCCAAACAGATGTGCGGAGGAAGGCGCCTTTAGGATAGACTTCATATCCACCGCCTTGGGAGAATAGGAGGTTAACAGCGGCGCTGCGATGCAGGCTAAAAGTATCAGGAGGAAGATCACGCCTCCGATAATTGCCAAGCGGTTATTCAAAAGCTTCCGCAGCGCACGGTTTCCGGACTTTTTCTTCTTGAGCTCTCCGGACTCCTCCATCCGGCGGATCTGATCAAACTTCCGGTTCAGTCTGGCATTTTTTGAACTTGTACTCATCTTCCTTCCCTCCTTTAACCGTTCAGCTTAACCCGCGGGTCAAGGGCAGCTGTCAGAATATCCACCAGCGTACTGGCAAACAGCGTCATAAATACAAACAGCAGGGCCAGCATCATGACCAGGTTATAATTCTGAGAACGAACCGCCGAGTTAAAGGCGCTGCCGATTCCCGGCCACTGGAAGACCGTTTCGATTACCACCGAGCCTGCGATCAGCGTGGGAAGACGGAAGCCCACCAGTACGATGACCGGCGTCAAGGATACCCGGAAGCCGTGAACCAGATTTACCCGCCACTCCGGAAGGCCTTTGCTCCTGGCCGTCTTTATGTAGTCTTTATTCATGGTATCCAGCATACTGCTTCTGGCATACCGCATCACGCCGGCAGTCATAGAGATCCCCAGAACCAGGGCCGGCATAATCATGTATTTAATCCGCCCCACAAAGTTCACCACCTCCGGATCCGTTCGTCCGCCTACCGGAAGCCACTCTAAATGAAGGGCGAAAATCAGGATTGCACAGACGCCAAAGAAAAACTGCGGGATCGAAACGCCGATCATGCCAGCCACGGTAAGTACATTGTCGCCGATGCTTCCTTTATTAATTGCGCCAAGAACACCAAGAACGCTTCCCAGTATAGTAGAGATGCACAGGGCTGCCACTGCCAGCTCTAAGGTCGCCGGAAGCCGCTCTGCCATGATCTGGATTACCGGCACGCCGCTGGCCGAGCTAAATCCGAAATCTCCCTGAAGAAGCCGTCCCAGCCATTTAAAATACCGGATAAAGAATGGATCGTCCAGGCCATACTGGGCCCGAAGGGCCGCCACCTGGCTCTCACTTAATCTGGCCAGCGCCTCCGGATCCATCAAATAAGAAATGGGATCCCCCGGAGTCAGGTCTAAAAGCCAGTAAATAATAAACGTAATAATAAGAAGCATAGGAATTATGCCTAATATTTTTTTTACTGTATATTTTGCCATCTTTTCACCCCTTAAAAAAGCCAAAAAGCGCCGCAAAACTCCTCTTCAGCAATCCATGTCCTGCTTTTGCTCATTGAGTTTTGCGGCGCCTCCTGATTATCGCCTTATCCCTTCCCGAATCAAACCTCCCCCACTTTAGTCTGTCTGCTTCCGGGAAAGCTGTCTGCTTGTAACCTGCTGTTATTTAATCTTCCAGTTCTGGACATTCCAGTTGTAGTTAAACTGCGGATTTCCAATCTTATCCATACCAGATTCAATCTTGTCGCTGTGAAGCAGGAAGATAGGCTGGTAGTACAGAGGAAGCTCAAATAATGTCTCGTTCTCGTATTTCTGAAGCTCAAAGAAGGCCTTCTTCTGAACCTCTGCATCCACAGATGCATTGGTTGCAGCAATCAGCTCATCCAGCTTCGGGTCACTGGGGGTATGAGAGTTAATGGAATAGCCGGTTGCATAGCGATCATAGTACTCATGCAGGGAAAGGGCAGCATTGGCAGCATAGCACATATCCCACTCCACCGCGCTTGGGCCATTTACCGGATCCTCCGGCGCCTTCCAGAGAATGGTCGCCAGGTCACCCTCTACCAGACGGGCATTCATCTTAATCCCTACCTCAGACAGGTACTGCTGAATAATCGCCATTAAGTCCTGGGTCATCTGATCGGTGTAATAGTAAACCACATCCAGCTCTGTGTTTGGATCCCAGTTGGCCTCAGCTAAGAGGGCCCTTGCCTTCTCCGGATCATATTCATAGTTATTCAGCCCGTCAACCTTATCCGCACCATCGGGAGTCAGGCTGTTCGCCGGAAGGGCTGCCCCCTCGAAGATACCATCCAGAATCGACTGCATATCCAGGGCGTAGGCGATAGCCTGGCGCACCTTGGGATCCGCTAAGGGAGCCGCGGAGCCGTCCTGCTTGTTAAACTTGTTCAAGTACAGGAGACGGGTGTAGCGCACATTTACTGTATCAATGGTCAGCCCTGGAGTTCCCTCCAGCGCCTTAACGTCGGCAATGTTCTTGGTGTAGGCGTAATCCAGCTTGCCTGCCTTTGCATTGGTCACAAAGTTGGCGTCACTGTCGCCGGCGCTTGGATTTAAGTGAATGGTAAAGGAAGGCGCCCCCCCATAATATCCTTCAAAGGGCTTTAAGATGGTATAATTGTTCATCTGAACCTCGCCTACCATAAAGGGACCGGAGCCAATGGGGCTCTGGAAGTACTTGGCCTGCTGCAGGGAAATGGGATCCGTATCCTTTAAATGCTTCTGAGGAAGCAGGGCAAACTGGGTAAAGGTAAGAAGCGCGTCGGGGGCAACCTTCTCAAAGGTAAGAGTAATCTTATTCCCGTCAACTGCAATTCCGGAAATATGCTCTGCGCTTCCATCCAGATATGCCGCGCAGCCCTCAATCGCCTCAAAGGTAGAGCGGAACACAGAGTTTAATACTGTGGTCTTTAAGGCATATTCAATATTCCACTGCACCTCTTCTGCTGTAATGGGGTCTCCATCATGCCAGGTAATGCCATCCCGCAGGGTAAAGCTTAAGGTAGTTCCGTCCTCGCTCATCTCATAGGACTGAGCCAGATCGCCCTCTCCGCTTACCGGAGCCAGATTCTCATCTGCAAACAAAAGATGTCCGTACAGTGTCTTATTGTACGTATAGGTGCCTGGATTCAGCCATGGCGTCTCAAAAAATTCAGTAGGACCGCCATTGCTGTAAAGGACGCCGGACTCTCCTGCTGCAGGCGCCTCCGCCGGGGCCTCGCCGCCACCGCCGGCATTTCCTGCCGCCTCACTTCCTGCCGCTGAACCGGTATTTGCAGGCGGCGGATTTCCCGAGCCGCAAGCTGCTAATGATACGGTCATCGCAAATGCAAGGCCCAGTGACAAAACTTTTTTCAATTTCATTACCATATCCTCCTTTGAATAATAAAGAGCGCACCCAGATCTCTATACCATTCTGCCGCGCCCGTTGCTGATACTCATATTATAGTAGCAAAAATTATTTTTGTCAATATTGTTTATGAAAAAAATTTTTTCCTAACCTTTTCTTGTCTTTTTTTCATAATTCTCATCCATCTGCCCGGCCATTTTGGGCATTCTATCTCATAACCAATGCTATCCTGACCATTCAGACAGGGCATCCTCTTGCCTGCGCCGGCAAAAAGCTGAAATGTCAAATTCTCCGCCTCTGAACTGTTGCAAACTATCACAGCTTTTGAAGCCACATTGCGGCCTCCTCTGTCCAGGTAGCACTGTGAGGATTTTCAAACTGTGGATCTCCCCCGGAGGTCTCTCCAGTCGCCAGGGATAAGCCGTGCGGACCGTCCGGAAAGATATGCAGCTCCACATTAACCCCTGCTCTGCTCATAGCCATCGCTAAAAGAAGGCTGTTCTCCACCGGTACATCCCGGTCTGTGCAGGTCTGCCAGATAAACGCCTTAGGCGTATCCTTCGTCACCTGCTTTTCCAGAGAAACCAGCTCCTTATCCTCCTCTGTTGGGCCGCCCTTATGAGCAAAAAGCCGCTCCGTAAACTTCTTGTGGGCAAATGGGCCGGTAGTAATCACCGGGTAGTCCAGGATCATCCCATTTGGCCGGATGCCCTCCCCGCTTTTTTCCTCTATGGCTCTCCAGACGAATTCCCGATTCCAGAATACCCCCAGGCTGCAGGCCAGGTGTCCTCCCGCCGAAAAGCCGCAGACCACAATGCGATCCGGATCTACCTTCCACTCCCTGGCCCGGTTCCGCACCACAGCCACCGCCTTTGCCAGCTCAAGAAGAGACACCGGAAATCCGTCCGGCAGTACACTATAGGAGAGCACAAAGGTCTGGCAGCCCAGCCTGTCAAATTCTCTTGCCACCGGCTCCCCCTCCCTGGCCACCACCTGCCAGTATCCCCCGCCCGGGCAGATAATAACCGCCGGCTTCTTGTGCGATGTCTTCTCGAGTGATGTTTTCTCAAACGATGTCTTCTTAACCGCGGTCTCCCTTCCATCTCCGCTTTCTCTTCCGCCTCCGCCTTCTCTTTCTCCGTCCTCATCCCACTGATACCTGGTCAGCACTCCTTCCCCATTTTGCTGCCCAGGCACCTTAATATAAATCCTTTCTTCTCTCTTCATCCTTCTCCCTTCAAAGAAAAATATTTTTATTTTCTTTATTTATAAAAAATTATTTTTAATATGATTGATTTCCCTATTTAACAATGGTATGATGGAATCAGCTTCAAATCAACGAATTATCTAAGCAAAGTGGAGGGTTATAAACATGAAAAAACACATCGTATGCTTCGGGGATTCCAATACCCACGGCTATCAGGCAGTTACAGGAGGACGGTTTAACGAAAACGAACGCTGGACCTGTCTGCTGAATCAAGCCTTAGGAAATGATTACCTGATACTGGAGGAGGGCCTCTCCGGGCGGACCACCAGCTTTCCTGACCCCATTCACGAAGGCCTCTCCGGCCTGGACTATATCTACCCCTGCCTCATGAGCCATGAACCAGTGGATCTCCTGATCCTTATGCTGGGGACCAATGATACCAAGGAACGCTTCGGCGCCTCCGCCGCCTGCATCGCCTTAGGCCTGAAGCTCCTGGTAGCCAAGGCCATCGCCACCACCGACTGCTGGCGGCATCAAAAGCCCAATATCCTCATCGTCACTCCCAAAAATATTGACAAGGAATACGAGCAGACCGAGGTAGGCGCTACCATGGGCCGGGGCTGTGCAGAAAAATCCCAGGGTCTGGCAGAAGAATATCAGAAAATCGCACAGCTGATGGGCTGCCATTACTTCGATGCGAATCAGGTGGTTACAGAAAATAACCATGTAGACTATATGCACCTGACCGCTGAGGGGCATCGGCAGCTGGCTGACGCCCTTGCAAAATTAGTTCCGGGGCTTCTGGCTTAGGTTTGGTGGGGCGTGTGTCGTTGCCCGTCAAAATTCGCAGGCCAAGTGAATGTCGTTACCCGTTAGGAAGCGCCAGCCGGGTATACGTCGCTACCCGTTAGGAAATCCAAGTTTTCGGGGTATGGGTGCAGGCGCATATTCGCCGGGAAGCTACGCGCCCCAGCAGCCGTGTCCCAACGTCACCGCGCTC
>CATOJE010000069.1 GCA_951800145.1 uncultured Lachnospiraceae bacterium | reverse complement strand
ACGCTTTCGGCGGAGCGAGAGCGCGGTGACGTTGGGACCCGGCCTGACGCGGGCGTAGCTTCCTGGCGAATATGCGCCTGCACCTTTTATCGCTGCCTGCGACTCCTAACGGGCCACAAATACTTGGCTTGCGACTCAATTAAATAGCAAATTCGCATTTTACATACTATGGAAAATCCGCGGCATCAAAGGGGGCAAAAAACCTTTTGCCCCCAACATCATGACATTGGCCGTGAACAGTAACCGTGAGCAGGAGCAGCCGATAAAACGAAAAGAAAAAGATAGACAAAATTGCTTTAGCATGCTAATATGTTACCGTACAGAAGGATGGGGCGGCAAAAGGAGCCCCATACCGGAGGACAATCTATGTAAGCATTCTATGTGCAAAATGAGGAGGATTAGGAAGATGAAGAAAAGAATCAGCAGCATATTCGTGGCAGGCGCGGTGGCATTCTCTTTGGCAGGCTGCGGCGGCGGGAGCCAGGCGGAGCCTTCCGCAGAAGCAACCGCAGCTTCCGCAGAGACAACGGCGGCCCCGGCAGAGGAGGGAGCCGGCGAGGCGGAGGACGAGGCTGGACAGACGGAGGAGACGGCATCTGAGGACAGCAAGGATGGGGCTTCTCAGGCGCCGGAGGAGGGCGCGGCCTTTATCGTAGGCTTTGACCAGGATTTCCCGCCCATGGGCTTTGTGGGAGATGACGGGGAATATACAGGCTTTGATCTGGCCCTTGCAAAAGAGGTGGCGGATCGCCTGGGGATGGAGTTTGTCCCACAGCCAATCGCATGGGACGCCAAGGATATGGAGCTGAATTCCGGCACCATTGACTGCATCTGGAACGGGTTTACCATGAATGGACGGGAGGATGATTATACCTGGAGCCAGCCATATATGGACAATAGTCAGGTGTTTGTTGTGTCGGCAGATTCCGGCATCACCGGCCTTTCGGATCTGGCGGGGAAGATCGTGGAGGTTCAGGCGGATTCCTCGGCAGAGGCCGCGTTAAAGGATAATGAAGAGCTGTCCGGCACCTTCGGCACCCTGCAGACCACCCCGGATTACAATACTGCCTTTATGGATCTGGAAATGGGCGCGGTGGACGCCATTGCCATGGATGTCATCGTAGCCGGCTATCAGATCGAGCAGCGGGGTGAGGGCGACCAGTATGTGGTTCTGGAGGAAACCCTGGCTTCCGAGGAGTACGGCATCGGCTTTAAGAAGGGAAATGAGGCTCTCCGGGATCAGGTGCAGAAGACCCTGGAGGAGATGGCGGCGGACGGCACCTTGCAGAAGATCTCTGAGGAGTGGTTCGGCCGGGATGTCACCACCATTGGAAAATAGGAGCGGTCTCGGAAACTCTTTGTGCCCAGATTTGTGAGATGATTTTTTGTCAGAAGTGCACAAATTTATGAGGCGTACGTGGAACGTACGTTGATTAAATTTGGCGCTTCTGGCGGAAAATCAGCCACAAAGATGGGTGCAAGGGAGTTTCCGAGACCGCTCAATAGAAGGGATGAGAGAAAGGAGGGGAGAAGGGAGTTATGTCGCTTGGCAGGATGGTATCCCAGCTGGCAGGGGGAATGTTTGTCAGCATCCAGATTTTTCTGGTAACTCTTATCTTTTCCCTGCCCCTGGGCATGGTAGTGGCCTTTGGGAGGATGTCGAAACATCCTCTGCTCCAGGGGGCAGTGAAGGCTTATATTTCCATTATGCGGGGGACGCCCCTGATGCTGCAGCTGATGGTGGTCTACTTTGGCCCCTATTACCTGTTTGGCATCAAGATTACCAACAGCTACCGCCTGTGGGCCGCCTGGATTGGCTTTGTGATTAATTATGCCGCTTATTTTGCGGAGATTTACCGAAGCGGCATCCAGTCCATGCCCATAGGCCAGTATGAGGCGGCTAAAATGCTGGGCTACGGGAAGGCCAGGACCTTTTTTACCATCATCCTTCCCCAGGTGATTAAGAGGATTCTTCCCTCCATTACCAATGAGGTGATTACCCTGGTGAAGGATACCTCCCTGGCCTTTACCATCAGCGTCCTGGAGATGTTTGCCATCGCCAAGGCGCTGGCCTCTTCCCAGACCAGCCTGCTGCCCTTTGCGGCGGCAGGGATCTTTTACTATGTATTTAACCTGGTTGTGGCGGTGGGGATGGAGCATGTGGAGAAGAAATTATCTTATTATCAATGACAGGCAGGGGGAGGAGTATCATGACGCTTTTAGAAATGAACCATGTGAGGAAATCCTTTGACGGGACCCAGGTGCTCCGGGATATTTCCCTGTCTGTGGCCCAGGGGGAGATCGTCTCGGTGATCGGGCCCTCCGGCTCCGGGAAGTCCACCCTTTTGCGCTGCGCCACCATGCTGGAGACCATGGATAGCGGGGAGCTGATCTACCTGGGGGAGCGGGCGGCCTGGAGCGACGGCTCCGGGGGGATCGTCTATGCGCCAAAGAAGAAGCTGAAAAAAATACAGGAAAACTATGGGCTGGTGTTTCAGAATTTTAACCTGTTCCCTCACTTTTCCGTGATGAAGAATATTACGGACGCACCGATTTCCGTGCAGAAAAAGAGCCGGGAGGAGGCTTATGCCCTGGGCCGGGAGCTTTTAAAGAAGATGGGGCTGGAGGATAAGGCGGATGCCTATCCTTTCCAGCTTTCCGGCGGCCAGTGCCAGCGGGTGGCCATCGCCCGGGCCCTGGCGCTGCAGCCCAAGCTCCTGTTTTTTGATGAGCCCACCTCCGCCCTGGATCCGGAGCTGACCGGGGAAGTGCTGAAGGTAATCAGATCCCTTGCGGATCTACACATTGCCATGGTGATCGTCACCCATGAGATGGCGTTTGCAAAGGATATCTCTGACCGGGTGATATTTATGGCGGAGGGGGTTATCGTGGAGGAAGGGACGCCGGAGCAGGTGTTTGCCTCAGCGAATGAGCGGACCAGAAGTTTTTTGGGGAAATATGGGGATATGGGCCGCGGGTAACAAGGCAGGCGGGCATGTCGGCATGGACATTTGGCGGGGGCCTGCCCCGCCTTTGCTTTGCTCCTGCAGGCCTGCCCCAGGGGGAAAATCCTGGGGCAGGAAACCGATTACAGAGTGTTCTTATATTTTATCGGAGGCATCTAATTCGTGGAAATTCCTCTGGAATTCTTCCAGTGAGGAGCATTTTGCTGCAGCCCTGTGCCATCTGCGCAGCTGTTCGATATCCCGCTCCTGAGAAATCTTTCGTTTTAACTCCTCAGGAACCTTCCCGTGTTCCTCTAATAGCTCGATAATCATAGAGGCAATTCCTTGGGCTTTTCCTTGGGCAATGCCCTGAGCAATGCCCTGGGCTTTTCCCTCCCGCAGAATGTAGCTTTTCCATGCTTTTTCATCCCGAATCTTTTTTTGATGGGCCTCATAGAGCACACGCAGCGGATGGCTCATGCTCATACGCCGCAGTTCCCGGATGGCCTCCTGTATTCCTGAATTTTTCGTCTGAATCATCTTTAACTGCTCCTCTGATTTTACATTGAAAAACCGAATCCAGTCATCTACGGCTTCTCCATTCAGTTTTTTGCTCAGCTCGATGATATGAAGCTCCAAAATATCCGAAAAATCGTTCCCCTTCTTGTCGCGGAAGCGATATACACGGTGATATTCTTCCTCATCGGTCAGATCAAAATCCAAGATGCTGATGCCGATACACGGATGAAGGCGTTCGTAGTGCTCACCGGATTTCAGGTCTGAGGTATAGAGCTTTGCAAGATAAAAAATCTGCCGTCTGTCCCAGGCATCCAGCACCTTTACCTGCAGCTCGATATTGATTTTGATGTTATGGTTCAGCTCTACCAAAACATCCAGGATGCCCTGCTTTTGCTTTTGGAAGCGTTTCCTTAAAAAGGAATTCATCAGACACATGCTGCGGACATCCTCTGGCAAAATCTCCAGCACATCACAGAGAAAGTGCTTTAATATCACAGGATTATGAAACAATTCCTTCATCACATGCCCATACTTCGCGGCGCAGATACAGATAAACTTTGCAAAACCACGAGAAGTGTAGTAGAATGATAGGGACTGCTGAGAGTGCATAAGCATGTAAAGGAGGATGGATTGTAATGAATGACCGATATGTAAGCCCGCTTTCTGAGCGGTACGCCAGCCAGGAAATGCAGTATATCTTCTCCCCGGATAAGAAGTTTAAAACCTGGAGAAGGCTGTGGATCGCCCTGGCGGAGACGGAGAAGGAGCTGGGACTGCCCATTACTGAGGAACAGATTGAAGAATTAAAGACTCATGCAGAGGAGATTAATTATGAGGTGGCAAAGGAGCGGGAGCGTCTGGTGCGCCACGATGTGATGTCCCACGTCTACGCCTACGGAACCCAGTGCCCGAAGGCAAAGGGCATCATCCATCTGGGGGCCACCTCCTGCTATGTGGGAGATAACACAGACCTGATTATTATGACAGAGGCCTTAAGGCTGGTGCGGAAAAAGGTATTGAATGTTATGGCGGAGCTTGCGAAATTTGCAGATACCTACAAGGATCAGCCCACCCTGGCCTTCACCCATTTCCAGCCGGCCCAGCCCACCACCGTGGGGAAGCGGGCTACCTTGTGGCTGATGGATTTAAAGCTGGATCTGGAGGATCTGGAGTACGTTCTGGGCTCTATGAAGCTGTTAGGATCCAAGGGAACCACCGGGACCCAGGCCAGCTTCCTGGAGCTTTTTGACGGGGATCAGGAAAAATGCCGTCAGGCGGATCAGAGAATCGCGGAGAAGATGGGCTTTGAAGGGTGCTTTCCTGTTTCCGGGCAGACCTATTCCAGAAAGATAGACAGCCGGGTGCTCTCCGTGCTGGCGGGCATCGCCCAGAGCGCCCACAAGTTTTCCAATGACGTCCGTCTGCTTCAGCACTTAAAGGAGGTGGAGGAGCCCTTTGAGAAGAACCAGATCGGATCCTCCGCCATGGCTTATAAACGGAATCCCATGCGCAGCGAGCGGATCGCCTCTCTGGCTAATTATGTGATGGCGGATGTGATGAATCCCATGCTGGTGGCCTCCACCCAGTGGTTTGAGCGCACCCTGGATGACTCGGCTAATAAGCGTCTGTCCGTGCCGGAGGGCTTTCTGGCTGTGGACGGGATACTGGATCTGTACCTGAATGTGGTGGACGGCCTGGTGGTGTATCCAAAGGTGATTGAGAAGCATATGATGGCAGAGCTGCCATTTATGGCCACGGAGAATATTATGATGGACGCGGTAAAGGCGGGGGGAGACCGCCAGGAGCTCCATGAGCGGATCCGCACCTTATCCATGGAGGCGGGGAAAAATGTAAAGGTGAACGGCGGGGAGAATAACCTGCTGGAGCTGATCGCGGCGGACCCGGCATTTAACCTAAGCCTGGAGGAGTTAAAGCAGACCATGGATCCCAGAAAATATGTGGGCCGCGCGCCGAAGCAGGTGGAGGAGTTTTTAGACGAGGTGATCCGGCCGATTCTGGATGAGAATCAGGATGTGCTGGGGCTGAAGGCTGAGATTACGGTTTAGACTGGTATAGAATATAGAAAGGAATCCTTGTTATGCTCTTACAGAATCCAGGAGAGTCATTTGAAGAAATCTATGCCATCTACCAGGCAGCCTTTCCCCCTTCCGAGCGGAGGACGAAGGAGGGGCAGCGGGCTGTTCTGGAGAATCCATCCTACCGGATGCGGGTGATCCGGGAGAGGGAAGAGGGGGCGCCGGAAGGGCTAATCTGCGGATTTATCGGATACTGGGAGCTGGAGTCCTGCATCTTCTTGGAGCATCTGGCCACAGTGGAGCGCAGCCGGGGAAAGGGCTATGGCCGCAGGCTGATGGAGGAGTGCATCCAGGAAGGGCGAGGGAAGGGAAAGCCGTTGTTTTTGGAGATCGAGCCAGTGACCGGAGAGGATCCCATGACCGGTCGGAGAGAGGCATTCTACCACCGGTGCGGATTCTTTACTAATGACTTTTATTATGAGCAGATGCCATTAAAGGAGGGGGACAGGCCCATCCCCTTGTGGGTGATGAGCTGGCCAAAGGCCATGGAGGAGGAAGCATTTCTCCCCTACAAACAGGAGATCTATCGGGAGGTTTATGGAGTTCAATAGTCTAAGAGGATCCTATGGTTCGGAAAGGTGGCGGCAGTGTGGACTGGGATAGAAAAAAAAAGAAGCTTCCTGTAGGGATTGAGAATTTTGAAAAGATTCGGACAGAAGGGTTTTACTATGTGGACAAGTCAATGCTGATTCAGGAGCTGCTCCATAAGTGGGGAGAAGTGAACCTGTTTATTACAGGGTTAAACAATCCCAAGGTTTTTTCTGTTACCACCGTCCGTTTTGATGAGTATTTTGGCTTTACGGATCCAGAGGTCAGAGAAATGCTTGGATACTACGGGCTGGATGAGCGGTATGAAGCCATAAAAGACTGGTATGACGGATACCGTTTTGGAAACGTGGATGTCTACTGTCCCTGGGATGTAATTAATTATTGTGATGAATTGACGGATGACCCCTCTGCAGAGCCAAAGGATTACTGGTCCAATACCAGCGGGAACGACGTGGTCCGCCACTTTATGGAAAAAGTGGATCAGGGGCTGGCAAAGAGCGAGGTGGAGGCACTGGTGGCGGGGGAGACCGTGGTAAAAGAGCTTCATGAGGAGCTGACCTATCATAACTTGTATGATTCCATAGAGAACCTTTGGAGCGTGCTGTTTACAACCGGGTATCTGACCCGGAAAGGGGGAGGAGCCGGAAGGAAGCCGGCAATGGATACAGCGATATATTGATTCGGGTTGAGGACGAGGAGATTGGGATGATCCTGGAGGTAAAGTACGCTGAAAATGGAGCCTATGATTCAGCATGCAAGGGAGCGCTGGAACAGATTAAGGCAGAAGGCTACGTGGAAGAACTGAAGGCGGACCATATCCATACGATTTTCAAATACGGAATTGCCTGCTTTAAGAAGAGATGTAAGGTGGTATTGGAAAAGGAGACAGACAAAACGGTTTAGAGTTATTCCCTCCTGGCTTTGTTTTAAAGCCAGGGGGATTTTTTTACGTCCTTTAACTGTTCTGATGACTTTTGAAAAGAAAATTATTTTTTGAAATAATGGTTGACAACTGGAAAAAACTCTGCTATTATATGGTTAAAGTTGTTGAAACAAAAATAAAAGCTGTTGATTCAACAAAAACAGAAAGGAGAGGGAGACGATGATTTATACCGTAACATTAAATCCGGCACTGGATAAAACCGTGGAGATTCCAAGCTTTACTGTTGACAGTGTAAACCGCATTGTGAAGATGCGCACGGATCCCGGGGGAAAGGGAATCAATGTTTCCAAGGTAATTGACAAGCTGGGAGGAAAGAGCATAGCCACCGGCGTTCTTGGAGGAAGTACAGGGACTGCCATCCAGTCGGCCTTGGAGGAGATGAAGCTGGAGTCCAGCTTTCTATTTGCGGAGGGGGAGACCCGCACTAACTTAAAGGTGGTGGATCCAGAGCGCCACACCAACACCGACATTAATGAGCCGGGCCTTACCGTGACCGATGAGCTGTTAAACAGCCTCTTAAAGGAGCTGCTGGAAAAGCTGGGGGAGGAAGACATCGTAGTCCTTTCCGGAAGCCTTCCCAAGGGAGCGCCAAAGGATACCTATTATACCTGGGTTAAGGCCTGCCGGGATGCGGGGGCAAGGGTGATCCTGGATGCGGACGGAGAGCTTTTAGCAGAGGGGCTGAAGGCTTCCCCGTATTTAATTAAGCCTAATAATCATGAGCTGTCCGGTCTTCTGGGCCAGACCCTTGAGACGCCGAAGGAGCTGGAGCATGCGGCAAAAACCCTGATGAGCCAGTACGGCATAGAAAAGATCGTCGTGTCTATGGGGGGAGAGGGAGCTCTCTATGTGACCGGGGAAAAGACCATCTACGCAGAGGGACTAAAGGTGCCGGTGGGGAGCACAGTAGGCGCCGGGGACAGCGTAGTGGCAGCCTTAGCGGTGGCAGAGGAGAGAGGGCTTACGCTGGAGGAGACCGTGCGCTTATCCACTGCCACCGGAGCGGCGAATGTGATGTGCAGCGGAACCCAGGCAGCGGAGTACGATGTGATACAGGGCCTGATTCCTAAGGTGGTATTTTCCTCCCTGTAAGGCTGTCCGGGCAGTGAGGGCTGTCCGGAGGGATGCAGGGAAGCAGCCTGCTGCCGGGGTAGCGGACCATAAGGGAAAGTAACAGTTCAGACGGGGCATCTTCTTGCCCGTCTGCGCCGGACAAGAAGCTGGGATGTCCATCCGATGCGGAATTCGAGATGAATTTGGGCTTACAAGCAAGTTTGACACCCAAAATTCATCTCGAATTCCCCACCGTCTGAACTATTACAAGGAAATGAGCGGGAGTAATGATTTCATAAATAACTGTTGTAATAAAAGAAAATTTTCGATATAATTCAGAAAGGAGCTTTTACCATGAAAGCAAGAGGCGTTAGACTGCACGGAGCAAAGGATCTGAGACTGGAGGAGTTTGAGCTTCCGGAGATTACCGACGACGAGATCTTAGTAAAGGTGGTTTCGGACAGCATCTGTATGTCCACTTATAAATGCGCGATTTTAGGAGAGAAGCATAAGAGAGTCCATGATGATGTGGCGGAGCATCCGGCGATTATGGGCCATGAGTTTGCAGGAGATATTGTGAAGGTGGGAAAGAATCACCAGGATACCTTTAAGCCCGGGATGAAGTTCACCCTGCAGCCTGCATTAAACTATAAGGGAACCATGTGGAGCCCGGGATATTCCTACGAATTTTTCGGCGGAGATACCACCTACTGCGTGATTCCCGCAGAGGTGATGGAGCTGGGGTGCCTCTTAGAGTACAAGGGACGGGCGTACTATGAGGCCTCTCTGGCTGAGCCTATGTCCTGCAGCATCGGCGCATTTAACGCGGCATATCACACCCAGATGGGAGTTTACACCCATCAGATGGGTATTAAGGAAAATGGCAAGCTGGCCATCATGGCCGGAGCAGGCCCCATGGGCCTGGGGGCGCTGACCTATGCCCTCCACCGGGATATCCGCCCCTCTATGGTGGTGGTGACGGATCTGGATCAGGACCGCTTAGACCGTGCAGCCCAGCTGTTCCCGCCGGCAGAGTATGCCAAGGAGGGAATCCAGGTTCACTTTGTAAATACCGGGAAGTTTGAGGATCCGGTAGGGGAGCTGATGCGGATCTCCGGCGGCACTGGCTATGATGATGTGCTTTGCTACGCGCCGGTAGCCGCTGTGGTGACCCAGTCCAGCGCCATCCTGGGACGGGACGGCTGTCTGAATTTCTTCGCCGGTCCCACGGACAACCAGTTTAGCGCCACCATGAATTTCTACGATGTACACTACAATTCCACCCATGTGATGGGGACCACCGGGGGCAATACAGCCGATATGATCGAGTCCCTGGAGCTGACTGCGGCAAAGCGGATCGATCCGGCTGTGATGGTAACACACATCGGCGGTCTGGATGCGGTAGCAGAGACCACCCTGAATCTTCCTAAGATCCCAGGGGGAAAGAAATTAATCTACACCTGGCTCTCCATGCCCTTAACCGCTCTTACAGAGCTTCGGGCCAGAGGCGAAGAGCTTAAGGATAGCCGCTATGGCGCCCTGGCTGACATTGTGGACGCCCACAAGGGGTTATGGTGTCCTGAGGCAGAGGAATATCTGCTGGCGAATTTTATCGAAGAATAAAGAACGTGCCAGAATCCCGTCTGGGCATTCGGCACAGACGGGAGGAAAAATTTGGATTCTATGGAAATGCGCAGGAATGCGATTGTAGAACTGATCAATGAACATGAAAGCGTCAGCTTTTCCCAGCTCAAGGATGCATTTCCCAATGTATCAGAGATGACGCTGCGGACGGATCTGAAATATCTGGATGAGGCCAAGCGGATCGTGCGCATCCACGGAGGGGCCAGGTCGGTGAAGATGGTAATCGGAACCGACGACTACTTAAGCAAGCGTTTCGTCCGCAGCATCCCGGAAAAGCAGAGAATCGCAGAGAAGGCACTGTCCCTGATTCGGCCGGACACAACCATCTTTCTGGACTCCGGAAGCACCGCCACCATGCTGGCGCGGCAGCTTCCGGATCAGTCAAGCCTGATCTACACCACCGGCTTAAGCTGTGCCACTGAGCTGGCGAATCTGACAAAGCCCACGGTGATGCTGCCGGGGGGCTGTTTAAACCGCTACAGCCAGAGCGTCTATGGCATCACCGCGGTAAAGGAGCTGGAGCGGGTAAACTTTAACCAGACCTTTCTGGGAGTGACCAATTACAGCACAGATACTGGCTTTACCTGCGGAAGCAGCGATGAGGCGGTGCTGAAGCAGACGGCCATCCGCCAGTCAGCCCAGACGGTGGTGCTGATGGATTCCTCGAAAATCGGGGGGATCAGCACCTACCATATCTGCGGCCTTAAGGAGGCGGATGTGGTGGTCTCTGACGGAGGCCTGCCAGAGGAATTCCTGGAGGAATGCCGCCGGCTGGGGGTAGAGGTGCTTTAAAGGCCGGCGCATCTTGCCGGGCCTGTGTGGAATTGATTCGTTCTCCTCATTCCTGAAGCTGTGAGGAGGATTGTTTTGAAAAGTAGTGTACAAAAATTCGGGAAATTCTTATCGGCAATGGTAATGCCGAATATCGGCGCCCTGATTGCCTTCGGCTTTCTGGCAGCGCTGTTTATCGATACCGGCTGGATGCCCAATGAAGGGTTTAACAGCATGGTGGGCCCTATGCTCACCTATCTGATCCCAGTGCTCATCGCATCCACCGGTGGCCGCATGATAGGAGGCGATCGGGGACGGGTAGTAGGCGCCATCGCTGTCATCGGCGCCATTATGAGCAATACCAGCATCACCATGCTGATGGCAGCCATGGTGATCGGACCCTTAGCCGGCTTCTGCATTAAGAAATTTGATGAGGCCATGGACGGACACATGCCTGCCGGCTTTGAGATGCTGATTAATAACTTCTCCGCAGGTATCATCGGTATGCTGCTGGCGATGCTGGGCTATGTAGTCATCGGGCCGGTGATGAGCGGCATCCTTTCCGTGCTGTCCGCCGGGGTCAATGCGCTGGTGCAGAATGAGCTTCTGCCCTTAGTGGCCATCTTCATCGAGCCTGCCAAGGTGCTCTTCTTAAATAATGCCATCAACCATGGCATCTTTACCCCCATTGCCACGGCTCAGGCAGCCGAGGCGGGAAAATCCATCATGTACATGCTGGAGCCAAACCCCGGCCCTGGCCTGGGAGTGCTCTTAGCCTACATGTTCTTCTGCAAGGATAAGGCCACCAAGGACTCCGCCCCCGGCGCGGTGATCATTCACCTGCTAGGAGGAATCCATGAGATTTATTTCCCATATATCCTGATGAATCCTCTGGTCATCATCGCTCCGATCCTGGGCAGCGTGGCAGGCATCTTCTGGTTTAATATGACTGGATGCGGCCTGGTGGGACCGGCATCTCCCGGCTCCCTCATCGCCTATATGATGATGACTCCGGGATCCGATATGGTGAAGGTGATCATCGGCGTCCTGATCTCCACCGGCATTTCCTTTGCCGTCGCTTCTGTTCTGGTGAAAATGGCAGGAGGAAAGAGCTTAGAGGAGGCTCAGAGCGAGATGGCCGCCATGAAGGCTCAGGCCAAGGGAGAGGCCCAGTCTGTGCCCGGCACCATCGAGAGAACCGAAGAGATCAAGAAGATTATTTTCGCCTGCGACGCCGGCATGGGCTCCTCCGCCATGGGAGCGACGAAATTCCGCAACCGGCTTAAGGCCAGCCGCCCGGATATCACCGTAACCAACACCTCTGTGGATAATATCCCGGCAGACTGCGATATCGCCGTGGTGCAGACCACTCTGGCGGAACGGGCAAGAAAGTCCGCGCCTCAGGCACAGCTGATCACCATCGGGAACTTCCTGGCAGATCCGGCATTAGACGCGCTGTATGTGCAGCTGACCACCGGCGACGCCCCGGCAGCGCCTGCAGGGGAGAACACGGATGTGGTGATACCCGATGTTCCGGTGAAGAAGCAGGTGATCATCCAGGAGGGCATTCACCTGAATCAGAAGCCAGTCACCAAGGAGGAGGCCATCCAGGCTGCCGGCGAGATGCTGGTGAAGCTTGGCTATGTGGATGAGACCTATGTAGACGCCATGCAGGAGCGGGAGAAGCTGGTTTCCACCTACATCGGCATGGGCGTGGCCATTCCCCACGGAACCACCCAGGCCAAGGGCACAGTGAAGAAGACGGGAATCGTATTCTTCCAGTATCCGGAGGGCGTGGACTTCGGCGCAGAGAAGGCTCAGCTGGTATTCGGCATCGCGGGCATCGGCGACGAGCATCTGGATCTCTTAAGCAAGCTGTGCACCCTTCTGGAGGATCCGGAGCGGCTGGAGAAGTTAAAAACCACAGACGACGTGGAGTGGGTGTTAGGGCAGCTTTCCTAGTGTTTTGACTGAATATAATCCAGACAAGGCACTAGCCATAAGGAGAAGCTGTTGGCATCAGGGGTTAAAATACCCTTTGAGCCCGCCCCATTAGAGTAAAATAAAAAGAATCCCGTCTGGAAGCTTAGGGCTTAGAGCCTGGCCTCTGGACGGGATTTTTGCGTGCTAGTGTCTTGGCTATGTTATTTTTTCCGCTCTTTCTTAATGGTCTTTAAAATATATGTACTCAGGATAAATCCCCCGGCTGCAAATGCTGCCATGATGATGTAAACGATGCGGTAGCCCGCAAGTCCATCAAACTTATCCAGAATTCCCCCATACACTGCATACATAAATGCCCCTGGCAGATATCCGATAAAGGATCCCATAGACATGGCGGATCCGGTGATCTCCCGGGGAACCTGCACCTCGTCCATGGGCGCAAAGAATATGGCGCGCATGCTGTAAACACAGGCGCTGATTCCCAGAGAGATGGCCATGCCAAGGATAATTCCCATGCTCTGGTGAGGCAGCAGAGAAAACAGGACTAAGATTGCGCCCACAACTACAAAGGCGATCTGAAGATATTTTGTGGCGGAGTGGAGAACCTTATCTGTGATAAAGCCGCCCACAGGGCCGCCCAGCATTTTCAGGCCGTATTGGTTAATGATCCCATACACGCCTACCAGTGCAGCCGGAAGAGCATAGGCTTCCTCCAGGAAGGGAATAAAATAGGTGAGTCCGCAGTAAACGCTATATACAAAAAACACATTAAAGGATACAAGCCAGATATTCTTATTCTTTAAGGCCCGCATCACCCCTTCCCAGGCCCGCTTGTTAGCGTCGGTCTGAGATTCTGCTTTCGTATCCGCCGCTTCCGGGGCGGCATCGGGCTCCAGCAGGAAGTACATGGCGATTCCGATGATGCCAGGTACAATGGAATAAAATAATATAGCCATCTTCAGGCCGGCGGCTGAGCTTCCCATAGCGGAGAAGATACCCAGGGCGCCGAAAGCCACGATGGTATCCATCAGCCCTCTTCCGGCTTCCATGATGCCGAACATCCGGCCCTGTTCATCCTCATTCCCCAGAAGGCGCACCGTCTTAAGCATGGTAGGCCAGTACAGCATGTCCGCACAAACTGCCAGCAGACAGTATATCAGAAGAAATACAGGATAGGATGGAAAGGTGGAGAGGGCAATTCCGCATACACAAATACTGATCAGCGACAGAGGAATCATGATCTTTTTGGAAACCCGGTCGGTTAGATAAATCGACGCCAGGAAGCCAAAGGTGGAAATCAGGCCGGCGATGCTCATAGCCGTTCCGATCTGGGTGTGGGACAGTCCCATAAATTCCTGCATCGGCACATAAAATGCGTCCTTTAAAAATCCCAGCTTATAGATGGTACCGGCTCCCAGCATCAGGATTCCAAATGAAATCCATTTTTTGTCGATTCTTCCTTTTGATTGTTGAGACATAATGACTTACCTCGTTTTTATGAAATTTTGGTGAATTGGATTTGACAGTTTCCAGTATACTTGCATTTATGTGTAATGTCAAGTGAAAATGTGCAAAAAGTTGCAAATATAAGGAATTTTAATTCCCATATAAGAGGAAGCAGTTGCAAAAGTGTGTAATTTTAGCAAAAAGCAGATTGCAATTTGTGTAAAGCTGTGGTAATATCATGTTTGAAGATTGGATTTGACAAGGTAAAAGGAGATAAAATAAATGTTAACAGAGCAAAGATACGAGGAAATTTATCAGCTACTGGAGCGGGAGGGCAGCGTGAGGACCATTACCCTTTGCGATGCCTTGCAGACATCCAGAGAAACCATACGAAGAGATCTGGAAACCATGGAGTCAAAGGGTATGCTGCGGCGCATCCGGGGCGGAGCCATGAAGCTGGAGCCGTCTCAGAACAAAAACTTAACCTATACCTCCTTCCAAAACCGCCGTGACGAGCATCTAACCCACAAGGAAGCGGTAGCTATGGAGGCGCTGAATTATATCAGCGAGGGACAGGCCATCGCGCTGGATTCGGGGACCACCTCCCTGTTTCTGGCCAGAGCGGTAAAGGCCCGCTTCCATTCCCTGACTGTGGTGACAAATTCCTTTGCTGTAGCTCAGGAGCTGGCAGGCGCAGAGGGGATCACCCTGGTTCTGACCGGAGGAGTATACCGGGCGGATGAGGAAGCCTTTGTGTCAGATGTGGCAACACTTATTTTCTCTAAGATTAATGTGGACATATTTTTCCTTACCACCTGCGGGATCTCGGTAGAGCGCGGCATTACCTATCAGCGGATGGATGAGATTTCCGTCCAGAATAAGATGATGGAGGCAGCAGACCGGACCATCGTTGTGGCGGACAGCTCGAAGATCGGGAATAATTCCCTGGTAAAAATGTGCGGGATCGAAGCGGTGTCGATGATCATTACCGATTCCGGCGTTCCTGCCAGACAGGTAAAGGCCTTTGAGGACGCAGGGGTAAGGGTGGTTATGGCGAAAGAAAGGAATGGATGAAATCATGAATGCATCAAATAATCAAGGACCCAGGCGGCCTAGCGTATTACTTATTTCTGTGGATGCACTGAAACCGGAGTTTGTATTTGAGCAGGAGCGCCTGGGGGTAAGCTTACCTGCCATTACCCGATATTTTGTAGAGAAGGGACTGACAGCAAGGGAAGGAAGCAAGAGCGTATTTCCAACCTTTACCTATCCCTGCCATCAGAGCATGATCACTGGAACCAATCCAGCCACCCACGGGATTGTAAATAATGGAATCTTTGACCCCACAGGAGAGCACAAGGGGGCCTGGCACTGGTTTGCCAATGATAAGGTAAAAACCTTGTGGGAGGCGGCAAAGGATGGGGGCTACTGCTCAGCCAGCGTGGCATTCCCCACCTCCGTAGGGGCAAGGGGAGATTACATAGCACCGGAATTCTGGTGGGATGGCTCAGATATAGACAGCAAATTTATCGACGCGGTGGCAAAGCCTCAGGGCCTGATCGCAGAGATGGAACAGGCTATCGGCACCTATGCCGGGGGCCTGGATCTCTCTGACGCCGGGGACGCACAGAGGGGAAAAGCAGCCCTGTGGATGCTGAAGAACAAGCTGGCGCCCCAGATTTCGGAAAAGCCATTCTTCCTGTCCGCCTACTTTGCAAGCTTTGATGAAAGCGCCCATCAGCATGGGGTTTACAGCAGGGAAGCGGCAGAAAGCCTGGAAAAGATCGACCGCATGCTTGAGGAATTGATCCAGGCGGCGGAAGCGATCACCGGAGGAGATCTGGTGGTCTGTGTGGTCTCTGACCATGGAACCCTGGACAATACCCACAATATTTCTCCAAATATCCTTCTAAAGGAAGCCGGGCTCATAGAAACCGATTCCCAGGGAAGGGTAGTAAGCTGGAGAGCCTTCAGCCAGCGGGCAGGGGGAACGGCGGAGATCCGTCTGGCAGACCCGGGAGATGAGGAGGCTGCAGCTAAGGTAAAAGAGATCGTGGAGCGTCTGGCGGCGGACCCGGAGAGCGGGATTTTAGAAGTCGTGGACAGGGAGGGAGCCAAGGCCAGAGGCGGATTCCCAGAAGCAGCCTATGTGCTGATCTCTGAAAAGGGATATGAGCTCCGGGATGATGTGGACGGGGAATACTGCCGCACACGTCTGACCCAGAAAGCGCAGCATGGCTATAACGAAGAATTTCCGGAGATGCGGGCTTCCTTTATGCTCACTGGAAAGGGAATCATCCCCGGGAATCTGAAGGCTGCCCGCCTCATCGACGTGGCGCCTACCTTGGCTGGAATCATGGGTGTAGAATTGCCGGATGCAGAGGGAAAAAATCTCATGGAGTGAGGGCGGATCCATGGATAAAATCGAATACATAGTTAAGAGCCTGGCAGATGTTCTCTGGGGGGACTGGCTTCTGGCTGCCCTTTTAGGCCTGGGAGCATTTTACACAGGGATGACCGGGGGCATCCAGTTTAAGTTTCTAAAGCTGCTTCGAAAAGGAAGCATTTCCCTTTCCCCAAAGAAAAATGCGGTTAAGGATGAGAAAAAATGCTCATCCTACCAGGCGCTTTGCGCAGCCATCGCAAACTGTGTGGGAAGCGGGAATATCGTAGGGGTATCCACAGCCATCCTCTCCGGAGGCCCTGGGGCGCTGCTTTGGATGTGGGTGGCAGCATTCCTGGGAATGGCGACCAAATTCGGAGAGATTGTCATGGGGGTGGTGTACCACGGACGGGACGAAAAGGGCAATATAGCCGGCGGCCCCATGTACTACATAGAATACGGCATGCACTGGAAATGGGCCGGGGTGCTGGTAGCAGTCCTGCTTTTTATCCAAAATGCCGGCGGCACCTTGATCCAGGCCAATACCATCTCCAATGTGGTAAAGGAAGCATTCCGGGCCCCATTCCTTCTCACCGGCCTTGTGCTGGCAGCGGTGATGAGCCTGGTGATCCGCGGCGGATTTAAACGGCTGGTTCAGGTTGCCCAGAGGATCGTTCCGGTAATGGCCGGGATTTATGTCGCCGGCGGACTGGCGGTGCTCCTCCTTCATGCAGGGCAGATCCCCGCCATGCTGGCATCGATTATAAAAGAGGCATTTTCCCTGCGGGCAGGGGCAGGGGCCCTGGCAGGCATTACCATGAAGGAAGCCATGCGCTTTGGGGTGGCCAGAGGCTTATATTCTAATGAAGCGGGGGAGGGCTCCGCAGCGGTGCTTCACGCATCTGCGGAGGTAGATCACCCGGCGCGCCAGGGGCTTTACGGCGTCATAGAGGTGTTTATCGATACCATGGTGATCAGCAGCACCACCGGATTTTCCGTCCTGATCACCGGGGCCTATCAGCTCCATGACAATGCCTCCACACTGGCGGCGGCCGCCTTCCAGAGCGTGTTTCCAGGAATGCAGTATGTGATCTATATCAGCCTGATTTTGTTTGCCGGCACCTCCCTTATGAGCCAGTGGTATTTCGGCCATGTCAGCCTGACCTATTTAAAGAAGCCGGGGCTGGCCGCCATATACCGCTCGCTGTTCCCCTTGATTATTATTTTGGGGAGCCTTGGCAGCATTGATTTAGTTTGGTCGGTCTAGGACTGCGCTCTGGGGCTTTTGATCCTGCCGAATATAGCGGCGCTTATCTTCCTGGCGCCTCAGGTCAGGGCGCTGACAAAGGAATTTATGGACCCGAAAAACGGGTATTTGAATGGTGATTCTCAGCCGTAAAGGCATGCAGGAGAGATTCCGGGAGTAGAGAAACAAGAAAAGGAGAATACAGCGATGAACAAGGAGCTTCAAACATATATAGACGCCATACCGGCTGTAGCGGATGCAGCCGGGAGAAAGGAAACCTTTTGGATCAATCCAAAGATGGTTCCTGAGAAGGAGCAAAATATTACCCTGGTGCAGCCGGACCAGATAACCGATGCGAAAAAAAGGCTGGAGCGCTTTGCCCCTTACCTGGAGGAGGTATTTCCTGAGCTTAAGGAGACCGGGGGAATCATCGAGTCTGAGCTAAGAGAGATCCCGGGGATGAAGGATTTCTTAAATACCGCCTATAAAACCGGGATTGAAGGAAGGCTGATGCTGAAAATGGACAGCCATCTTCCCATATCCGGATCCGTAAAGGCCAGAGGCGGGATCTATGAGGTGCTAAAGCATGCGGAGGATCTGGCTCTGGAGTCAGGGATGCTAAAGGAGACCGATAATTACCGTGTCCTGGCAGAGCAGAGATTTCTTGACTTTTTCGGCAAATACACCGTACAGGTGGGAAGCACCGGGAATCTGGGCATGAGCATCGGCATTATGAGTGCAAAGCTTGGCTTTCACGTGATCGTCCACATGTCAGCGGATGCAAAGCAGTGGAAAAAGGATCTTCTGCGGAGCCGGGGCGTGGAGGTCATCGAATATGCAGACGACTACTGCGCCGCGGTGGAGCAGGGGCGGAAGAATTCCGATCAAGATCCCATGAGCTACTTTGTGGACGATGAGAATTCCCGGAACTTATTCTTAGGCTACAGCGTGGCCGGGGAACGGCTGGAGGCCCAGCTTGCCAGGCAGAATATCCCGGTGGATGCAGATCATCCCCTGTTTGTCTATATCCCCTGCGGGATCGGAGGCGCCCCGGGAGGCGTGACCTATGGCATCAAGCAGATCTACGGCGACCATGTACACTGCTTTTTCACAGAACCGGTGAACGCCTGCTGTATGCTTTTCGGCATGGCTACCGGACTGCAGGATAAGGTAAGCGTGAAGGATTTCGGCATCGACGGACGGACCGACGCAGACGGCCTGGCAGTGGGACGCCCCTCCGCCTTTGTGGGGAGAGTGGTGGAGCCCATGCTTTCCGGCATCGCCACCATCGAGGACAAAAAGCTCTATGATCTGATGCGGGGCCTGCTTTCCAGTGAGGAGATCTTCATCGAGCCCAGCTCCTGCGCCGCCTTTGCCGCCCTGATCCGGCCAGAAGAATTAACTGCCTATGTAGAAAAAATGGGGCTGAAGGAAAAAATGAAGCAGGCGACCCATATCGCCTGGGCAACCGGCGGAAATATGGTGCCTGAGGAAACAAGGAAGGCCTACCTGACCATGGGCCTGGCATAAGGAGCAGGGCGGATGGATTATGAATTGCTGGTGCTAGACATAGATGGAACCGTGACGAATTCAAAAAAGGAAATCACATCCAGGACCCGGGAAGCTGTGATTCAGATCCAGAAAAAAGGAATCAAGGTAGTCCTGGCTTCCGGAAGGCCCCCAAAAGGGGTCTATCCGATAGCCAGGGCCCTTCAGCTGGAGGAGCATGACAGCTATCTCCTGACCTTTAACGGAGGAAGGATCCTCCGGATGAAAACAGGGGAGTGCATGTTCGAGAAGCGCCTTCCTCTTCATATCCCTAAGAGGCTGCAGAAGGATGCCAGGCTTCATGGCATCGGCATGGCCGCCTACGGGGAGAAGGTGATTTATGCCGGAACTATGCCGGATAAATATCTGGAGTTTGAATCCTCCATAAGCCGGATGCCCATAGAATATCATGAAAAGCTGGGCAGTGGGCTGGATTTTGCTGTAAATCAGTGCATCCTCACTGGAGAACCGGAAGTGTTAGAACGGGTGGAACCGATCCTTTTCCATAAATATTACCACGAAGCGCAAATTTTTCATTCCGAACCCTTTTATCTGGAGGTAAGCCCTAAAAATGTGGACAAGGCCTACGGCCTGAAATATCTCCTCCAGGCACTGGGAATTCCCAGAGAAAAAATGGTGTGCTGCGGCGACAGCTACAATGACATCTCCATGCTGCAGTATGCCGGCCTGGGAATCGCCATGGAAAATGCACCAGAGCAGGTGAAAATGGTGGCGGATGCTGTGACAGAGAAGGATAATGATCACGATGGGATCGTGGAGGTGATAGAGAGATTTTTGTGAATTGTGAAAAATGAATCACTGGTTTTACTGGTTTTGCAGACAATAGCCAGGTGTGCAGGGATGCGCACCTGGCTATTTACCAATATATTTATTACCAAAGGTCCTGTAAACAGATTTTAACTTGATTTCGATTTGCTCAAGTACAGTTTTTTGCTCTTCATCAGTTAATACACGCTGACTGGAATCAATTAAATAATCCTCTAATTGCTGTAATACTATTTTTGCATCAGTATAAAAATCAATATCCGCATATTTAAAAAATAACGAGTCATTTCGAATCGAATTTAGCTAATCAATTAACAAATCGATATCCACTAATTTGTTTTGATCAAATCGAATGTATTTTCGTGCGATTGGCAAATCGTACAAGAGATGTTTTGAATAAAGAGACTTAAAATATTCAGATTCCAGATTTACCTGATTCATGTGTGAATCCAGATACCACTGATATGCAGCACTTCCCAGGGATACGATAATAGCGATCAGAGAAAGAATATCGGATGTACTTAATCTCATAGTGCCACCTTACTATAATAGATTATTCATGATACTGCAGATTAATTTTTCACTGGATGCTTTAATTGTTACATTATTTTCTATTCCGGAAAGCCCGATTTGTTTTACAAAATCCTCGAAAAATCCTTGTACAAAAGATGAAGCGATACGCTGAATATTATCGGGGAAAATAACCGTTATCGCTTTTGTAAAATCAATATTGCACTTAACTTGTTCATCATAAACCTTCTTTCCATAATCATAGCCAGCCAATCCTGTCAGCGCTTTATCAATTTGAAGTTCGATAATATTTTTCAATTTGACTCCCTCCGTTTCATTACAAAATTTAAGTTAAACGCAGTACCAGGCATAAAAATGGTATTGCTTCCGACGGTTTTCATTTCTGGTAAATGGGTTATGAAATCCTTTTCCTGATTAAATCCTATCCAATTATCTCGATTGTATTCCAGCAATTCATGAAAGAACCACAGGGCCCGGTCTCCGCTGATCAAATAACAATTGTGTGAATCAGAACATTTCTCCAAAGAGCAGATCAACTTTGTTAATCCTGTACCTCCAGTGGATACTTTTGCTGTATTCCCGGAAATCTTGTGCTGAAACGCAACGATATTAAAAAAGTCGTTTTCTGTATAACTTTCACTAAAATAGCCTTTGTGATAATCATAAGCATTTCTTACAAGCTGGTATCGGCTAAATTCTGATATATCATCATGAAGAATACGTTCTCGAATTAAATCACCAAACAAACATTCGGAAAAATTTACAATATTTAAGTTAATACCATAAAATCTCCCTGGTTCATTTCGCTTATTATAAGAATCAGCAATATCAATATCGATTAAACAGTTCGCATTGGTGTGTTCAGAGACATTGCCGATTAATTCAATAATAACTTCACAGATGTCATCCAGATATTGATCATCTACTTCAAAATGATTTAAGAAGAAAACAATTTCATCCATGATTATACTTAACTTTTCATTCTTCATATCCTCGGAAGACAACAAACGGCGATAATGATCCTTATAAATATCAAAGGTATATTTACATATAAATTTTTCCCGATGCTTTTTTTCGTTTGTAGTCAGTAATAGCAGAGGTGATGAGTTTATACCATTCGTAAAAATGTTAGGTTCTGCGAGAAACTTTACATATACGTTATGGTTATAGTATTCGATCAATAGAAAGCAAATGCTCTCAAGAAAAATATAAGTCAATTTATCTTTGAAAATAATGCTTCCTAATTCAAAGGATATGGGAATATTAATATTTCTATACTTACTGTGAAGTGTACTTACAAAAGACAATATATCACGAATAACATTACCGTCAAAAACCCGGGCGTTGTTTTTATATATAGCGCAGCCATTATATATCGATATTTTTGTATTATTTGTCACTTTATTATATTGCAATAGTAATTCTTCATTCATATCTTTTATCATGCGTGTTTTAGATGCCCTATTCAGTGTTAAGTGTATTAGCTAAGAGTATAGATATCATCGTGTGATTTTACTATTTCAATTATATGCAATTTTACTTAAATTGTCAATGTAATATAAGTGAATGTTCTGCAAAGGTGCTGTTCACAGGTAGCGTCATTGACTCGGAAGTTTGACAGTTGAATAGAAAGAAAAACACTTGCAGGCCGCATAAAACCTGCATTTTTTGTCAAATTTTATTGATTTTGTTGTGGCTATTTGTGGCTATATATGGTATAATGGGGATTAGGAGGTATTTTACATGAAACTTACCATCAGCAG